>JBBIVY010000029.1:22338-34541 GCA_037439485.1 Planctomycetota bacterium | reverse complement strand
CATCACACGCACAAGTCGTTTTCCTTTTGTATTCACGCCGGGGCCCCGCTAGAATCTCCGCGACACTATTACACTATCCGGAAAGGAGAATTCATGGCGAACGAAACCATCTTCAAGCGATACCCGGGCAACCCCATCATCACCGCGGCCGCCGTGCCCACGGCCAACACGATCTTCAACTCCGCCGCTGTCAGGTTCGGCAAGGGCTACGCCGGCGTCTTCCGCGTCGACACGCAGCGCATGGAATGCGAGCTGCACGCCGGGTTCTCGAAGGACGGCATCCAATGGGAGATCAACCCCGAGCGCATCGTCTGCCGGACGACCGACCCCGACGCCAACCCGGACGGCCCGTCGAACCCCTACGACCCGCGCGTGACGCCCATCGACGGCGAGTTCATCGTCAGCTACTGCTCCTACCCCGCCGGCCCCGGCCCGCACATCGGCATGGCGCGCACGAAGGACTTCAAGAAGTTCGACCTCATCACCGAACTCGCCTTCGCCTACGACCGCAACGCCGTCGTCTTCCCGCGCAAGATCAACGGACAGTACGCCGCGCTGCATCGGCCGAGTGACACGGGCCACACGCCCTACGGAGACATCTTCTATGCGGAGAGCCCGGACCTGATCCACTGGGGCAATCACCATTACCTCTTCGGACCTCGCGGCGGATGGCAGGGAGGCAAGACGGGCGCGGGGCCGGTGCCGATTGAGACGAAGGACGGCTGGCTGATGATCTATCACGGCGTGCGCATCACGTGCAGCGGGTACATCTACGCGGCGGGCGCGGCGCTCCTGGACCTCGAAAAGCCGTGGAAGGTGCTTTATCGCACGAAGCGGTATCTCCTGCACCCGACGGAGCTTTACGAGCGCGTGGGCGACGTGCCGAACGTCCTCTTCCCCAACGCCGCGATCGTCGACGAGAAGACCCGCGAGATCAAGCTCTACTACGGCTGCGCCGACACCTGCGTCGGCCTCGCGACGGGAAACCTGGACGAGGTGATCGAGTTCGTGAAGAAGAACGCGTTCTAAATCGGGCGCCCGGCGCCGGCGAACTACCATGAGCAAATGGGTCGTCATCCTGTCGCTCGTCCTGGCCGCGGAGGGAGTCGCGTTCCTTGGATGGACGATGCACAACGCGCGAGGGGCGGACCTGTCGATCAGCTCGACGCCGCCTCGGGCGGGGGTATGGCTCGACGGGCAATGGCTGGGTGCGACGCCCGTGCGCGGGAAGAACCTGCCGCCGGGTGAGCACGTGGTGCGCCTGGCGCGGTTCGGCTCGAAGACGCTTGTTAAGCACGTGTCGCTGCGAAAGGGCGCCAACAACCTCGCCTTCGACCTCGCCGCGCTCGCCGACTCCGGGATCTCCATCTCAAGCGACCCGCCGGGCGCCGAGGTCCGCCTCGACGGACAGCCTTGCGGCGTCACCCCGGTCGAGCTTCGCGGAGTCCCCCCCGGCGCGCACGCGGTGAGGCTGACGCTCGTCGGCTACCTCGACTGGACCGGCCCGGGCGAGATTGTGGGCCGACGCGGGACGAGCCTGGGCGAAGCGCCGCGATGCCGACAGGGCCGACGCGGCGTGGAAGCAGGCCGTCGCTGCTCAGGATGACGCCGAGGCCGCCTGCAAGTGGCGCGTCGAGTGGGCGCAGGCCGACGTCGACTCCGGCAAGCCGGAACGCGCGAAGCCCCTTCTTGACGAGGCGCTCAAGCTCTCCAAAGACGACAGCACCCGCCGACGGGCACAGGAACTCCTCGACAAACTCAAGCCTGCGGGATGATGCCCCCCGCCGCAATTCGCTTGAGATGCACTCGGAATGAGGTAAGATTCCCTCCGCCGTCACCGGCACGAACGTTTCGCCACAGGAAAGAAAGGCCCCTCATGAGCCCATCCTCCGTCCGTCGCTTTGCCCTTTTCGCCGCGGCAATCTCCCTGCTGCTTCTCGCGCCGACCGTCGGTTCGGCACAGGCGCCGGCGAAAGCGACGTCCCCGCTGGAGATCACACGGACCATCGAGAACTCCGACGGCGTCACGGTCGTAAAACTCTCCAACGGCCTGACGCTCATCGTGAAGCCGACGCGCGTCTCGCCGGTGGTGACGGTGGAGGCCTACGTTCACACGGGCAGCCTCTACGAAGGCCGGTGGCTCGGCATGGGCCTCAGCCACCTCGTCGAGCACCTCACGGCGGAGGGCGCCGCGCATGATTCCGGCGCCGCGACCGCTCAGGAGGCGAAGAAGACCTCCGACCGAGTCGAGCAGATCGGCGGGCAGTCCAATGCCTACACGACGCTCGACCGCACGGCCTACTTCATCGCCGCGGCGTCGAGCAGGACGAAGGACTGCATCGACCTGGTCGCGGAGTGGATGACGCGCCCCCAGATCACGCAGGCCGACTTCGACCGCGAATCGGGCGTCACGCAGCGGGAGTTGGAGATGTACGCCGACTCGCCCGACAGCCGTCTCTGGGACGCGCACGTTCAGGCGGTCTTCGGCACGCACCCGGCGTCGCTGCCGACGGTGGGCCTGCGCGATGCCAAGCTCCGGCTGACGCTCCAGGACGTGATCGACTATCGCCGGAAGATGTACGTCCCGCAGAACATGGTCTTCGTCGTCGTGGGCGACGTCGACCCCGCGGCGGTGATCGACCAGGTCCGGCGCGTCTTCGCGGATTTCGGCACGGCGCCGCAGCCCGACCTGGCGCTGCCGGAGGTGAGGACGATCGTCAGCCCGGTGCGTTCCGTCGTCACGCACAAGAGCGCGAAGCAGGCCGCCGAGGTCGTCAGCTTCCAGTCGATCGCGCTCCTCGACAAGGACCTCTACGCGCTCGACCTTCTGGCGAACATTCTGGGCGCGGGCGATTCGAGCATCCTGTCCCAGTCGCTCAAGGAGGAGAAGAAACTCGTGACGTCCGTCTCGGCCGATTCATGGACGCCGGAATGGGGACGCGGGCTCTTCAACGTTTCGTTCAAGTGCGACCCGGCCAACGTCGCCGCGGCCGAAAAGGAGGTCTTCGCGCGGCTCAAGCAGGTCGTCGACGACGGCCCCACGGAGGCCCAACTCGCGCGCGCCAAGCGGCAGAAGCTGGCCGACCTCGTCGCCACGCGGCAGAGCGTGCAGTCGCAGGCCGAGATGCTTGCCACCGATTACCTCGCCACCGGCGACGTGACGTTCAGCGCCGAATATACGCGGCGCATTCAGATCGTCACGACGCAGGAGGTCAAGGACGCGGCGAGGAAGTACCTCACCGGCTACCCCGTCATCACAACGCTCCTGCCGACCGCCGCCGCGCCTGCGGTCGTCGCCCCCGCCTCGGCCGGAAGCAAGGCCAAACCGACGCTCATGACGCTCCCCAACGGCCTGCGGGTCGTCTATAACCCGGTGCCGGGCGCGGGGCTCGTCTCGATGTATTTCGTCACCCGCGGCGGCATCATGGTGGAGGACGAGAAGACGAGCGGCCTGGGCAATCTCATGGCCGACATGATGGCGCGCGGGGCCGATAAGCTGAGCGCGAAGGACATCGCCGAGTTCTTCGACGAGGCCGGAGGCTCCATCGCTGGCGGCTGCGGCAACAACACGTTCTTCGTCCAGGCGAGCGTCCTCGACGACCGCTTCGACAAGGCGCTCGACATCTTCGGCGCCGTCATCACGAAGCCCACGTTCGACAAGGATGAACTCGACCTCGCCCGCAAGGAGATCCTCGCCGGCATGGCCGAGATCGAAAGCGACTGGTACTCCGCGACGATGCAGCTCTTCCGCGGGAACTTCTTCGCCGGCACGCCCTACGCGCACCTGCCCATCGGCGCGAAGGCCGTCGTCGAGGCTGCCACGCCTGAGCAACTCGCCGCGCATCACAAGAAATATCTCAAGGCGGGCGACAGCGTGCTGGCCGTCTGCGGCAGCTTCGACGTGGAGTCGGCGAAGAAACGCGTCGAGCAGCTCTTCGGCGGGATTCCCGCGGGCAAGAACGAGGTCCCGGCCTGCCGGACGCGGCCCAACACGGCGCCGATGGAGACGATCACCGCCCCGACGAAGCTCGCCAATTCGGGCGTCATCGTGGGCGTGCCGGGCATGAAGCTCGGGCAACTCGACGACCAGTTCGCGATGAACGTCCTCCAGACGATCATGAGCGGCTGGCAGCTCCCCTCGGGATGGCTGCACGAGGAACTTCGCGGCAAGCAGCTCGTCTACGTTGTCCACGCGATCAACTGGCAGGGGCTCATCCCCGGGTCCTATTACACCTACGCGCTTTGCGAGCCGGCGAAGACGAAGGAGGTCGTGGACATCATCCTGAAGAACTACCGCAAGGCCGCCGCGTATACGCCGACGCAGGCCGAGGTGGATCAGGCGGTCAACGTCATCCTCACCGCGGAGCTGCTCGACGCGCAGTCGCTGAGGGACGTCGCGGCCGCGTCGGCGCTCGACGAACTGCTCGGCCTCGGCTTCGACTTCCACTCGCGCATCGAGGGTTACTATCGCGCCGTCAAGCCCGCCGACGTCCTCCGCGTCGCGCAGAAATACCTCGGCGCCGACGGCTACATGGCCGTCTACACCGTGCCCGAAACCCCGGCGGCTTCCCCCTCCCCCTCCGGGGGAGGGCCGGGGTGAGGGTTATATGGAGGACACCGTGACCACCACTCTCGATTTCTCAAAGCTCCCGCGACACACGCCCCGGCGGTTCGTGCCCGAGGACGCGACGCTCTCGACGAGCGAGGAAGTGACCGGGCTCTGCCGCGCGCTTCTCGACCGCCCCATCGAATCACGCAAGGGCCTCGACGCGTGGCTCCTCGACCGCTCCGAGTTCGAGGCGGCGCTCGACCAGGCGAGCTCCGCGCTCTACGTCGCGATGACCTGCCAGACCGACGACAAGGCGCGCGCCGAGGCCTATAATAGCTTCATCACCACCGTCGAGCCCGCCGTCAAGCCGCTCTTCGACAAGCTCGACCGGAAGTATCTCGACGCCCTGTCGCGCTTCGGCGCCGGCAAGTCCGCATCGCGGATGCGCGTCTTCGACCGCAACGTCCGCGGGGACGTCGATCTCTTCCGCGAGGCGAACGTCCCGCTCCAGACCGAGGACGCCGTGCTCTCGCAGGAATACCAGGCCGTCACGGGCGCCATGAACGTGACCTTCGACGGCCGCGAACGCACCATGCCCGAGATGGGCAAGTTCCTCCTCGAACCCGACCGCGGCCTGCGCGAGCGCGCCTGGCGCGCCACGGCCTCCCGCCGCCTCGCCGAGAAGGACAAGATCGAGGGGCTCTTCGAGAAGATGCTCGCCCTGCGCCAGAAGATCGCCGCCAACGCCGGGCTCTCGGCCGTCGACTACCAGTTCCGCCGCTATCACCGCTTCGACTACTCCCCCGCCGACTGCGAGCGATTTCATCGCGCCGTCGAGAAGGTCGTCGTGCCGCTCTCGCGCGAGATCCAGCTCCGCCGCCGGGGCACGATGAAGCTCGACGCGCTGCGGCCGTGGGACGTCTCCGTGGACCCCGAGGGCCGCTCGCCACTCAAGCCGTTCGAAAAGCCCGAGGAACTCATCGCCGGGGCCGAGGCCGCGTTCACGCGCGTGGCCCCGGAGCTGGGCGCCCAATTCGCCGACATGCGACAATCCGGTTTGCTCGACCTCGCCAGCCGCAAGGGCAAGGCGCCCGGCGGCTACATGTGCGCCCTCGCCGAGGCACGAAAGCCGTTCATCTTCATGAACGCCGTGGGCGTCGACCGCGACGTCACGACGCTCCTCCACGAAGGGGGCCACGCCTTCCACGCCTTCGCCGCGGCGGACGAGCCCCTGGCGGCCTACCGGAGCGCGCCGCTGGAGTTCGCGGAGGTCGCGTCGATGGGGATGGAGCTTCTGGCGGGCGACTTCCTGGACGTCTTCTACAAGGGAGAGGACCTGCGCCGCGAGAAGCGCGAGAAGTTCGAGGAGGTCATCGGCCTCTTGCCGTGGATTGCGACGATTGACCGGTTCCAGCACGCGCTCTACTCGCTCCCGGCGCACACGCGCGACGACCGGCGGGCGATCTGGCTGGAGACGATGGCCCGCTTCGGCGGAGGCGTGGTCGACTGGTCGGGGCTCGACGAGGAGCGCGCGCACCGCTGGCACGCGCAACTCCACATCTTCCAGTACCCATTCTACTACATCGAGTACGGCATCGCCCAACTCGGCGCTCTCGGCCTCTGGGTCGCCGCGCGCAAGGACCGGAAGAAGGCGCTCGCAGCCTACCGCAAGGCCCTCTCCCTCGGCGGCTCCAAGCCGCTGCCGGAGCTTTTCAAGGCCGCAGGGCTTCCGTTCGATTTCTCCGAGAAGACCATCGAGCCGCTCGTCGCCGCGGTCGCCAAGGAACTCGAAACGCTCTAGCCGCGGCGGTCACTCTCCCTTTCCGAAGCAGACGACGGAGCCGTTCTGGAGCGTCATGATGATGCGCCCGTTGGCGACGGCGAGGCCGTCGTAGGTCGGCTCGGCGTCAAGCGTGAACTGCGCGGACTGTTTCCCATCGGTCGCGGCGAAGATGTGAAGGAATCCCGCTGCCTTGCCGTCGGCGCCCGGCGCGCGCCCGGCGTATACCGCGGCGCCCGCGGCGACCGCCATGGCGTCCACCGTCTCCGTGCGCCCGTAGGAGGTCGTCCAGAGCGGCTGCTCCTTGTCGCGGGCGACGAGCGACCGCGGGCTTGCGACGTACTTGTCGTCCCACGCGAGGATGTTCCCCACGGTCTTGCCGACCGCGAAGGCGTTGCCCGACTTGCGCACGGAGACCACCGTCCAGGTCGGGTCGATCATCCCGCCGAGGTTGATGCCCTGGGTGTCCACCGCGGCCCGGTCGCCCGACTTCGCGTCGAAGCGCAGCGACCACCACCCCACCGCGCCGTCGCGAACCGCGAGCATGTCGTTCATGCGATCGGCGCCGCGGATGTTCTTGCCCCACTTGAACTCGCCCGTCGCCGGGTCCAGCGCCACGACCGCGATGCCGCCGTCCGATTCCGACGTGCGCCCGGCGTTCGCGTAGACAAGGCCGTCGTGAATCGCCACCGTGCCCACCGCCGGCCAGACCGACTCAATCGCGCCGAAGGCCACCATCTTCCGTTCGCGCGGGGCGACGCGCGTCCGCCAGGCGAGCTGCCCGTCTTTCGCGCGGAGCGCATACACCCAGCCATCGTGGCAGCCGACGATCGAGAGCCCTTTGTAGATCGTCGGGGGCGTATCGATGCGCCCGCCGAGCGTCGTCGTCCAGACCGATTTCCCGTTCGCGGCGTTAAGGGCGAAGACCCTTCCCGAGTCCGTCTCGGCCGCAAAGACAAGGTCCCCCGCGCTCACCGGGGCCGTCAGGCAGGAGGCAAGGCGCGTCTTCCACGCCTCGGCCATCGGCCCCGCGGCGGGCTTCGCGACGGGGGTCTTCCAGAGCATCTTCATCCCCGCGGGAATCTCCATCGACGTCGACGCCGTGCGCTCGGAGTCATGGCGGTAGCACGGCCAGTCGGCCTTGAGCGCGGCTTCGCTCACCGGTCCGAACGCCGGGCCCTTCTCCGTCGGCCGCGTGCGGAGAAATTCGTCCGCGGCCGGGAGGTCCCCCGCCGGGCCGACGGCGACGAATCCGTAAACCTGCCCGGGCGAGCACTGGCAATTATTCTGCGCGGTGTAGAACATCCCGTTCGCCGGCACCATCCCCTCGATGCACGCTCCGCGCGCCCCCTGGTAGCGGTTGTCCTTGCCGTCGACCAGGCTGATGTATTGCCCGCCGCGCGTGCGCGTGAGGTACCCGTTGACGATCGCCTGCGGCGTGCAGCCCTGGTTGCCGAGGCCCCAACCGATCTTGCCCTTCGAGGCGCCGGTCATCGGGTCGAGCTTGTCGGACTGGCACCAAACGAGGCCGTCGACAACGGGCGTCCACCAGGACTTCGACGGGCTGACCTTCCACATCTCGTGCCCGTCCGCCGCGGCCAGCCCAAAGATCGCTCTCACCTTCGCGGGCACCGCCGGGTCCTTCTTCGGAGCGCCGAGACCCTCCGCATCGCCGCGCTTGGCGACGACCACAAAGCCCTTGCCCGCCGCGTTGAGCTGCAAGTCGGGCGCCTCGCCGAAGCGCGTGTGCGGGGCCTTCCACAACTCGCGGCCGGTCTTCAGGTCCACCGCAACGACTGTGCGTTCCGTCGGCGGATTGCCTTTCTGAGCGAGGATGTAGACGACGCCGTCGGAGGCAATCGCCTGGAAGGCGTTGAGGTCCTTGGCCCAGAGCGGCTTGCCGGTCGCGGCCTCGAACGCCTCGACGCGAGCCTCGCCCGCGGCCACCCACGTCGCCCAGAGCGAGGTCTGATCGCTCGGGCCCTTCGACGACTCGCGCTTTTCCCAGCACGACGTGACGAGCACGCCGTCGAGAAGCAACATGCGCTCGGGCGGATACTTCGAGTCATAGGTCCTGAGCACGTCGCCGGTGGCGGCGTCAAACGCGACGGCCTTGTCCTTCTTCACGGCGTAAACGCACTTGCCGTCGGTGACGAGGGCGCCGAAATTGATCCACGTGAGAAATGCGCCGTCGTCCTCGGTCTCGCAGTTGACCTTCCAGAGGAGCAGGCCGTTCCACGCGTCGCGCGCCTCGACCCAATGCGGCTTCTTGCGCAAGGGGATATTCTCGATCTCGTTCGACGTGAGGAGGAAGACCCTTCCGCCCGCGGCAACCCACGCGCGGCAGGCGCTCCAGCGGTTGATGTTCATCGGCAGGCCGTCGAGCCAGCGCAGGCCGAGGGGGAACTTCACGAGCTTGTCGTTACTCACCATGCTGCCGTCGGGCCCGTGCTGCGGGTGCGTCCACTCGTCCATCTCCTTCGGGCGCGGCTTGACGGCCTTCGTCCACCGGCCGCCTTCAAGCGTCACCAGCGACCCGCCCGGGGCCAGCACGCGCATCACTTCCACGCGCGACACCTTCATCGCGCCGAGGGCCGAGGGGTCGTCCACGACGATCATGTCGGCGAGGTCGTTGACGTAAGGCAGCGATCCGCCCTGCGCCTTCTCCACCATCGCCTGCCCGGCAACGGACTTGGCGTCGATCTCCTTCCGCGCGCGCGCCACCGCGGCGTCATCCACGGCCAGTCCGTGAACGAGCATCCGGCTGCCGGCGGCGAGGTCCGCCGTCAATGCAGGCGACGACGCGCTGCCCGCGCCGAGATGAATGCACAGCCCCACGCGCGTGCCCGCCGCGTCGAGCGCGGACTTCGCGTCCGCCGCGTTCGCCGACGAATCAAACCCCACGAGCCCCGCCATCGCCAGCAACACGGCCACAACCATCGATCCCGCGCGAAATCGCATAGCGTTCCCCCGCCCCGAGATGGTCCCTGACCTATCTTATTAGTGCAAGATCTGCAGGAAGTCTAACCCGAATGTCGGGTCAAGGCAATTCGCATTCGCGAGGGGTTAGGATCGTGGCACAGGCATTCCTGCCTGTGAGACGTGGCACAGGCATTCCTGCCTGTGAAAAAAAGAGAGTCAGACAGGAATGTCTGACCCACAATAAGAGAAAATGGGGTGAGTGAGGGGACTCGAACCCCCAACTTCGAGATCCACAGTCTCGCGCTCTAACCATTGAGCTACACCCACCGTGTTCGCGGCGTCGCTACTTGTGGAGCCATACTATAGCGCATCCGGGCGGAAAAGTCAAGCTTGAAGCTGGGTGTGGGTGCATGACCGTTCATGCGGCCGGGCGGAGGCGGTTTTGGCCGACGGAGCGGGAGCGGGGACGGCGGCGGTGAAACGACTCGGCGCGGCCGCATGAACGGTCATGCACCCCCTTTTCCTTCTTCTCGGTCAGTATCGTGACGTCCCCAAGAAGCTCATTGATCCGGTGCATCTGGCACATCTGGTAGTATATCGTGCCGGTGGGTGGCGGCTGTCTGATGTACATTTCGGACTGCCTCCAAGGATCACCAGGAATTCGCGTACGCGCAAGCTCAAGAAACCAAGCGTCTTCGGCGCTCGGCTCGTCGGACGTGCCCAGATCCTCAACAAACTTCTCCGCCAGGTCGGCGAACGCCACGGCCCTGCGCATGTTGCAGAGGATATCCCAGGCCACCTGTGAATGCTCGACGATATCGCTGTGTTCGATGCCCCATCCTTTTCTGGCGCAGGCGTCCCTGTCGAAATGAATGACCGTGAACTCTCTCCTCCGGGACCGAAGCCACGCCGCAAGCCATGGCTGGGCACCCCGCTTCACTGGAACCCACGGCCCCGCAGCTACATCATTCAGGTTTTGGCACAAAGCTGGACTCGGTCAGGGGTGGGAGTGGAGGAATTCTGGGAATTCTGGGGAATTGTGGAGGAATTCTGGAAGGATTTGGCAAATGGGCCTATATGACGCAAAATGCATAAATCGGCGAGGGGGATGGGAGTGCGTCGATTCTGTCGATTCTTAGCGGGATTTGGCAAAACGAGCGCGGGAATCAGTCCTCGTCCTTCTCGTCGGGGCCGGAGCGGAGGGCGTCCTGGAGGGCGAGGATGACGGCGTCAAGGTAGAGCATGACCGCATCGTCGAAGGCGAGGCGGCTGGCGCGGCCGCCGCCGGAGATGGATTCGAAGGGGGTGCGGATCTGGGGAGTCAGGGCGATCACGGCGTCGGCGGACGCCGCCACGACGCTCGAAGGCTCGCCGACGACGGCGAAGACCCGAGCGCCCCGCCTGCGCGCGGAATCGGCCAGCGCCGTGAGTCCGCCGCGGCCACCGTCGAGGGTGGCGACGATGAGGATGTCGCCCTTCCCCGCCGCGCGGCAGGAGGCGTCGCCCTGAAGGGAAGCCGAACGGCCCATGCGCGTGAGCTTACGCACGAACGCCCCGCCGACGAAGCGACATCGTCCGTCGCCCGCGACCACGACGTGCTTCGCGGCGAGGACCCCGTCGACGAGCGACGTGAAAGCTCCCGCGTCCGCAACGGACAGCATCCCCGTGATCTCGTCCAGCAGCTCCTGCGCGAGCTTCTTGAAAGGCTCCATGGAGGCCCCCGGTGGCGTTGGCGACGGTGATGATGTTAGGACAGACGCGCTCCGGAGTCAAACGGAAAAGCCGCAATCGCCGGGGCGCCAAAGCCCGATGCGAAACGCAGGCTTGACCCCGGTCGTCGGCAGTGGATATACTATACGCAGGCTTTCTTCACGGGGGAACACGCATGGGCGAAGCCATCTCGTATGCGCCGCTGTTCGAGCCTTTTGAAATCAAGGGAAAAACGCTCCGTAACCGCATCGTAATGCCGCCTATGGTGACGATGCGCGGCATCCTCAGCGAGGAGGGGCGCCGGTGGTACGCCTCCCACGCCAGCGGCGGCGTCGGGCTCGTCATCATCGAGGCGACACCGCTCGGCCTCCTCGTGCCCGAAAACATCCCGGCGCTGAAGATGCTCGTCGACGCCGTCCACGCGGAAGGCGCCCTTATCGCCATCCAGCTCTTCACGAACGGGCAGAACGAGCCGCAGACGGCGTTCTTCGTGCCCGCCAGGGAGCCGCACGAGCTGACGAAGCCGGAACTCAAGTCCCTCATCGCGCGCTTCGGCGAGGCCGCCGCGGTCTGCCGCGACGCAGGCTTCGACGGCGTCGAGCCGCACGGGGCGCACGGCTATTTCCTCACGCGATGCTTCTCCCCCATCCACAACCGCCGCGAGGACGAGTACGGCAGCACGCTCGAAGGCCGCATGAAGACGGCGGTCGAGGTCACGAAGAAGATCCGCAAGACCGTCGGCAAGGAGATGCTGGTCCTCTATCGTCACACGCCGGTCGAAGAGGCGGAGGCGGGGTACGGCCTCGCGGACACGATCCGCCTGGTGACGGCGCTTTCGGCGGCGGGGGTGGACGTGTTCGACGTTTCGCCGAGCCACGGCGACCGCGAGGGGGAATACAGCGAGGCGGTGAAACTGGCGTCGTCAAGGCCGGTGATCGCGCGCGGGGGCCTCGACGAGCCCGACGTGGCGCTCTCGATGCTCAACAACAATCGCGCGGACCTCGTCGCCGTCGGCCGCGGGCTCATCGCCGACGCCGAGTGGCCGGCCAAGGTGCGCGCCGGCCGCATCAAGGAAATCGTCAAGTGCATCCGCTGCAACGAGAAGTGCTTCGGAAACCTGAAGAAGCGCATCCCCATCGCCTGCACGCAGCGGCGAGCCTGAACCGCATTCCCCGGCGGCCTATCCCCCTGCCTTCCTCCTGCCTGCACGCCGCCTCCATTGTAGGTGTAATACTACTATTG
>JBBIVY010000029.1:0-22238 GCA_037439485.1 Planctomycetota bacterium | reverse complement strand
CCTGCCTTCCTCCTGCCTGCACGCCGCCTCCATTGTAGGTGTAATACTACTATTGGACTTACACTACTACTCGCGACGCCCCCATGCACGGTTCGGCTGTACCCGGAACTCAACACCCGCGTATCCTCCAGCCGCGAAATGACTTGCGGCGCACTTGCGACGGACGGCGGCCCCGATGCGTTCGGAAATCTGAACACGCCGCGCGGATGCGATTTCGCGCCTGTGGCTGCGGACCCTCCCGAGTATTCCACGCAACGCGTGGCCCGACAAGGACTTGCGGACGTTCAAGGGATTAAACACGCTTTCCCCTTCTGAATGGCACGGCGTTTGCTGTATTTTTCGGCGGGATTAAGAGTAACACTATTATTAGCCTTACACAAATAGGAAGGATGCTCCTCACTCCGCGGCACGTCTCCGTCGGGAACACGGCCGACGTGCTTGTCTTCGCGAGGGGGCCGTCGATGTTCGGGAGCGGCCATCACCCGGGGTTCACGGACAGCTTTGGCGGATGCACACAAGGAGGATGAACATGTGGGTTCGCGCGTGCGGCATGGTGTCCCTGTTAGTTGCGGCGGCGGTGGTGACTCCCCCGGCGACGGCGGCGTCGATTGCCGTCCCCAACGCCTCCTTCGAGTCGCCGGTGACCACGTTCGTCAACACGAACATCGACGACTGGGTGAAGTCGGCGCAGCCCGTCTGGTGGGACGGCAGCTCCGGATATGACTGGGACCAGCTCACCGGCCTGTTCGTGAACACCGCCCGCGGCAAGTCCGACCACATCTTCAATATCGACGGCAACCAGGCGATCTGGATGTTCGGGGTCCCGCAGGTCGAGCTGTACCAGAACCTGCCGGATCGGTACACGGTCGGGCAAACGTATGCGCTCACGGTCGGAGTCATCGGGCACGGAGGCGGAATGCTCGACTGCATCACGATGCAGGTTGGCCTCTATTACCTCGACGGGGCGAACAACAGGGTCCAGATCGGCTCCACGACCGTCACGAGCGGCCTCGTTGACGACAACGGGGGCACCCACTTCCAGGATTATTCGTTCGTCCTTCCGTCTGTCCGCGCTTCGGATCCCTGGGCAAACAAAAGCATCGGCGTGCAACTGCTGTCCATCTCCACCTTCGCTATGGACCCGAACACAGGCTATCCCGAAATGGGCGGCTACTGGGACCTCGACAACGTCCGCCTAACAGCGGTTCCGGAGCCGGCTTCCATGGCGCTGTTGGCGATCGGCGCGGGCGTTGTGGCCTATCGTCGCCGGTCTCGGAGATAGGAAGCGCCGGAGTTCCTCGACTGTAGACGGCGGGGCGCGAGATGGCGGGGCACCGTATCCCAAGGCGAGCTTTCACGCTGGTGGAGATGCTGATCGTCATCAGCATCATCGGCCTGTTGGCGGCGCTGCTGCTGCCGGCGCTCGCCTCTGCCCGCAACGCGGCGCAGAAGGCCGGCTGCGAGAACAACCTGCACCAGATCGGCCTGGCCATCTACAACTATGCGACCTACTACGACGGGAGCATTCCCTACGGCCCGAAGGCGCCGCCGATGATCTCGCCGGCCGACTTCTATCCCTCGACGGGGACGGTGACGAGCCTGATCTCGCTGGCGAGCGGCCGACCGGTTGCGCTGGGGCTGCTGCTGCGAAATCAACTGTCGAAACAGCCCCGGGTCCTCTTCTGCCCGGGAAGCGACCAGCCGGTCAACACCGACGCCGAGTTGGCCAAGGTCGGGCACTCCCAGGCCCAGTCGAGCTACTACTACCGCCATGCCTCGGGATACCAGTTGTTCGACAACCCCAACATCGCCGCCGCCCAGCCGGACCATATCCAGTTGAGCAACCTCGGCGACAACCGCAACGGCAAGCCGATCCGGGCGCTGGTCATGGACACCCAGTTCCTGTGCCCTCCGGACCTCGCGAATTTCAACGTGAAGCCGAGCACTCACCACCGGCAGCAGTTCGTGAACGTCCTCTTATCCGACGGCCACGTCGCCTCGTGCTCCAACTCGGACGGACGGTTCACGGTCGACGTCCGCGACTACAGCGAGGTGCGCGACGCCTTCGATCATATCCTGCAGGTTATGGAAAGAGCGGATGCTGAATAGCGGTCTTCCCGCATCGACGTCGAGGCGCCATGCTTAAACACTATCAACTCAACGGCGAGACGGTCGATTCGCTGGACCTGAAGGCGATGGTCGTGACCAGGGGAGTCAAGGTAGGCGGCGCCGTCTACAAGCGGTTCAGCGCGACGAACCGCGTCTATCCCGACCCCGAGACGTGCAACTGTCTGCTGCTGCCGGACGGCACGGTCGTGCAGATGACGGATCTTGCGCTGCACATGCGGTACCTCAAGAAGGCGATCCTGCTGGAGGCGCTGCGCAACATCAGGCACACGGTTCGGCTCAGGACCCCCTTCACTCTCGACGTGCCGCCCGAGGGGGCGCCGGTGCTGTTCCACAACGGCGAGCCCGTGACGGAGGTCGCGTTCCCGCCCGCGTCCCGGTTCTACGAGCAGAAGACCTCCGGCGGGCTGCCCTTCCTCGGCAACGCCGTGCTTCAGGGAGTGGACTTCCTCTCGTTCCAGTGTCTCTGGCCCTGCGAGTACGCCAAGGCGGGCTACGCGTGCCGGTTCTGCTACTCCGGCGGCATCGCGGAGCGCCTGGCCCGAAAGGGGAAGCCCGACCCTCGCCTCCCGACCCCCCGCGACGTGGCCGAGATCACGCGGTACGCCGTCCTGGTGGAGAAATCCGCCCGGCACCTCCAGATCACCGGCGGCTCAACGATGAGCACTCAGGCCGAGTGCCGCGTCATCCGCGACATCCTCGACGAGATTCACCGCGTCGTCGGCATGGACAACATCCCCGGGGAGGTCTTGGTCTACACGACGCCGCCGAGCGATCCGGCGGAGGTGGACCTGCTCTTCGAGGCAGGCGTGGACCGCGTCGCGTGCAGCCTGGAAGTGTGGGATGAGGGGCTTGCGGCGATCATCACCCCCGGCAAATCGAAGTTCACGGGGCGGCAGCGTCACGTGGACTGCCTGACGCACATCGCGGAGAAATACGGCCCGAACAAGGCATGCACGTCGTTTGTGGTCGGCCTCGAGCCGGCGGAGAGCTACCTCGCGGGCGCGGAATACCTCGCGCAGCGCGGCATCGTGCCCATCGCGTCTCTCTGGATTCCGTTCGGCCGCCCGGTGATGGGAAGGAGGGAAGCCCCCGGCCTCGATTACTATCGCAGGGTCAAGGAGGGCCTCGCGGCCATCTACGAGAGACATCACATCGAGCCGCCCGGCAGCGTCGGACTCAACGTCTGCCTCTGCCGCGACGCATGGAACCACCGTTCTGAAATTCATCGCGCGGAGGTCCCGAAGACATGAACGTCGACGGGTTCATCATCGGCTCTCTTGCGACGCTATGCACCGCGGCGCTGGCGTGGCGGAGCCGCGCGCACCCGGATCGGCGCAGTCCATGGGTCCATGACGGGCCGGTCATCATTCTGTATCTCCTCGGCGCATGGCTCCTCCTGCCGCTCGGATGGCCGTGGGCAGCCGCCTATGTCGTTCTCACGGCGGCATGCAACCTGTGGTTCATCGCGCGCGTCTGTCCGACCTGCCTCTACCACGGACGCGCCGACGGGCCGTCGCTTCACTGCGCGGCGGCGACTCGCCTCACCCGGAAGAGCGACGTGATCCTGTTCCCACGCCGATTCGGAGAGGGCCTCCGCGTCGTTGCCGTCGCGTGGATAGCGCCGATGGTCGGGGGCGTCGTCGTCCTGTTCCAGTCGCGCCGAGCCCCCTGGGCCGCGACGAACACCCTCTTCCTCATCGCGGCGTACGCCCTGATCGCCTTCCTGATCGCGCCCGCCGCGGCGAAACCCGCCTGCGAACGATGCGAGAACAGGGACGCATGCCCCCGCGGCGGGTAGGCATGGCCGGACGAGCGAAAACGCCCCTGAAACCGCCCGGATTTCCGTTGAATTATGCCTCCCCATGCGGACAATATAGTCAGGGTGCCGTCAGACCTCGGTCTCGGGAGGGCTCGTCCCATGCCTGACTACAAGTCCTGTCCCTGCTCGGGAGGCACGCTCGACAAGCTGGTCCGGCCCGCGATCCTGGCCGTCCTGGCGAAAGGGCCGCTTCACGGCTACCTGGTCATGAAGCGGATCTCCACGCTGAAGGTGTCGAGGGGAGAGAAGCCCGATGCGGCAGGGGTCTATCGGGCGCTCAAGTCGATGGAGAAAGAATCCTTCATCACGTCCCAGTGGAACGTCTCGGGCTCGGCGCACGCCAAGCGCCTGTTCCGCCTCGCCCCCGCCGGGCGCAGATGCCTCGCCCACTGGGTCGAATCCCTGACGAATCACCGCGAGGCCATCGAGGAACTGCTTGCCATCGCCCGGAAATCCTGCCGCCAAACTCGGAGTTAAGGAAAATCGAAAGGACCGTCATGGGCACGATTCTCGTCGTCTATTACTCGGGCACCGGGAACACGAAGAAGATGGCCGACCTCATCGCGGAGGGCGCGGGATCGGGCGGGAAGCACAAGGTGAAGGCGGTGGACGTGGAGGCGCTCGACATGGCCGAGTTCACGGCGGCGGACGGATACGCGTTCGGGTCGCCGGACTATTTCACCTACATGGCCGGGCAGATGAAGACATTCTTCGACAGGACGCTGCCGCTCGTCAAGGGCGTCAAGGGCAAGCCGTTCGTAAGTTTCGTCAGCCACGGCGGAGGCGGCGGGGCCATCAAGAGCCTCGACCGGCTCGGAAAGGCGATCGGCCTCAGGCAGGTCTCGGAAGGGGCGAAGAGCCTCGGGCCCCCGACGAAGCAGGCCGCGGAAGACTGCCGCAAGCTAGGCAAAGCGCTGGCCGAAGAGGTCGCCGGATGAGAATGGATGCCCGGGGTTAAACGAAAGCGCGGCCGGCTCTCACTCATCGAGACCGACCGCGCTTGCTTCATTGCGGAGACGACAGGCAGGAATGCCTGTCCTAAAGTCTCTCTCACTCCCATATCGGCACGGCGCTGTCCAGATCGACGCCCCACTCCTTGCCGTTGGGCGTGTCGTCCTGCACCACGCGGACCCTCATGATGCCCTTGTAGTCCGTCTTGGAGTCCCGGTCCTGCGCGGAAGCGACGATGACCTGGAACGTCACGGCCCCCTGCTCGCCGCCCGTCTCCTGGCCCTTGATGACGGGCAACTCGATGAAGATCCACTTGCCGATCTTCGAGTTGAGTTTCGCCTCGAAGTCCTTGCGGGCGATGTCCGTGCCTTCCTTCAGCTTCGCCCGGTCGCACGAACGGCAGTAGCGAAGGACCGCGTCGGGGTCCATGTGCTTCTTGGGATCGCCCACGTCCTTCCAGCAGAGAAGGAATCGCTCCAGCACCCCCGCCGGGTCCGTCACGGGATACTTCACCTGCGGGCCGTAGGGATCTTCGACCTCGGTCACGGGCGCGGAATAGAGAGTCTTCCAGACCCACCACCCGCCCCCGCCGACCACCCCGACGAGCACAACGATCAGCACCACCTTCAGCCACGGACCCCGCTTGGTCTCGTGCTCGCCCGTCAGCACCGTCCCCGGCTTGTGCTTGGCGAACGCGTTCGCCGGGACTCGAAACATCGAGTCGCACTCGTGGCAACGCACCGTCGAATTCGGCGGCGCGTCCCGGTAATCCCCCTTCTGATGGCAAAACGGACAGCTCAAGATCACGCTCGACATGCCTTCTCCCTCAAGAGTGTATGGTATAATACCGGCTTATGAACATGTCCGCAGTATATTTAATCAACCTAACCAGCCTGCGTCAAGCCCGAAAAGGGCTCATATACCTCGTAATATCCAATTCGGGCGTCGGCAGCGCCTGTTTTCACACAAAATTCGAAGTTTCACCACCCCCGCACGCCTGATCTGGCGCGTTTTGCGACGCTGATGCCCGATCCGGAGGCCGGTCAGACGCCCCGCTTCCTCAGCCATTCCCGGTTGGCCTTCGCGCTTTCCAGCGGCGTCGTTCGGGTGCGGTCCTGCTCCAGGGTGAGCCAGCCATCGTAGCCGACGCCGCGAAGGGCTTCGAGCCAGTCGTCCACCCGCCAGGAGTGATTTCCCGTGCCGAGTTCGACAAAGTCGAGGAAGCTCCCGTCCGGCTTGAACGCGGAATCCTTGAGATGAACATGATTGATCTTCGCCCCGTAGCGACGGATGACGTCGACGGGGTCGGCCTTGACGGCGATGAGGTGGCCCGTGTCGAGACAGAAGCCGGAGCGGTTGAGACGCGGGATGATATTGTCGATCTGGGCGAGGGTTTCGAGGTTGGTGCGGAGGTGGTTGTGGAACGAGACGATGAGGCCCAGCCTGGCGCAGTGCTCGGCGAAGGCCTCGGCGGCCTCGGCGGGGCCGCTGAGACCGGAATCCAGACCGGCGGGCCCCACAACCTTCCAGTCCGTGGTGTCAAAGAAGACGGCCACCTTGCCGCCCATGTCGGCGAGGGCCCGGGCGTGGTCCTTGAGCTGCTGCCACTGGCCGGGCTGGCCCTTGTAGGAGAAGCTCATGCCGGAGAGCACCAGGGAATGCTTCTCGAGGAGCCTGCGGCTGCGCGCCGGGTCGGCCAGCTCGAAATCGGCCCGCGAGAACTCGACCGCCTCATAGCCGGCCTCGCGCACCTCGGCCAGGATGCGGTCGAGGTCCAGCTTCTCGTTCCGCCCGCCGGCCCAGGGAATCCAGTTGAACGTGTGTGCCGCCGCGCGCATGGGCATGGTGTCACCTCCTTTGGACGCGATATGATAGGCCGAAACGACGCCGGTTCAATAGAATTCATCCCACGGAATCTCCCTTGACGGGGCATCGGATGATGGTAAGCTGAAACTGTCGTTTCCCGTGAAGTGGAGGGAACGCATGGGACGCCCGAAGGGCTTCACGATCATCGAGCTTCTGACCGTGATCGCGATCCTCATCGCCGTGGCGGCGATGGCGCTCCCGAACTTCATGGAGATGATGCGCAGCGAAAAATGGACGACGGCCTCCGCAGCCATCCAGGGAATGGTGATGCGGGCGCGGGCGCTGGCCACGAACGCGCGCACGGACATCGCGGTGGAGTTCCGCGTTCAGGACAACGGCACCTCGATGTGGCTGGAGTCGAAGCAGAACGACGTCGAGCGCACGCCCGACCTGTGGGCCCTCCAGCACGAACTCGGCGGCGAGTCCACGCTCCGGTTCTTCATCACCGGCATCTTCTACCAGTCCGGCGGACGCTACCAGGGCTACACCTACGAGTACATCTGCTGCGACTGCGGCCGGCGCTGGTCCTCCGCGCCGGGCCCCAACCAGAAGTGCCCGCAGTGCGGCAACACGGGCCCGTGGGACCACCCCATCACCTGCCGGACCTACTACTACAACTTCACCTACGACTCCTCGCTCTCCTCGACCTCCAGCTTCGGACACAACGCCAAACAGAGCGAGGTGATGTCGATCGGCGGCACGATGACCATCAACATGGCGAAGTCCCGGAACTTCCTCAACTGGAACTCCCAGAGTTCCGTCACCGCCTACGGATGGGACACCACGCCGGACATCCGCCTCGGCACCAACGGCGCCCTCGTGCAGACCCAGGAGCCCACGATCGTCATCCGCGACATGAACAGCGGCGACCTCCGCGCCATCAACGTCGTGCGATGCACGGGCCGCGTCAAGATCGCGCGGGTGCCGTAAGGCGGCGGATCAGACGCCGCCGACGCGCCGGAGCGCCCTCCCCATCCCGCCCCTCAATACGCCCTCTTGTCGTCGCTGAAGCGCAACATGCGGATATCGACGGGGCCGGTGAAATCGCAGACGCCTCCCGGAAGGATGCGCAGGCAGGTGGAGCGATCGAGGATGCCGACGATCTGCTTCTTGGCGTAGATGCGCGGCGACTTGTAGGCGGGAAGCGGAAGCTGGCGCGGGCTGTTGTTCGTGGAGCCGGGATAGAACGGCGGATCGGAGACCGCGACCATGAGGTCGATCTCGAAGACGTTGGAGCGCGTGGTGAGGTAGTTGGACACCCACGTGAAGACCATGTCGCGCTCGCTACGCTCGTCGAAGATGCCGTTGCCGTTGTCGTCGCCCTTCCAGGTGGACGGGTCGGAAGCGGTGGCGCCCCACGCGTTGGAGGTGAAGTCCTGGAAACCGCCCTCGCAGAGGTTCTGCGGGCCTTCGATCCACATCGAGTTGTTCCCGCTGAGCCAGCCGCCCGGCTTGATGGTGACGCCGTCCGCCCGCATCAGGTCGCCGATGGTCTCCTGCGCGCCCCAGCACCCCTGGCCGCCGCCGCCCGACTTGCGCTCGCTCGTGACCCCATACCGGAAGTTCCCCGTCAGCGCGTCCATGAGGCCGTGACAGTAGCTGTTATCCGGGAAGACCGTGGCTGCCACGCGGCGCGTCACCATGTTGGTGTCGATGCGTCCGAAGACCCGCACTTCCGGGCCGAACTTGTCGCCGGCCTGCAGGCCCGTGTCATCGTCGTCCACGGCCCCATCGCCGTCGTTGTCGATGCCGTCGTTGGACGGGTCCCAGACCGTGAAGATGTCGAGCATCTGCAGGTTTTCCGTGGGGCAATTGCCGGAGTAGGGATCCCACTCGCCCTGCGCCTGCCACGACGTGACCTTGCCGAACGGCCGGAAGAGGTCGAATTTCGCGCGCGTATCGAGCTGGTTCTTCCAGCCGCGCGTCGTGCCGCTGCGCGAGCCCTCGAACCCGCCCGTCTCCGAGGTCAGCCCCAGCGGCGCCTGGGCCTCCGCGCTGACCCACGTCAGCGGCCCGTCCGTCCCGCGGTTCCACAGGAAAAGCTCGCCCATCCACCCGAGGCTCGGCAGGTCCCCGTCGACGATCTTCACCTCGCGCTCGTGGTGCCGCCAATAGCGTCCCGCCGCCGGCGAGGGGGGCGCTCCCGCCGTGCCCGGGTCGTCGATGGAGTACATGTTCGGCCAGTACTCCACGTTGGGACGTCCCATCGTCGAGGCGCGCGCCAGCGTCCACCCCGGACACCAGATCACGCTGCCCTTGTCGCCTTTGCCGTACCTCTGCTTCCCGAGGGAGGGGTCTTCGTAGACCCTGGCGTTCATGGGGTCCCACCGGCGATAGACGCCCGAATAGATGGTCTTGTTGCGGTTCGGGCAGCCGTCCGGGTCGCCGGCGATCTGCCCGGGCCCCCCCTCGCCCTTCGTCGGGTCCCACGGCCGCACGAGCTTGACCGGGCCGGTGGTGTCGACGCAGAGGTAGCGCCCCGCCGGGACGCCCGTCGGGTTGGTGATGATGTAGGTCGAATCGGGCACCGCGCCCGGCAGGCTTACCGGCTTCCAGAGCGTGATGGTGACGCCCTGGAAGTTGGCGGCCGTCGTGCTCGTCGGAGTCGGGCCACCCTGGAATTCCTCATAGGTGACGCCCTTCGGGAACTCGGCCGAGCCCGCCGGCGCGGTCGGATCCATCCAGCCCACTTGCAGGAACCGCGACCAGGACGGGTCCTCTTTCCCCGAGCCCAGATAGTACCCCGTCACCGGCACGCCGTACATCCCGTCCGCGCCTATCTTCGGACTGGCGTCAATCGCCCCCACATCGGTGTAGCCCGAGGAATCATTCGCAAAGCGATGCAGCGCACCCACGCGGTAGTAGTGGCTGCCGACCTGCAGGACGTACTGGGAGACGTCGATGGCCTCGTCGGCGTCTGGAATCCAGGGCACGTTGGCCGTGGGATTATAGAGCTCGACGCGCAGGCGGTAGAGGGAGTAATTGGCCGTGTTGGCGCCGGTGTTTGAGAAGAAAGCCACCTCGTTGATGACCGGGCTCTTCTCGACGCCCAGGCCCCAGGCGCCCGAGCCGTCGGGGGCGATGTAGCAGGACTCCTCGCGGTCGGGGTCGACCATGTCCTCGAGCGACGCGATAAACTGGCAGGCGGCCTTGCGGCGCTCGGTGTCGGTGGCGGGAAGGTTGCTGTAGCGCATTCCGGCCAGGAGCATGAAATAGAGCCGGTCGCGCTCGCGCGGCGCCTTGGCGGCCCAGCGGGCCTTGAGAACGAGGTCCTCGCCCGGCAGCCCGAGCGAGGCGCCCGTGGCCCCGACGATGTTGATGTTGACGCGCTTCAGGATGTCGATGTGCCGCCAGTTGCCGGCTGCGGCGCTGCGCCACGGCAGCGGCCCCTCCGTCGGCCAGATCTTCCCCCGCAGGATCGTATCCGCCGACCAGAAGGTCGCGTACGGCCTCAGCCGCCGCCACTCCCCCTGCGTCAGGACCCCGGCGATCGCGCTCGTCGACGGATTGTAGGCGGCATGGTCATGCTCGATGACCTCGTTGGCCCCGAAGAAGCGGTTCTGGCCGATCGGGTTGTCCGGCGACGTCAGCTTGTAATAGCTCGCCCCATCGCGCCGCCAGCCGGGACGGAAGCGGTCGGTCCCGTCGCCCGCGCGCTCGCCGGCGCCGAGCCGGTACTGCAGCAGCGATCGAGCCTTCTCGCGCGGGATGGAGAGGTTGAAACCCGTCCCGTTGTCCCAGAGCACGTAACTGATGCCCGTGAAACGGTTGCGCTCGAAAAGCGACTCCATGCTGATCTGCGAGGGGAGGTAATTCACCTCATCATAGAAGCGCGGAAAACCGCCCTGGTTGTACTGCGCCTCGGGCCCACCATTCGGCCCGCCGTTCTGGAAGCCCTTCCAGTGGAGCCGGCCCAGGTGCCGCCCCTGGACGGTCGACGCCGCCTCATCCTCCGCGCGCGTCGCGACGAGGCCGATATTCCCGATGTTGTTGAGGTAGCTCGACGGCTGGAGGCTCGCCGTCGCCCCGTCCAGGTTGCCAACGGAGTTCAGGTCGAGGTACATCCCGTGCGGCACGCCCAGCTTGACGCCGTAGCGCCAGTAGACCCCCTTCGTCCCCACGAGCTGATTGGTCAGCGTGGAGCCGGGCAGGTAGTAGCTGCTGCCGCTCGACACGACGAAGATGCCCGTGTCGTAGTAGTAATTGGTGTCCGAGCCCTCCTGGTTGTTGAACTGGCCGTTATTGATGTCCGGAGTGGGGCGTGGCACGCCGTCGGCGTCGAAGTCTATGGGAGCGCCGGCGTCGGGGTGGCTCTGATGAACAACCATCCCTTCGTGCGGCGTTCCCGACCGTCCCCAGCAGCAGAGGCAACGGCTGACCCAGATGTCCACGTCACGGTTGTTGGCGGCGTCCCAGAAGCGCGCCGTGATGCAGTGGGAATAGCCGGTGCTGCCCGAGAAGGAAAGCTGGTAATTCCCGTACTCGTTGGCGTAGAGGGCGCCCCAGTCCGTCCAGTCCACCACGGGCGCATTGAACCAGAACTGGCGCCCGACGGGGGTGCCGTAGCGATTCTCCGTCAGCCCGGGCAGGTTCTGATACAGCGTGGCGCCCGAACCGCCCCACGCGTAGCCGATGGCCCCCACCGCGGCGGTGCGGTTCTGATATTTGTTCCAGGTGCGATCGAGGTCGTCGCGGAGAATGGCGCGGAAGTAGTTCATCGCGCCCATCGCCAGCAGCTCGCATCGCTGGTCGTCGACGTAGTTGGCCGCGGCCTTCACGTCGAGGCGCGTCAGCGTGACGAAGCTCGTTGCCATCACCGCAAGAATGGCCAAGATGGCCAGGACGATGATCAGCCCGCTCCCGGCGCTCCGGGATCCCACAGAGCGCCCGGGCGCCCCTGCCCCTTCGAGGATCGCGAGTCCCATCCCCGTCCCCCTTCTCTTGCGTGCTGCGCGAATCGCCGCCGCATAGAGGCAACCGAGAATATTCTAGCCCCGCCCAGCTGTTTCGCAAGGACATAATCATCATAAGAAAGCCCGATGTTTGCCGGCTGGGAACATGCTGTCCGGCCCGCCCCGGAGCCCCGGCAGGGCCTTCCGGGTTTCCTCCTTCAAAACCGCGGCGCCTTTCGCTATAATTTGCGCGAACGCACTCGGGCCGCGTCTGACCGGCGGCCATTGAAAGGATGCCCATGAACAAGGTCCGGTTTGTCGAGCCCCAGGGCCGCCCCGAGCGGCCGCTCAACGTCTTCATCCGCTGGCCGCTCATCGGGCCGGTGCTCCTCGCCACGATCCTCGATAAGCGCGGCTACGACGCCCGCGTCTACAACGAGAACTTCTCCGGCCGGCTCGAGGACAACCTCGACGGCTGGAAGGACCTCTCCTCCTCCGACGTCGTCGTCATCACCGTCATGTCCTCGACCGCGAACCGGGGATACGCCATCGCCGACCGCCTCCGCCGCGAGGCCCCGGGCGTGCGCATCGCGTTCGGCGGAGTCCACGCGACCTTCTGCCCGGAGGAGGCCCTGGCCCACGGCGACCTCGTCGCCTGCGGCGAAGGCGAGAACGTCATCGAGAAGATCGCCTCCGGCGAGGTGCGCTCAGGCATCGTGCGAACGGAGCCGGTGGCCGACCTCGACACGCTGCCCGCGCCGAACTTCAACCTCCTGCGCGACTTCGACAAGCTGGTCGCCTCGTATTACAAGCGCGAGCTTTACGAAATCCCCATGATGACCTCGCGCGGCTGCCCGTGGGCGTGCAACTTCTGCGCCGTCTCGCGGATGTTCGGCCGCAAGGTCCGCCGGCGCTCCGTCGAGAAGGTCCTGGAAGACTTCCGCTACTACGAGTCGCAGGGCTTCCGGATGTTCTACTTCTACGACGACAACTTCCTCTCCGACCGCGAGTGGGCGATGGACCTTCTCAATCGCATGAGGCCGATGAAACTGCGCTTCCAGGCCGAGGCCCGCATCGACTTCTCCTGGACCGACGCCTCGCGCACGAAGCGCGACGTCGACCTCCTCCGCGCGCTCCACCAGGCCGGCTGCATGGGCCTCATCATGGGCTACGAGTGCATCGACGAGGAGACGTCCAAGGAATACCACAAGGGCTACGCGCTCACGAGGCCCGGCGAACTCGAAGACCGCTTCATGGAAGACACCGCCGTCCTCCATACCTGGGGCATCTGGAGCTACGGGATGTTCGTCTTCGGGCCCACGAACGACCAGGAGACGCTCGACCGCATCCTCCGCTTCGCGAAACGCTCGAAGCTCCACTCGCTCCAGGTGAGCATCCTGACGCCCTTCCCCGGCACACCGCTCTTCGACGAGATGAAGCCGCACCTCATCCTGAACGACTTCCCCGCCGACTGGGACTACTACGACGGCGCCCACTGCGTCTGGGGCAACGGCAAGCTCCGCCCGGCCGAGGTGCAGCACGCGATCCTCGACATCCACAAGCGATTCTACCGCGGCGGCGGCTGGACCTGGCAGTCGCTGCGCACCGTCGCCGGAAGGCCGATCCCGCTTCGCGACAAGTTCATGGACTACTACACCCGCGTCATCAAGAACCGCGACGTCTTCGGCCGCTGGGCCGAGGAGACAAAGGGGTACATCGCGATGCTGGAGAAGCGCGGGGCGCAGTGAGGCATTTTGGATTTTAGGTTTTGGGTTTTGGATTAACAATTCCGCCATGAGCGAACGGGGCACGAAGACCGCCGAGCGAGACTATACCAACGCCTTCCGGCGCTACCAGTTCCTCGCGTTCATGATGATGGGCGTGGTGAATCCGCTGCTGACGCCTTACATGCAATCGCGCGGGCTCTCGAAGGCCCAGGTCGGCGGGGTGCAGGCGTTCGCGTGGCTGGCCGCGGCCGCGGCGCCGTTCCTCTGGGGCATGGCCTCCGACTCGGCGCGCGATCGGAGGACGCCGCTTCTGGCGGCGATCCTCGGGGCGACGGTCTCCTTCGGGGCCTTCTGGTTCTGCGGCTCGTTCGTCGCGTTCGCCGCGACGATGCTCCTCTTCGCCGCGTTCTTCCGCGGCATCGTGCCGATGAGCACCGCGCTCACCTTCGCCTGGGCCGAGCCGAGGCGCGTCGATTACTCCCGCATCCGCCTCTTCGGCGCCGCGGGATACGTCGTCGCGCTCCTCATCCTCTACGTGCCGCTGCGCGCGCGCGCCGACCTCTCGCCGATGTTCGTCTGCTTCGCCGCTTTCGGCCTTGCGGCGGTCGTCGGACTCGGGGCGATTCCGAAGCTGGCCGGTTCGGGGCGGAGGAAGTTCGACTGGGGCGCACTCACCCTCTTCACCCGGCGCGATTTCCTCGTCTGCCTCATTTGCACCTTCTTCGCGCAGGCCGCGTTCGCAAGCCACTATGCCTTCTTCTCGCCCTACATCACCGACACGCTCCACGTCGGCAGGCAATACATCACGCTCTTCTGGGCGTTCGGGTCGGTGATCGAGGTGCTCATGTATCTCGCCACCGGCCCGCTGCTGCGCCGGTTCGGCACGAAGTGGCTGCTCGTCATCGGCATGTTCGGCATCGCCGTGCGTCTCGGCATCTACGCGGCCTTCCCCAGCGTGCCGGTGGTCTTCCTGGCACAGGGGCTCCATGCCCTCACGTTCGCCGCGGTTCACGCGAGCACGGTGACGTTCGTCAACTACTCCGCCCCCGAGAAGTGGCGATCGGGCGCGCAGACCTTGTGGGAGGGAATCACCATCGGCCTCGGCTCCGCGGCGGGGTCGCTCGCGGGCGGATATCTCGCGCAGGCGTGGGACTACCGCGTCCTCTTCGCCGTCATGTCGCTCGTCGCCGCATGCTCGATGATCGCCTTCATGATCTTCGGCCGCGCCGCGCTTCAATCGCGCGAGACCGAACCCGCGGCGGCCATGCCGCCCGACCCGAGCGAGGAGTGAACTCGATGAGCGAACCGGACAAGACGAAACTCCTCTGGCACTACACCACCTGGAATGACTTCCGTCTCATTCGCCTGGACGGCGTCATCAAGCCGACCGCGGTGCACATCCTCGCCGGCGAGCACCCGGCGGTCTGGTTCTCCGCAAACCCGACGTGGGAGCCCACGGCGTCCAAGGGAATCCGCTTCTCGGCGTCCGAGCCGTTTCACCGGGCATCGATGGAAGAGATGATGAAGTTCGCCGGCGGGCTCGTGCGGATCGGCGTATCGAAAGAGACCGTCCCCGTCGCCTGGAAGGACTTCCGCGCCGCCGCGCACCTGACGAAGGAACGATTCGAGGGCCTCGAACGCTCCGGCCGCGACAGCGGCTCCAACCCCGACGAGTGGTTCGCCACCTTCGCCCCGGTTCCGCGGAACCGCTGGCTCGCCGTCGAGGTCTTCAAGGACGGCCGCTGGCTCCCCCTCCGCGAGGCCCGGGGCTGAGGCCCCGTCACATCCCGGCGGTGAGGTCCACCTTCTCGATGGGAAGCATGGCGACGTTCTGCTCGGCCCACGCGGCGGCCTGGGCGTTGAGGGGGCTCTTGACGTTATAGCTCTGATACGTGATCATCTCGCCGATGCGCGCGATGAGGTCGACCAGGCGCTGCCCGGCGCTCCAGTGGTCCCCGATGCATATCTTCTGCGGGTCGATGTTCGGGTGAAAGACGGGCGTCGTCATCCGGCAATACGGCGGGCGACGCGGGTAGTCCATCGTCAGGAAGATCTCCACGCGGTGGACGAAGCCCTGCTGGAAGTCGGATTCCCCCTTCGGTACGAGTCCGGTCACGTTGAACTCGACGAGGTATCGCTCCGGCGGATTTCCGGTGGCCTCGATCAGCTTGATGCGCGGGTGGTTTCCGAGCGCCCGCTTCACCTGGTCGTAATCGGTCGCAAGCCTGCGAATGCGCGGGTCCATGACGCTCTCCGGATCAGCCCTGCTTCGACGAGAATATCGCGTAAAGCACCGAGACGATCACGATGAGCACGGTCTGGGCGACCGCCACGACCAGCGCGATCTTCGGAATCGATGCCTGAATCGCCGGCAGCTTCGCGATCTCCTGCTTCTTCTGATAGTACCACACGCCCCCGACAATCGCCGCCAGCGGCGCCGTGCATGACAGCACGCTGAAGATCAGCAGGAGGATGCCGTTTCTCCTCAGCGCCGGCCGCCCCTCCATCTGCGCCTTTCGCTGGATGAACTCCACCGTGTTCTCCGGGCGCGCCGAGGAAAACGTCGTCCCGCAGTGCTGGCAGCGGATCGCGGCCGCGAGGATCGTCCGCCGGCACGCCGGGCACTCCTTATTCTCCTGGCCCCAGTAGGAGGCGGGGATCTCGGTCCCCTTCAGCCCCTCGGTGGCGGGCGCCTGCGAGCACCCGTACATCCCGCAGCCCCGGTTATACTCCCAACAGCTCCGGTGGTAGAGGACGTTGCACCCGGGACACGCGAAGCGATCCTCCTCCGCGCCGATCGGCCCCTGGCAGACGGGGCACATCCCCGCTCCCGCCGCCGCCTCGGAGGCAGGCTCGGGCGCAGGCGTCGGGGCGGGCTCCGGGGTCCGGGCGGCCGGGGGCTTCTCATCGGCGACGGCGATGACGAAGACTTCCCCGCAGGCCTTGCAGCGGGCGCTCTTGCCGACGTGCGAACAGTCCACGGAGAACGTCTTCGCGCACTTCGGGCAGGCCGTCGTGATTCGAACCGGAGATTCTTCCATGACTCACGAGCCCTGACGTTTCTGGAACACGAAGACGGTGCGGCCCATGGAGACCTGGTCACCGTGGCGAAGCCGCGCGCGCTTGACGGGACGCCCGTTGACGCAGGTTGCGCGGACGTCGCTGGTGGATTCGATCTCGCACTCCTCGCCGATGGTGCGGATGACGGCGTGGCGTTCGGCGACCTCCTTGTCGTTGAAGAGGTAGAGGTCGCTGCGGGGCGAGGAGCCGACGTTCATGGTGTCGCGGAAGAGGAGGAACTCCTTTCCGGCGAGCGGCCCCTCCACCATGCGCAGCCAGGCGTCGCGGGCGATGAGTTCGACGATGCCGATGATTGCCCCGACGCTCGCGCCGATGACGACAATCCCGACGAGCCGGCTGGCCCAGGCGGAGGTCTTGTCGGCGGAAGGAATCAGGGCGTCGATGGGGTCGAAGAGCAACCCGCCCGTGAGGCCGCCGACGAGCCCGCCGATGAACCCGTAGAGGAGCAGCCTTCCCGACCGCAGCGCGAGCCCCTGCGCCAGGCCCATGGCGACTCCCGCCAGGCACCAGGCCAGCCCGCGCCCGCCCATCTGCGCCATGAAGCTCGATGTTCCATGATGCACCTCGGCCCAGCGGCTGATGGGCATGTAGACGATCCCCGCGACCCAGCCGGACATGAGCCCGCCCAGGAACCCCACCACCAGCCCCACCGCCCCGCACAGCAGCGCCCGCCGCCACTGCCTCGTGACGACGCCGTCGACCGCGCCGATCAGGAGTCCGATGCACGCCGCGATGAGGGCGAAGAAGAACTGCGAGACGAGGTGCGATCTCTCCTCGAGCTGCCGCAGAGAGAACGCGGCCTCCGAGGCCTTCTGCTTCGGCGGGTCCTGCTCGGCGACGGCCACCAGCGCGACCGGGGACTCCCCGCCTGAGAAATACCAGGCGTAGACGCCGACGTTCGCGCCCTGCGCGAGTTGATCGGCCAGCGGCGCCGACTTGCCCTTCGCGTCGCGGTAGCGCGACCTCTCCGTCAGCCAGATCTTCTCGTTGTGGACGCGGATCCAGCCGTGAACCGGAGCAAGAAAGGAGACCCCGGCCTTGTCGGTGACCTGAATCTCCTTCGTGGAATCGTTGAGGTCCATCTCCTCAACGGGCCCCTGAACGTAGTGCGTATCGCCGATGTAAGGTTCGAGGATCGCCCACGCGATGAACGCCGCGACGGCCCCGGCGATCATGAACACGAACCAGTTGCTATAATACCACTTCTTCGACCGGTCGCGCGCGATGCCCGTCTCCCCGCGCAGGCTCATCTGCCGCTTGAGCATGCTGTCGACGTGCGGGTCGAACGCATCCTCCTTCGTGATGCGGATCGGATCGAACTCGCTGTTCGGGTTCATCGATGTCATTTCCCGTCCCCCTTGCCCGGGGCCTTGCTCGCGTTGTCCGCGGGCGCGGGGGCGGCCCCCTTCGCCTTCTCCCCGGCGTCCCTCATCGCCTTTTCGGCCCTCTCGATATCGCCGCGAAATTGATCGAGGATCGCCTGCCGGTATTTCGTCTCCACGTCGGGCGGAAGCTGGCAGCCGATCACCTTGACCACGAACGTGTAGAGCTTGTCGCCGACCGGAACGACAATCGCATGGTTCGCGTCCACGGCCTTCAGCGGGTTCGCGCGGCTCTCGTAGCTCTGCCAGCCCACGTAGAGCGCCGCCGCGATGATGACCATCGCCGCGAACATACCGAGGCCCAGGAGCATCCGGTGATTGGCGACCCGCTCCTCCTCCACGGTCTGCACAAGCTGGCTGAGCCGCGTCTCCACCGACTTGAGCGACGCCTGCAGCATCTCCGCGCCGGCCGGGGCGCCGTCGGACTCCTTCGACGCGGGCTTCTCGGAGCGGCATTCGCGCTCGCGGCCTTCGACCCAGAAGCGCGAGCAGTATTCGATCCCCTTCGCCGTGTTGACGCAGATCGCCTCGTCCCCGCCCAGCGGGTCGACCACCAGGCCGATCTGCCCCGGCGCGGCGAAGAAGTTCTTCTGGATGAAGAGGTCGTGCTCCGACAGCGACACCCCGAACCCCGGGTGCGAGTGGTACCAACCCACGATCTGGAGGTCCGGGAAATCCCTGTCGAGCGTCTCGTGGATGCGGTTCCACGTCTCCTGCGTGTAGGTCACGTGCGCCGCGCCGTGACGGGCCGCGGTCCCACGGATGATCTCCCGCACGTCGACGAATGTCCCCCGGTCGTCCTCGCAGAACTCCCCGACGAGCACGCCGCAGATTTCGGACTCGAGGTCTTCCTTCGCGTGGGCCGTGAGCGCCGCGTAGGCCTCGCGGGCGACGGCGACGCGTATCGGCTCGGACGTCCCGGCAGGCCCGTCGAACTTCTTCCAACGGGGCTTGCGCGCCCCGTCGCGCGATTCCTCGCGCTTCTTGTCCTTCTCCTTCGCGCCGGACGACTCATCCTTCCGCTTCGATGACCCCATTGCCTCGTCTCCTGGACCCACACCCGTTCTAACGCGTGGTGGGGCTCGGACCCACCACGCCGAAAGGTGGCGGGTCGGAGCCCCGCCACCCGCGCCATCACGCCGTCCGGCCCTTAAGGGCCTCCTCGCGGTCGCCCGACAACTCGATCCCCAGCGCCTGTTCGCCATAGCGCGCCCAGAGAATGTCCCACGCGGGAATCCCGAGATCGCCGGCCTTGAGGTCCAGCATCTCGGAATCGCTCGCGAGGCTGTGGAAGAAGCGCGGGACCATCTCGGCCCCGCACCCGTCGCACCGCGCCTCGTCCTCGCGTACGCGTTCGACGGAGCGCATCATCCTGCGCGAGCGGCTGCACCTGGGACACTCGATCTTCTCGACCAACTCGCGCGAAAGGTCCATGGCATCGAGCCCGCCCAGCTTCGCGGCGGCCCAGTCGCGGATGGCGCGCATCGGAGTCGCGAGGCTGAACTCCTCCACGCTCTCAATCCGCGGCGGCTCCTCGTGCCACGGACAATCGGGCGACACCGGGTATTCCACGGGATATGAACTGTGCGCGAGCCCCTCGAACACGAACCCCCGGCCCGCGAGGAATTCCATCCCGTGCAGGATCTTCACGACTTCCTGCGCCTGCATCCCGCCGATGACGGAAGCCGTCGTCGGGGTCGTCGGCACGCCGCCGCCCGCCTGCGCCGCGCGCGCGAGAAGCGAGCAGGAGCGCCGCTTCGCCACCTGGTCCCAATCAGCCTGCCCCATCGTGCATTCGTAGCACGCCGTCCGGGGCGGGGCGAATCCGCGGACGACGCCGCCGAGGACTTCGATGCCTCCGTCGATCCACGGCCGGCCGGTGCGGGCGCAGGCCTGATTGACGAATAGCCTCGCCTCCCGGTTGTCGAGGGCGCCGACAACGGCCTCGGCCCAGCGGAACCAACCGAGCCCGAGGTCGGCAAGGACGTTGCCGACGAGGGGGATCGCGTTCGTCTTCGGGTAAAGCTCCCTGGCGGCGCGCGCCGCGGCGACGGCCTTGGGCTGACCTTCGTCCGAGGCGCGGAAGAGGACGGAACGGGTGAGGTTGCTCTCCTCGATGCGGTCCATGTCCGCGACGGCGAGGGAACCGACGCCGAGGAGGGCGAGGTTCTTGATGACCTCGTTGCCGAGCGCCCCGGCGCCGACGACAAGGACGCGCGAGCGCGCCAGGCGGGACTGGTCCCACCAGGGGATCGCCTCGAACCTCGCAAAGCGTCCTTCCCGCAGGCACAGGGGCGCTTCGTCGGCTCGTGCCATGTCAGGCGCCTCTCGCGCCCGCAGTGATCTCGGGCTGAAGCCGCAGGTCGTCCCCCTGCATCACCTGCGCCTGCTGGAGCGTCTCGCCGTCCAGGAGCTGCCGGCCGGTGCGCTTGTGGTGAAGCTTGTAGCTCATGATTTGCCCGTCGGGACTGGCGATGGGCAGGTTCATCCGCTCCACCAGCAGCACCAGCAGCCGCCCCACCGGAACGTCGTCTGGGCATTCCACCTCCCGGCTGCGACTGCTCGTCACGTCCCATATGCGCATCGTGGTTGTCGCCATCCGCAGTGCCCCTCAATAGGTGCCACGCCGGATTACGTACGACTGAGATTGCCTATGATCACCAACAAGACCCATATGGCGAGAACGACGCCGTTGCAGATCACGCCGGCCCAGAGGAGCGGAGGGTTCCGAAGCCTCTTCTCCATGGCGCTCACCCCGATGCCTGTCCCGACCAGGCTCGCGATCCCGGACATCAGAAAGCAGCCTGCGGCAACGATCGCCACCTCCACGGCCGAGGGCCCGACGATTCTGATAAGAAGCATCACTAATATGCACAGGATGCTGAAGACCCCCAGTCCCAGCGACCAGTACATCCGCCGCTTCCGCCTCGGCGAGATTTCCGTCTGCGAGGCCGCCGCGCACGTCGGGCAGTAGTGGATGTTGCCCGGAAACATGAAATCGCACGTGCCGCACGAGGGTGCCCCGCACTTGCGGCAGTAGGCCACCGCCGGGTTCGCCGGGTGTACGCGGCACATCACGCCCTGCATCGGCGAGGCCACCGCAAACGCCCCCGGCGCCATTCCGCCCGACGCGGCGCAACTCGGGCAGAGCTGCCGGCCGTCAGCACTGGGAAACGCGCAGAGGGGACAGATGAACGCGTGACAGGCCGCGCAGGCGAAGGTCGCATCGGCCCCCGGATGGTTCGCGCACTTCACTCTCGCCGGGGCGGCGGACGCAGCCGCAGCCCCCGCCGCAGCGGACATCAGGAGAGGCGGAAGCGCCGCGGGCTCCGGCGGCGCCGCGACGATGAAGATATTCCCGCACGGGCAACTGCCCTTCTTTCCAATGGAAGATATCGGCGCCAAGAATCGCCGCCCGCAGACCGGACAGGCGACGCGGATGCGATCATCCGCCGGGACCGCCGGCGGAACCACGGCCGCAGCGGCAATCGGCGGGGCCGCGGGCGGAGTTGCCGGAAGCGCCGAGGTCTCCGCCGCGGGAGCCGAATCCGCCCCCGAGGATGCCGCGCCATACGCGTTCCCGCAGACCGCGCAGGTCAGCGCGCCGCCCTGCTCCGTAAGACTCCCATGACACTTCGGGCACAACAATTCCATGATCGGTTCCCCCGGATACCGTGAAACAACATGGAGCCCCGTCCGCGGCCGAGGCCCCGGCCCCTCGCGGGGGCTCATCGCGCCGCAGCGAGAGACTTACCGGGACCCGAATCTGACGATCATCCCCACCAAGTACAGCACGCCGAACACGGTGGCGATGATGCCGATGATCATCGCAGCGCTCGCCTTGCCCGAGCCCATCAGGCGCGGGTTCGCCGCAATCATCTTCTTCGCCTTGGACGCCTTGCTGATCGCGATGGGACCGATGATGAACCCAAAGCAGAAGAGCGCCACGATCGCAAACCCCAGCGCCTCCCCCGCTTCCTTGCACGGTACCGTCGCTTCTTCCACGATCGGCGCGCCTTTAATCGCGAGCACCTTGCACGCCCCGCAGTACTTCTGTCCCTGCATTTCGACCAGGCAATTCGGGCAGAATGCCTCCGCGCAACCGACGCAACGGTCCACCGCCTGCACGTCAGGATGATTCTTGCACTGCACGATATCCCCCCTTTCGTGATTGCGATTCCGACTCGGATGCTCTCGGGAATACCTCTTCCGTCCCCGGCCCCAGAGGGAACTTAAACTCTCGCAAGAACTAACGCAAGCTAAAACTTGCGATAGCAATGATTTTTGTCTTCGCGGATCGGCGAGACCCCGGACGCGGAGCATCCGAGGTTCAAGAGAAGTGGCGCGCCCGGGAGGACTCGAACCTCCGACCACCGGTTTAGAAAACCGG
>JBBIVY010000028.1:29060-34604 GCA_037439485.1 Planctomycetota bacterium | reverse complement strand
ACAAAGCCACGGCGTCCCGGTGAGCGGGACGCCGTGGTGAGATTCGATCTGTGAGGGCTGGGGCTACTCCATGGGCATCTTGGGCATGCCTTTGGTCATATCCATAATGCGGGCGCCGGCGGGGGGAGTGTACTTGAAGAGGCCGGCGTCGAGCTTGGGATTGAGCTTGACGTTGGTGATCTGCGTGTCGGACATCTCGGAGCCGTCCTTGGCGTAGGCGATCCAGCGGTGCGGGAAGCGGTCGGTCTGTCCGACGTAGATGCGGACCTTGCCGACCTGCTGCGCGCCGGGACCGGTCTCGGCGGCGCCGGCCTTGGGCGTGCCTTCGAGGACCCACATCTTCTGCCCGTCGAAGTCCTCGTCGCCGACGTACTTCAGGTCATACATGTCCTGGAACGCCGACGGATCGTTCCTGGAGGACTGGGGATTGGGCTTCAGCTTCATCACCATCACCTGGCCCATCATCTTCATCTCCTGCCAGATGAACTCCCCATCGTGAACCATCAGCATCTCCTGCTTCATCCCGCCCGCCTCCATCGACGCCTTCATGTTCATCAGCGACATCGCGGGCTTGCCGTCCTTCTCCACGGCCTGCGTGGCCATGTGCCCGTTCATGGTGCCCGCGTGCTCGCCCTTCATCTCGCTCTTCATGTCGAACTCGTACGTCTTCACCTCGCCGCGCTGCTTCGACATCCCCGCCAACACGTCCTCGGTCGTCGTCGCGCCCGCGGCGAGCGACATCCCCGCCACCACGCCCAGCGCGACCAGACATATCGCGAACTTGCGCATGACACGCTCCCTTTGCTGGAATCTCCCCTTCCGCCGCCCGCCCCCGGACGATTCCGGGAACGGCGGCGTCCGGGGTATTCTACCCCGCCGCGCGTGCCGCGTCCAGAGGGAAGCAGCTCAGGCCTTCGGGGCCTGCTCCCCGGCCGGCGGCGCAGCGGCATCGGAAGGCTTCGGCTTGTCCTTGCCGAGGTTGAGCTCCAACTCGACGCCGACCTTGCGGGGCTTGCGCTCGCCGTCGTCATCGTCGTCGCCCTCGACCTCTTTCGGGATGACGATTCCGAAGAACGCCGAGACGACCGTGACGATTCCGCCGGCGATCAGCGCGATCACCGTGAGGACGCACCGGGCGCTCCCTTCGATGTTCTGGGGCGTCAGGAGAGCGATCGCCGGCACCCCGACCGCAATGAGCACCCCGGCGATGATTCCCGCCAACGCGCCAACGCGCCCGAACTTCACGTGCCCTTTTCCCATCTTCCATCTCCTTTCGTGGTTATTGTCTCTTCGCGTTCAATGCCTTCCGCATCGCTTCGATCGCCCGGCGGCAGTGACTCGCAGCCGTGTTCTTCGAGACCGCGAGCGTGCGGCCGATTTCGTCGAACGTCATGCCCGCGTAATACTTCATGCGCAGGACGGCCTTCTGCGATTCGCCCAGGCCGTCGAGCGCCCGCTCGAGGTCGACCGGATCGAGCGTCGTCTCCTCATGCCTGCGCGCGGGCGGGTCGCCTGCGTCATCGAGCGGCAGGTGCCGCCGGCGCCTCGCCCGGCGCTTGAGCGAGTTCAACTCGACCGCGCGGAAGAGGTAGGCCTTGAGCGCCCCCGGCTCGATCGCGTCAAGGCGCCTCCACGCCGCCGCGCAGGTCTCCTGCACAACGTCCTCCGCCTCGGCTGGGTCGCGGAGGATGCGCTCCGCCGAGCGTACGAGCGCGAACCGCCGGGCCGCGATGAGAGCCTCGAACCGATGCCGGGATTCGCTCCGAGCCGCCTCCGACATGCCGCCCCCGATTCCTGCCCGCCGTCCGGATTGAACGGCAGGACGGGACGCGACCGGACAGCGGTAGCGTCCCTACCCTCGCTTTCATAGACCCACCCGGAGGCTATTGTGTGCGTGAAATCCGGGAAAGTCACCTATCGGCCGGGCAAACGGGGCCTGGGATGACGGAATAAGGGCAGCGAAGGGCGAAACCACCACATATGGGGGAGGAGAAGAGCAGGCATACAATCCTCCGAGGTTGACCTAAGCCCCTGCGGTGTCACATTTTGCACTTGATTTCAAGGCGAATTTTGCTATCCTTTGGAGTTTCCGATACCGGCCGAACGGCAGGGCCGAGGACGGGGACTGTCCCGCGGTCCGGGGCTGTCCCAGTCCTGATCCTTCGACCTTGCGTCAGGAACGCGCATGTTCGAGAGCATCTCGCAGAAGTTGGATTCCGTCTTCAGCGTGTTCCGCAAGTCGGCGACGCTGAGCGAAGGGAACATCCGCGAGGGAATGCGCCAGGTGCGCACGGCGCTCCTCGAGGCGGACGTCAACTTCAACGTGGTGCGTGATTTCACGCGCAAGGTGACGGAGCGCGCGGTCGGCGGGGACGTCATCCGCTCGGTGTCGCCCTCGCAGCAGATTATCAAGATCGTCCACGACGAGCTCGTGTCGCTGATGGGGCCCGTGGACAGCCGCATCGCCTTCGCCCCGGCGCCGCCGACGATTATCATGCTCGCCGGCCTTCAGGGCTCGGGCAAGACGACGATGGCGGGAAAGCTGGCGAAGTTCGTCCAGTCGAAGGGGCACAAGCCGCTCCTCGTCGGGGCCGACGTCAAGCGCCCGGCCGCCATCGAGCAGATCCGCGTGCTCGGCTCGCAGGTCGGCGCGCCCGTCTTCTCGCAGGAAGGCGGCGACCCCGTCGACATCTGTCGGCGGTCGGTCGCGGAGGCCGAAAAAGCGGGCTGCGACGTGATCATCCTCGACACCGCGGGCCGGTTGCACGTGGACGAGGAGATGATGGCCGAGGCGGTGAACATCGCCCAGGCGACGAAGCCGCACCAGATCTTTCTCGTATGCGACGCGATGACGGGGCAGGACGCGGTGAACTCCGCGGACCGGTTCAACAAGGCCCTGGCGCTCGACGGCGTCATCCTCACGAAGATGGACGGCGACGCGCGCGGCGGGGCGGCGCTCTCGGTGAAGGCGGTGACGGGCAAGCCCATCAAGTTCGTGGGCGTGGGCGAGAAGCTCGACCGGATCGAGGAGTTTCACCCGGAGCGCATGGCCGACCGCATCCTCGGCATGGGCGACGTGGTGACGCTGGTGGAGCGCGCGCAGGAGCAGGTGTCGGTCGAGGAGGCGAAGGCGCTGCAGGAGAAGATCGCGAAGTCCGAGTTGAACCTCGAGGACTTCCTCAAGCAGATCCAGCAGTTGCGCAAGATGGGTCCGCTGAAGGAATTGCTCGGGATGATTCCGGGCGTCGGCAAGCAGTTCAAAGAGCTGGACATGGACGAGGGCGAGCTCGGGCGCATCGAGGCGATCATCCGTTCGATGACGCCTGCGGAGCGCCGGAAGCCGGACCTCATCGACCCGTCTCGGCGCGCGCGCATCGCGAAGGGCTCAGGCGTCGAGCCGGCGGACGTGAACGGCCTGTTGAAGCAGTTCAAGAGCATGACGGGACTCATGCGGCGGTTCGGCCCGCAGGCCGCGATGAACCCCGACATGATGGGCGCCGCGGCCTCCGGGATGCGCATCGGCAAGCAGCGCTCGGGGCGCAAGAGGAAAGAGCGTCGCAAGAAGAAACATCGCCGTTGAGGCGAAGGATGTCTTACCAAGAAGGAGATGAGCGTTGGTTAAGATACGTCTGATGCACGTGGGCCGGCTGCACCAGGGCAGCTTCCGGCTGGTGGCCTGCGACGAGCAGTCGCAGCGCGACGGCAACCACCTCGAACAGCTCGGGACCTACAATCCCCGGGCGAAGGACGAGGCGAAGCAGTTGACCGTCGACGTCGAGCGCGTGGTCTACTGGCTGAGCGTGGGCGCCCAGCCGACGCCGACCGCCTCGAAGCTGCTGAAGAAGAAGGGCATCAAGGTCTCCGTGGTCCGCGCCGAGCTGAAGGCCGCGCGCGCCGCCGCCGAAAAGAAGGCTTGACCGAGAGGCCCGTGCCGCCGGCGGAAGGACACGTCATGCAAATCGACGTCCTGACGCTGTTCCCGGAGATGTTCGCGGGCGTGTTCGACGCGAGCATCCTGAAGATCGCGCAGGAGAAAGGGCTTGCGTCGATCCGACGGGTCAACATCCGCGACTTCGCGGAGGGCCGGCACCACTCGGTGGACGACGCGCCCTTCGGCGGCGGAGCGGGCATGGTGATGATGTGCCAGCCCGTGTTCGACGCGGTGGAGAAGACCGACGCTCTGGGTCCGACGAGCGCGACGCGCATCCTGCTGACGCCGCAGGGCGAGACGCTGACGCAAGGCATGGCGCGCGAGCTGGCGACGCACCCGAGACTGATGCTCATCGCGGGGCGGTACGAAGGCTTCGACGAGCGCATCCGCGAGGGGCTCGGCTGCCGAGAGCTGAGCATCGGGGATTACGTCCTGACGGGCGGGGAAATCCCCGCGATGGTGGTCATCGACGCGGTGGTCCGGCTGATCCCGGGCGTGCTGGGCAACGAGGAATCTCCGGCCGAGGAGTCGCACTCGAACGGCCGGTTGGAATATCCGCACTACACGCGCCCGCGCGAGTTCCGCGGGATGAAGGCGCCGGACGTGCTGCTCTCCGGCAACCACGCCGAGATCCGCAAGTGGCGCGACGAGCAGTCGCGGCTGCGCACGGAGGCCCGGCGAAAGAAGCCGTAACGGAAGAAAGAAACCCAAGCGAGGAGGAATTCCGATGGGGCTGATGCAGGAAGTCTTGAAGACGCAGATGAAGGAGAAGCTGCCGCAGTTCAACGTGGGCGACGTGGTGAACGTGAGCGTGAAGATCAAGGAAGGCGAGAAGGAGCGCATCCAGGTCTACACGGGCACGGTGATCGCGCGCCGGGGCTCGGCCATGGACGAGATGTTCACGGTTCGCCGGATCGTCGCGGGCGAAGGCGTCGAGCGCACGTTCCCGATCCACGCCCCGAACATCCTCGGCGTCGAGGTTCAGCGCCAGGGCCACGTCCGCCGCGCGAAGCTGTATTACCTCCGCGAACGCACGGGCAAGTCGGCCCGCGTCCGCGAGAAGCGTCGCGAGAAGGCGATCGTCCCCGGCGAGGAAACCGTCGCGGAAGCGAAGAAGAGCTGAGCGTCGCGCCTGACAGGGTCCTTCCCGCAGGGGCACACCCGATGCGTCGGGAGCGTGCCCCTGCGTTGTTTGATGAGGGCGCCGCGACATGGCGAACCACAAGGACTTGGAGCTCGGGAAGTGGGGCGAGGACCGGGCCGCGCGGTTCCTCATCTCGCGGGGCATGAAGGTGCTCGAGCGCAACGTCGAGCTGCCTCCCGGCGAGATCGACCTCGTCGCGCGCGACCGTGACACGCTCGTCTTCGTCGAGGTCAAGACGCGCACCGAGGCCGACTTCGGCGGGCCCCTCATGGCGATCACCCCGGCCAAGCGCCGCAAGCTCGTCACCCTCGCGAAGAGCTACCTCGCCCGCCGACGCGTCGGCGAGGTCCCGTGCCGGTTCGACGTCGTCGGCGTCACGCAACGGCTCGGATGTCCCGAGCCGGAGATTGAATACGTGCCCGATGCGTTCACCGCGTCGGGGCGCTGAACGACTGACAACTGACACGTG
>JBBIVY010000028.1:20786-28960 GCA_037439485.1 Planctomycetota bacterium | reverse complement strand
CACGTGTCGGTGCTTTCCGAGGAGAGAAGATGCTCGTCGACACCCACGCCCATCTCGACGATCCCCGCTTCGACCGGGATCGGGACGACGTCATCTCGCGCGCCCACGAGGCGGGCGTCGCGTTCATCATCAATCCCGGCGCCGACATGCCGTCGAGCCGCAAGGCGGTCGAGATCGCCGAGAAGCACGAGCGCGTCTTTGCCGCCGTGGGCGTTCATCCGCACGAGGCGAAGACGCTCGACGCGGCAGCCCTCGCCGAACTGAAGAAGCTCGCCTCGCACCCGAAAGTCGTCGCGATCGGCGAGATCGGCCTCGACTATTACCGCGATCTCTCCCCTCGCGACGTCCAGCGCGACGCGTTCCGCCGCCAGCTCGACCTCGCGGCGGAGTGTGACCTGCCGCTCATCCTTCATTCCCGCGAGGCGCACGGCGACGTCGAGGCGATGCTCGTGGAACACGCCGGGGGCAAGCCGCTTCGGGGCGTCTTGCACTGCTTCTCGGGCGATGCGGCCTTCGCGGCGCGCGCGATGAAGATGGGCCTTCTGCTCGGCTTCGACGGCCCGCTGACGCATGAGAACTCGTCGGCCCTCCGCGCGGTCGCCGCGGCCATTCCCGTCGAGCGCGCGCTCATCGAGACCGATTCGCCTTACCTTGCGCCGCTGCCGAAGAGGAAGGGCGACCGCACCGAGCCGTCGGACGCGGTGATCGTCGCGCGGAAACTCGCCGAGATCAGGAAGCTCTCCTACGCCGACGTCTGCCGCGTCACGGGGCTTTCCGCGGGGAATCTCTTCGGCATCCCGTCGGCCGACGAGCGCGCGAAGATCGCCTACGTGATCCGCAACTCCATCTACCTCAACATCACCAACCGCTGCTCGAACCGCTGCACCTTCTGCATCCGCCAGTCGAGCGACACGGTGAAAGGCCACCACCTCTGGCTCGAAAAAGAGCCGGCGGTCGAAGAGGTCATCGCCGCGCTCGGGGACGTGACGCCTTACGACGAGGTCGTCTTCTGCGGCTATGGCGAGCCGACGGAGCGCCTCGACGTGGTGAAGGAGGTGGCGCGCTGGGCGAAGTCCAAAGGCAAGAAGGTCCGGCTCGTCACGAACGGCGAAGGCGACCTGCTCAACTCGTGGCCGATCGCGCCGGAGCTTGCGGGGCTCATCGACCGCGTCTCGATCAGCGTCAACACCACCGACCCCGCCCAGTTCGAGCGCCTCTGCCGGAGCGAGTTCGGCGACAAGGCCCACGCCGCCGTGCTGAAATTCGTCGCAAGCTGCCGCGGCATCATCCCCGACATCGAGATCACCGCCGTCAGCGCCCCCGGCGTCGACATGGACGCCGTCGCGTCCCTCGCCGCGAAATTGGGGGTGGAATTCCGACCGCGGCAGTATAATGAGGTAGGTTGAACAGCGGTTTTGGCTTTTGGATTTTGGGTTTTGGCTTACAACATAAACGGAAGGCGCCTGTCGACGGCGCGTCTTTCCGTTTCGCCCTCAAGCCAAAAGCCAAAACCGGTCCCCGGGGGGCATCGCGTGAACGCCGAAGACCGCATCAAGCATTTTGAAAACACCTACGCCGCGATTCGCGCGCAGCTCGACCACGTGGTCGTAGGGCATGATTCGGTGAAGATCGATCTCGTCACCGCGCTTTTGGGCGGTGGACACGCGCTGGTGGAAGGGGTGCCGGGGCTGGGGAAGACGCTCTTGGTGCGGACGCTCTCCGACGCGGTGCGGGTGAAGTTCGGGCGGATTCAGTTCACGCCGGACCTCATGCCCGCGGACGTCATCGGCACCAACGTCGTCCACGACGACGAGAAGGGCAACCGTGCGTTCCGGTTCGAGCCGGGGCCGGTCTTCGCGAACATCCTCCTGGCCGACGAGATCAACCGCGCGACGCCGAAGACGCAGTCCGCGCTCCTCGAGGCGATGCAGGAGGAGACCGTCACGGTCTCGGGCGTCAGGCATCCGCTCGCCCCGCCCTTCATGGTGGTTGCGACGCAGAACCCCATCGAGATGGAGGGGACGTATCCGCTGCCGGAGGCGCAGCTCGACCGGTTCATGCTGAAGATCCGCGTCGGCGGCTCCACCGCGGCGGAACTCGTGGAGATCGTCGACCGCACGACCTCGCGGGACGTGGCGAAGGCCGATGCCGTCGCCTCGGGCGAGGACATCCTCGCCATGCGCGAACTGGTCCGCGAGGTTCCGGTCGCGTCGCACGTGAAGGACTACATCGCCCGTCTCATCCTTGCCACGCACCCCGATACGCCCGAAGCGCCCGACATCACGAAGCGCTACGTCCGCTACGGCTCGAGCCCCCGCGGGGCGCAGTCCGTCACGCTCGCCGCCAAGGTCCGCGCCCTCGTCGACGGCCGAAGCAACGTCTCCCTCGACGACGTCCGCGCCGCGCTCCTCCCCGCGCTCCGCCATCGCCTCATCTTCAACTTCGAAGGCGACGCCGAAGGGCTCAATCCCGACGATGTGCTTGCCGAAGTGGTTCGCCGTACTTCTTTGTAGGGGCGGACCTATGTGTCCGCCCGTTCTTCTTTTCAAGCCCGCGTCGCGGGCGCAGGGTTCCAGCCTCGGGCGCGAGCCCGTGGAACCCCGCGCGCAACCCCCCATCCTCTTCCCCGTTCGTCCGAGTCCCGATTCATCGGGACGATTGAGCCCTCATTCGTCCCGATGAATCGGGACTCCCAAGAAGGGAAAAGAGGGGGAGGCGCTCCGTCCGTCGTCCACGGGCTTGCGCCCAAGGCTGTCACCAGACGCCCCTTACGGGGCTGACAACCGGAGACGACCGACGATCCGGCAGCCGTTGGTTCCCCATGTTTCGTACAGAAAGAGGGGGGACACATGGGTCCCCCCTACAGAAGAAGAGAAAAGCTATCCTATCGCAAACGGCACCCTCTCCGCCTTCCAGTCGGCAAGCGAGAGGAGCGGCCAGCGGCCGGGGGCGATGGGCTTGACGGCGGCCTTCGTGGCCCCGCGCTTGACGAGACCGGCGCCGGCGAGAAGGAGCGCGAAGCAGGCGGCGCCTCTGGGATACCAGACGAGATTGTTGCCGATGGGCGTCTCGTCGAAGCAGTTGGCCTTTTCGCTCCCGGCAGCGTTGCCGCGGAGCTGCGCGTTCCAGTAGCGGTCGCACTCCGCGAGAAGATTCCCGCCCAGGTAGGACGCCGCGGCGTCGCGCCAGACGTTCATCGAAATCCAGACGTGCTCCTTGTCCGTGCTCGAATGCGAGCAGCCCCAGGGCGTCCGGGTCATTTCGAGCGCCGTGGCGAGGTCGAGCGACAGCTTCGCGCGGTCGAGCCCCGGCGGCAGGTCATCGATCATCAGCAGGAAGAAAAGCCCATTGGTCGTATAGAGCGACAAGGCGTCCCACCCCGGCAGCACCTTGTAGGGCAGCGGCCTGCCGGTCCACGCGTCGAAGAGCCCCTCGGCCGACTTGTCGAGGCAGACGCCCCAGTGATCGCCGAGCCAGCCGGCGTTCAGCGTCTTCACCGCAACCTTCACCGCCTTGCGGCAGCGCGCGGCGAGCCTCGCGTCGCCCGCGGCGTCGAGCATCCGCGAGGCCGCATGAAGCGCGGCGAGACGCTTGACGCCGAGGTAGACGTTGTCGCGCCCGTATTGCACCGCGGGGGTCGCGTCGTCGATGGTGTTCGCCACCCCGCGATCCGGGAAGCCGTTGCCGGTCGAATCGGACCAGAGCAGATATTCGGCGAGATCCGCGTTGAGGGCGCGATATCTCGCGAACAGCTCCTCGCGGCCCCACCAGACGCCGTGCGCGTAGAGGAGCAACAACCAGTTCGCGTTCTCCTCGACCGGCATCGGGTGATGATACGACTGCCCGTTCACCGTCCACCCGGCGCCCATGTCGTGCTCCAGGATCACGCCGGCGAAGTCCTCGAACGGAATCTCCTGCGCGGTCGTGTCGGAGCCGAACCCCGGGACGTTGCGCTCGGCGACAAGCCTGCGCGCGTGCTCGGCCTTCGCGTCGTTGGCGTGATGCGACCACTCCTCGAAGACCTTCTCCATCAGCTCCGGCCAGCACGCGAAATAGAACGGCGCCTCGTTATACGTCACGTCCACCGTGGAGTTGAACGCGCAGGAGCCTTCCCACACGCTGAACCAATCGGCGCCCGCCCTACCGGCCCACAGCGTACACATCAGGTAGCTGCGGAACGCGTGCGCGGTCAGGTCCTGCGCCGCGGCGGGCAGCGCGCTTTCGGAGAACAGCGCGTCGAAGATCGCGGACTTGCGCACGAGTTCGGCCTCGTGTGCCTTCACGAACGCCGCGACGTCCTCGGCGCTCTTCCAGGCGGAGGCGTATTTCAGGGCCATCGGCTCGCCGAAGCGTTCGAGGAGCGCATCGCCCATGTAGCCGATGAGCGCCAGGCGGAATTCCTGCGAGGCGCCCTCCCGGCTCACGTCGAAGGCGACTTCAAGCGCGCCCTTCTTCGCCTTCCACGCGCCGGCGAGCGGCAGGAGGAGGTCGGTGCTTTTCCCGTCGCGCGTCGTCTTTCGGGCGCGGGGGTCGGAAGGATCGAACTTCCTGCGCTTGCCCGCGACGACGGCGTAATCAAGCCTGAGCCCGCCCTTCGCGCGCGCGGAAACCTTCGCCCCGGGCATGGCGATGCCGAACCGCACGACGCCCTTGCGCTTCGCCGACTCGTCCGGCCGCGTCCAGCGGATGCCCTCGCTGTGCGACACGCGGATCGTCACGAGATACGCCGGCACCGTGCTCGTCTTCTCGTCCTGCGGCCAGAACGGCGCGAGCACTTCCATCGTCATCTTCACCCCGTGCGCCAGCGAGTGCGCCTCGTAGCTCACCGAGGTCATCGTCTGCTGCTGGTCGACGAGGTCGAACGGCTTGCCTTTCTTCCCGAGCGGCAGCGCCGTGAATTTCCCCTTCCCGTCATCCAGCCCCACGACCATCTCCGCCTTCTTCTGGCACATCAGCCCCAGCGAGCCGTATTGGATCTCCTTGCGGATGGGATCGAGAATGATGCTGTACCGGCTTCCCAGCCTCGCAACGCACGTGCTCATGAGCGGCATGGTCTTCCTCCTTTGGTGCTCCTGTCTTCCTGTTGTTAGCCCGTCAGGGCGTCTGGTGGTTGCCTCGGGCGCGAGCCCGTGGAATCGGCACCAGGCCCGATCCCCTGTGTCCGTTTCGAGCCCCGCCGCCAATCCACGGGCTTGCGCCCGAGGCTACACCCAGTCGCCCGCTACGCGGGCTCAGAAACAACAACCATCGTCCCTCAACCCTCTTCCCTCAGTCATCTTCTCTTGCGATGCGATGCGCCGTATTTCGCGCTTTCGTCGAGAAACGCCTCGATGTTCTCGAACGGCGTGCCGCCGACGATGCCGTTGCCGGCGGCGAGGAGCATGCCGCCTGATGGCGGGTCGAAAATGTCGACGATCCGTCGGACCTCCGCGCGGACGTCGTCGGGGGTGCCCCAGCGGAGCGTCTGCTGCACGTCGAACCCCGCCAGGAACGCAAGCTTGCCGCCCCAGCACGCCGCAGTGGAGGCGGCGTCCATCGTGTGCTTCTGAACGGGATGAAAGACGCTGAGGCCGCACTCGATGAGATCGTCCATCACCTCGGTGTTGTTACCACAGGAGTGCAGCCAGAAGTGAATTCCCAACTCGCGGCAGACTTCGCCGATGCGCGCGTAGTACGGCTTGAGGAACTCGCGGAAGATCGCGGGGCTCATCATGAGCTGCGTCTGGTGGCCGAGGTCGTCGGAGGTAAAGAAGCCGTCCGGCTTCAGCTCCCTTGCGGCGCGGCGGATGAGGCCTTCATACTCGCGGCAAAGCGCGTCGAGGAGCTTATGCACCTCCTCGGGATGCTCGTAGAAATCCGTCATCAGCGGCTCCATCCCGCGGAGCATCCAGGGACGCTCGAAGAAGAAGAACCAGATGTAGAAGAGGAGGTACCGCTCCTCGCGGCGCGCGCGCTCGGCGGCGGGAAGACACGCGTCGAACCGGCCGGGCGCGTCGGGGTCGGGCATCTTCGCGACGAACTCGTCGAGGTATTTCCAGTCCGGCAGGATGCCGCCCGCGTCCTTCGCACCGCCCGGGCGCGACGGGTCATACCACGAAAGCCCCATCTTCGCCGCGTCGAGCGAGTTGACCGAGCACCCCACCACGTCCTCGGGGTAGCAGTCGAACTCCTTGAGGCGGTCGCCGTATTGATCGAGGAGGCCTTCGCCCCACCAGTGCGTCATCACCATCGGCACGCGGCTCGGGCCCTTGCGCTCGATGGCCTTGCGCACCTCGGCCCTCTTCAACGGCTCGACAACGATCTTCGTCATCGGGGGTCCTCTTGCGTTCGGGATGGGGACAGTCCCAGACGGCGGGACAGTCCCCATCTACCCGTGCGTAATCTAACGGCCCGGCGGCGAGTTTTCAAGGGCCGAACCTGCGGGGCTCGGCAGACGCTCTAATATCGGCGCGGAAACGTGTGGAAGAGGCCGCGGACGACGCCTATAATCATAGCGGCACCAAGGAGCCGACGCATGGCCTATCCCCACCTCGCCCACCTGATCGACCGGCTGGTCCGCCGCGTGAGGCTGGCGCACTCCGCCGACGGGGCGGTGCGGGCGGGGCTGGCCTCCGCGGGGCTCCTGTGCGCGGCGACGGCCCTGCACAAATTCCACCCGCTGGCCCCCGCGCTCTGGTGGGCGCTTGCCGCGGCGCTGCCGACCCTCGCGGCTGCGTGGATTCTCGCCGCATGGCTCCACCCCGTGTCGCGTCTCGCCGTGGCGGGAATCGCCGACGCCAACCTCGGCCTTCACGACCGGCTTTCGAGCGCGATGGAGTTCCTCGATGCGCCCGAGCCAACGCCCTTCATGCTCGCGCACCTGGCCGACGCCGACGCGCGCGCACGGGCACTCAACCCCGCCGAAGCCTTTCCGTTCCCCCGGCCGAGGGGGCTCCGTTCGCTCACCGCGGCGGGCGTTATCGCGGCGTTCCTGACCCTCGTGCCGAGTTTCGCCGGGCCGGCCCCGGCGAGCGCGCAGGCCGCACACGATACGCTGCCGCCGATGCGCTTTGCGGGCGAGAGGTCCGTCGAGGCGGCGCTCGAACGACTCGATGCGAGCCGCGACCCGCGGCTGACGGAGCTGATGCGCGAGTTGAAGGACCTTTACGCCTCGGCGCGCGCCGGGTCGATGACGCGCGAGGAGGCGCTCGGGCGCATCGGCGAGATCGACGCGAAGCTGCGCGAGACCGTCGCCGAGCGCACGAACTCCGCGGGCGCACGCACCTGGCGCGAGGCGGCGATGAAGTCCCTCGCCGAGAAGGGCCGCGAGCTGGCGAAAGACCCGGCCACTGCCGCGCTCGGACGCGCGCTCGCCGACGGCGACCTCGACGCCGCGACGAAGGAATCGCGCTCGCTCGCCGGCGACGCGAAATCCGGCGCGTCGAAACTGAAGCTTACGCCCGAGCAGTCGAAGGCCCTCGCCGAGCTGATGAAGTCCGCTGCGAAGGCGGGCGGCCGCGAACTGGACGTCCTCAGCCGCGATCTTGAGAACGCCGCGCGCGCGCTGACGGTCGAAGACATGAAGCGCCTCGCCGAGAGCTTCGAGGCCGCGGCGGGGGAGTGCGACCGCATCAAGGACGAGATGGGCAAGATGAAGGACCTCGCGCGCGCCGCGGAGGAACTCGAGGAGATGAAGCAGGCGCTCGGCTCGCTCGAACGCGGGCCGTCGGGGCAGTGGGAGATGCGCCTTGCGAAGTCGGGCGCGCTTGCCGGGGGATTCTTCCAGATGACGGGCGCCGACGCCCCCGACAAGGAGAAGGGCTCGCCCGGCGTCGGCAGCGAGAAGCTCGGCCCCGGCACGGGCGGCAAGCCGGAGCACATCGACGCCACGCGCACGCCCGCGGAGGTCACGGGCCGATGGGGCGAGGGCGCCACGCTCGTCGAGGTCGTCAAGGGCGCCTCGTCCGAGGGTCTCGCCACGCTCGCCTATCGCAAGGCCGCCGAGTCCGCCGCGCGCGAGGCCGAGTCCGCCGTGCATGGCGAAGACATCCCGCTCGGATACCGGCTTTACGTGAAGCGGTATTTTCAGATGATTCAGCCGCGCCCCGACGGGCCCGACAACTGACACGTGACGACTGACAAGCAACAAACCAGAGCGATATCCTGTGTCTTGCCGTTCACTTGTCAGTTGTCAC
>JBBIVY010000028.1:0-20686 GCA_037439485.1 Planctomycetota bacterium | reverse complement strand
CCGACAAGACCAAGCGATTCGTCCGCTACGGCGCCTCTCCCCGCGCCGCGCAGGCGCTGGTGATAGCCGGCAAAATCCACGCGCTCCTCGACGGACGCTTCGCCGTATCGTCGGACGACATCCGCCGATATGCCGCACCCGCACTTCGACATCGCCTCATCCTCAACTTCGAGGGCGAGGCCGACGGGGTCGATCCGGATGAGATTATCGACGATATCCTGGCCTCCATGCCCGAGACTGCGGGGCGGCAATGACATCGGTCGGCGGACGAACATCGAAGCCCCTCTTCGACGAAGCCTTCCTCCGAAAGCTGGAATACCTCCACGTCGTCTCGCGGAAGGTGTTCGCGGGAAAGATGCGGGCGGAGAGGAGAGGCAAGAAGATCGGCTCCGGCATCGAGTTCGCGGACCATCGCGATTACGCCGCCGGCGACGACTTCCGATACATCGACTGGAACGTCTACGGGCGAATGTCGAAACTCCTCCTGCGGCTTTTCGAGGAGGAGGAAGACCTCTTCATCTACCTCCTCGTCGACGTCTCGAACAGCATGGGCGCCTCCGGCGGAGAGAAGTTCGATTACGTGCGGCGGGTGACCGCGGCACTCGCCTACGTAGCCCTCGCGAACCTCGACCGCGTGACGGTGGTGCCGTTCGCGGACACGATTCGCGATCCCATGTCCCCGCGCCGCGGCAAGGGGCAGATCTTCCGCGTGTTCGATTTTCTCGCCGCGCTTACGCCCGCCGGCGAGACAAACATGGAAGGCTCCTTCCGAGCCTTCGCCGCGCGCACGAAGCGGCGCGGGCTTGCGGTCGTCGTCTCCGACTTCTTCGACCCGCACGGATACGAACGCGGCCTCAAGCTCCTCCGGCATAACCGGTTCGAGACGTTCGCGCTGCAGATCCTCTCGCCCGACGAGGCCCGTCCGAACGTCAAGGGCGACCTGCGCCTCCTCGACGCCGAGACCGGCGAAGAGCGCATCGCCACCGTCTCGCCCGAGGTGCTCCGGGACTACGAACGCGCCTTCGAAGAATACGGCCGCAAGCTCGACGACTTCTGCGGCTCCATCCAGGTCGGCCTCATCCGCACGCTCACCGACGTGCCGTTCGAGGACCTCATCCTCCGCGTGTTCCGCGAGGGGAAGTTCCTGAAGTAGCGGGGTTAAACGTTGCGTGTTGAAGGTTGAAGGTTAACAGCACGCCGGATCGCAACGATCTTGCTGTCAACGTTCAACCTTCAACTTTCAACCTTCAACTCGACCGCGCGGAGAATCCCGTGCACCTGCTGGGGCTCACGATCGTGCAGTTCGCCGGATTGCTCGCGGCCTCGGTCGCGGCCGTGGCGGCGCTCTATGCGCTGAGGCAGAAGAGGCGAACGGTGGTCGTGTCGTTCACGCCGCTGTGGGAACGCGTGACGACGGACCCGAGACGGACGTCGCTCTTCGAGAGGCTGCGCCGCGTGGCGTCGTTCCTCCTGCAGGTCGCGTTCATCCTGCTCGTGCTCGCGGCGGTCGCAAGGCCGAGGCTTGGAGGCGACGCGGCCCCCTCGCGGCGGTTCGTCGTCGTCATCGACTCGGGCGCGTCGATGGGCGCGCGGCTCGACCTCGCCCATCCGCGCACGCGCCTCGACGAGGCCCGCACGCTCGCGAAGGACTTCATCCTCTCCCTCGGCGGAGAAGACTCCGTCTCCGTCGTCGCGCCCGGCTCGGCGGGCGATTACGCAGCACCCTTCGAAGCAGACCGCAAGCGGGTCTTCGAAATCCTTGACGCCCTTCGGCCCGGCGAAGGGGCCTCCGACGTCGAGGCCGCGACGCGCTTCGCCGTGAGCCTCGCCGGCGGCCGGGCCGACCGAGTCGTGGTCTTTTCTGATGTGGCTGCTGCTTATGTGGCATCCCGATGCATCGGGATGATTGCAGTTTCTGAAGAAGAAACCCAGCCGGGGGCGGCTGGGCTACATAAGCAGCAAGACAAGATCATCCGGATCGGCAAGCCGCTCGACAACGTCGCGATCACGAAGTTCGCCGCCCGGCCGCTGGCCGAGAGCACGGGGGAATACGAGCTTTTCTGGGAGGTCGCCAACTTCGGCCGCGCCGAGGCGCATCTCGGGCTGAAGATCGACCGCGTGGCCGCGGGCCGCGCGACGCTCGACGAGCGCGCGCTTGACCTCAAGCCGGGAGAACGCGTGTCGGACGTGCTGCGGGGCCTCGCCGATAACGACCTCGCGCTCGAAGCAAAAATCACCGGGCCGAAGGGCGAACCGTGGCTCGACGCGCTGAGTTCCGACGACCTCGCCCGCGCATCCGTCCGTGCGCCGCGGGTGGTGAAGGTGCTCGTCGTCGGCGCGCCGAATTTCTTCCTCGACGCCGCGCTCAAGAGCGACCCGTTCGTCGCCCCCTCGCGCGTGGCGCCCCAGAATTACGCAGGACCGGGGGACGCCGACGCGGTCATCCTCGATTCGGCCCTTCCCACGAAGGGCGTTCCGGCGCAGGCCGTGTGGCTCAATCCGCCCGCGGGCTCGTCGCTTCGAGGGGCGGAGGAAATCCGCGACCTCTTCGTCGATCGCGTGGACGCGTCGCACCCGGTGATGCGGTGGGTGGGGCGCCTGGCCGACGTCGCGGTCGCGCGGTCGCGCGTGCTCAGGGCGGAGCCGGGCGACGCGGTGCTCGCCTCGTGCGCGGGCTCGCCGGTGATGATCGCTCGGGAGCGAGGGACGGAGCGGCTCGTCGCGCTCGGCTTCGATCTCCGAGAATCCGACCTGCCGCTCAGGGTCGCGTTCCCGAAGATCATCCGCAACGCCGTCCGCTGGGCCGCGACGGGGGAGACGGTCGATGCGGGCGGGGTGTCGGGAATCAAGCCGAGGGATGGGACGTCGAACCTGCTTGCTGAAACAGAAGAAGGAGACACACCCGAGGGCGGGTGTGCCACACAAGCCGCACCGGCCACATCAAGAACAGCGGGCCTCGACCTCTGGCCTGCGCTGGCCTTGGCCGCGCTGGCGCTGACGCTGGTCGAGTGGGTGAGTTACCATCGCAGATGGACCGTGTAATGACCGTGAATGTCCTCCATCCCGGCGCGTTCTGGCTTCTTCTTGCGACGCCGGTGCTCTGGCTCGTCGCGAGGAAGTCGCTCGCCGATTTCAGCCGCGCGCAACTCGTCGTCGAGTCGGCGCTGCGGACGCTCATCGTCGTCCTGCTCGCCGTCGCCCTGGCGCAGATGGAGGTCCGCTCGAAGCCATCGAGCGCCATGAGCCTCGTCGTCGCGGCCGACGTCTCCGCGAGCGTCAGCGACGACGCCCTCGCGCAGATCGACGAGACGATCCGCAGGCTCTCCCGCGAGACCCGCGGCCCCGTCGTCGTGGTCGCCTTCGACAACGAGCCCCGCCTCGCCGAGCTTTCTCTTCCGCTTTCCTCCGCCCGGCGCCCGGCGCACATGGGAACGGACATCTCCTCCGCGCTCCGCTTCGCACGTGCCGCCGCGCCTGCGGGACACCCGGCGCGCGTCGTGCTCATCACCGACGGCCGAGCGACTTCGGGCGATGCGCTCTTCGAGGCGCAGCGGACTCCCGGCCTCGCCGTCATCGCCGCGCCCGCGCCGACGGGGCCGGAGGTGCTTCTCGCCGGGCTCGACGCCCCGGACTCGGCAACCGCGGGGGCCACGGTGGACGTCGCCGCGCGCATCGAGAGCACCGGTCCGGCCGACGCGCAAGTGGAGTTCTTCCTCGACGGCTTCCGGCTCGGCGAGCCGAAGTCCGTGACGCTCCGCCGGGGCGGGAACATCGTCGCCGCCGCGGCCCGAATGCCGCGTTCCGGCTCGCACGAAATCTCCGCGACGGTGTCGAGCGACAACGACACGTCGCGCCTGAACAACTCCGCCTCGCGCGTGCTGGCCTTTCCCGGAGAGACGCGGGTGCTGATCGTCGAGGAGCGCGAGGAGGACGCGCGGTTCCTCGTCCGCGCGCTGCGCGAGGCCGGGCTCGACGTCGAGGTGCGCGCGCCGGCCGGGTTCCCGGCCGACCTCGCCGAACTCGACCGCTTCGCCTGCCTCGTCCTGAGCGACGTGCCCGCGACGGACCTGACTCCGGCGCAGATGGACCTCGTGAAACGATGGGTCGAAGACCTCGGCGGCGGATTCGTCATGATCGGCGGCGAATCGAGCTTCGGCCTTGGCGGATATTTCCGCACGCCCGTCGAGGCGATCCTGCCGGTGCGGCTCGACGTCGAGAAGAAGCGCGAGGAGCCGACGCTCGCGATGATGTTCGTGCTCGACAAATCGGGCTCGATGGAAGGCCGCAAGATCCAGCTCGCGAAGGAGGCCTGCCTTGCGACGCTCGACCTCCTGGGCCCGGACGATCTCGTCGGCGTCGTGTCGTTCGACACCGACGGCTATCTCGTGACGCCGATCGACCGGGCGTCGAACCGCTCGCGCATCGTTGAGACCGTCTCCTCCATCGAGGCCGGCGGCGGCACGAACCTGTATCCCGCGCTGGACCTGGCCGCGAAGGAGCTGCGCCGCGTCGTCGCGCGCGTCAAGCACGTCGTGCTGCTCACCGACGGCAAGACGCAGGAGGGCGACTACGCCGGGCTCGTGCGGCGGATGGCCGCGGACGGCATGACGGTCTCGACCGTCGGCGTGGGCGAGGAGGCCGAGGTCAAGCTGCTGCAGGACGTCTCGCGCTGGGGCCGGGGGCGATACTACTTCACGCGCGACGCGTCGAGCATCCCGCAGATCTTCACGCGCGAGGCCGCGACCGCGTCAAGGAGCGCGGTGGTCGAGGAGCCCTTCCGCCCGCGCGTCGTGCGCGACGTGGAGGTGCTCGGCGGCATCGACTTCGCGAAGGGCCCGTATCTCCTCGGCTATGTGTCCACCAAGCCGCGGCCGAACGCCGAGGTGCTGCTCGCGAGCGACCGCTCGGAGCCGGTGCTGGCACGGACGCGCGCGGGCCTGGGGCGCACGGTCGCCTTCACCTCCGACGCCAAGAACCGCTGGGCCGCGGAGTGGCTCTCGTGGGGCGGATACGGCAAGTTCTGGGCGCAAGTCATCCGCGACGTCTGCCGGCCGAAGCCCTCCGGCGCCTCCGAGGCGCGCATCGACTTCGCGGGCGACGTCGCCACGCTCACCGTCGACGCCGCGGACGCCGCCGGGCGAATGCGCAACAGGCTCGCGGCCGAGGCCGTCGTCATCCCGCCGGACGCCGGCGCGCAGCCCTTCCGCACGCCCCTTGCGCAGGACGCCCCGGGACGCTATCGTGCAACATTCAAGGCGAGCGCCCGAGGCACGTGGACCGCCGCCGTGAGGCTCGGCGCCGAAGCGCTTTCCACGGCCGCAGTGAAGTCGGCCGCCTCGGAGTTCTCCGGCCTCGGGCCCGACGGCGCGTCGCTTGACCGCCTGGCGGGCGCCGCGGGCGGGAAGGTCGCCGACGGGGCAACCTGGGCCGTCCCGACGGACTTCGCCGACGTGATCGCCGCGAGGCCGCTGGCGCCCGCGTGCCTCGTCCTTGCGCTCGCGCTCTTCGTCATCGATCTTGCATTGCGCCGCATCGATTTCCGAACGATGCGCCGACCGAAGCCGGGAGAGAAATCATGAAACGCCTGCTCGCGACGCTCGTCTTTGTGCTCGGACTTTCGGCCGCCGCCCTCGCCGCCGGGCCGGCGCCGCTGTTGCCGGATCCGCAGATCAGCTCGCTGCGTTCGAAGCGCGCGCAGGCCATCGTCCGGCTCGCTCGCGCGATGCTCTCCGAGGGCCGGGCCGCGGAGGCCAAGGCGCTCCTCGAGCCCGAGACGAAGCGGCTCGCCGAACCGAACGCACCGGCGGCAACCGTCGACGACCTGCGGCTCGTGTGCCTCCTGGGCATCGCGGAGGAGGCGGGCGGCTCTCCGGCGAAGCGCGACGAGGCGTTCGCCCTGGCGACGAAGCTCACCCCGGCCGACAAGTTCACGCACCTCGTCCTCGCCCGCGCGTTCGAGGACCTGCACCGCGACGACCTCACCCAGCGCGAATACCAGGCCGTGCTCGACACGCCCCCGGCCGACACGCCCATCGACGCGATGGCACTGCGATTCATGGCCGCGTCGGACGAGGCGAATCGCCGCTGGGCCGTCGCGGCGAAGCTTTACGAGCGCCTGGCGAAGCTCCTGCGCGGGGCGAGCCCGTCGTTCCACGAGCGGCTCCTCAACCTCACGGAATCCACCGGCCCCGCCGGAGCGGCGCCGCGCGAACGGATGCTCGACGTCGCGGAATATCGCCTGCTCATCACGACGGGCTGGACGCTCCTCGAAACCGGCAAGCCCGCCGACTGGGACGAGGCGATGAAATCATGCGAGGCGGCGTGGCGAATCGACCCCGAGTCGACGGACGCGTGCATCCTCGGAGAGCGACTGGCCGCGTCCTGCCCCGACGAGGCGAAGCGCGAAGGCCTCTCGGCGGCGTGGCGCCAGCGGTCGGACTACGTGATGGCGACGCTGCGCGGGCAGATTGCGGCGCTGCCCCGCGACCCGGCCGGATACAACTCCCTCGCGTGGTTCAGCGCGATGGTGGGCCGACAGCTTCCCGCGGCGCTCCAGGCCGCGACGCACGCGCTCGAACTCAAGCCGGCCGAGCCCGCATTCCTTGACACGCTCGCCGAGGTGCAGTGCCGCGCGGGCGACCCGGCCGCCGCCGTGAAGACACTCCGCCGTGTCACCGACGTCAGCCCCTGGGCCAACGACTATTACCGCCGCCAGCTCCAGCGATTCGAAGACGCCGCGAAAAAGGCCGCCGCCCCATGAGGCATCTCGCCGCCATCATCCTGTGCCTCGCCGCCGTCCAGGCCGCCGGCCAGACGCCCGCCGCCGGGCCGGACGACCGCGACGCGCACATGGCCGACCGATATATCGAGGTGCTGAAATCGCGCCCCGTCGAAGGCGACGTCCTCGGCAGCCTTGCGGCGCTCTACGACCGGACGGGACATCTCGACGACCTCTCGGCGCGGCTCGATGCGATCGCCCGCGAGGACGCGAAGGCGGAGTGGCCGTGTCTCGTGCGCGGGCACGTCGAGCGATGGCGCGGCCGTCCCGATGCGGCCCGCGCGGCCTACGCCGAGGCGCTCGCGCGGAATCCCGAAAGCTATCTCGCCCGCGCCGGACTCGCCCGCGCGCTCGACGACCTGGGCCGCTCGAAGGAGGCCGAATCCGCCTGGAAAGACGCGCTCACCCGCGTCGATGTCGCCGTGCAATCCGGCCTCGACGTGAAGGACGAAACCTCCGCGATCCTCCGCGCGCTGGGGCGCCTCGCCGTCTCCGCCGGACGCGCCGACGACGCCCGCGCATGGTGGGCGAAGCTCGTCGCGCTCGACCCGGAAGACCTCTCGCGACGCGAGGAGCTGGCGCGCATCCTCGTCGAGAACCGGTTCTTCGACGACGCGGTAAAGACGCTCGAAGATATGATGGCCCGTTCCGCCGGCGACGGCGACCGCCGGACCCGCGCCGCGCGCGAGATCGGCCGCGCGCTCGACGCCGCGGGACGCACCGACGAGGCCCTCGCCGCCTACGCCCGCGCCGTCGACCTCACCGCCCGGGGCAACTGGATGCGCCGGCAGATCCGCGCCGACGTCTTCGACCTGTGCGAACGCGCGGGCAGGCTCACGGGCCTCGAAAAGTCCCTCGCCGCGCGCGCCGCGAAGAATCCCGACGACGCCGAGACGTGGGAAGACCTGCTCCGCGTCCGCGAGCGCCTAAGCGACCGCGAGGGCACGGCAAAGGCCTGCGAGAATCTGCTGCGCCTGCGGCCGGACGACTCTTCGCTCCGCCGACGACGCGCCTCGGAGCTGGCCGACGCGGGCGCGTGGAAAGAATCCGCCGCCCTCTGGCGCGAGGTCGCGCGCCGCGAGCCGAAGGACGTGAAGGCGCGCCTCGAACTGGCCCGGGCGATCAAGGGCTCCGGCGACGTCGAAGGCGCCGCCGCGTCGCTCGATGCCGCGTCCGCCGATTTCTCCGACGCCGCGCCCCTGGCCGAGATCGCCCGCGCGCTGGAGCAGTCCGGCGCCTCGGAGCGTGCGGAGAAGGCGTATCGCCGCGCCCTGGCGGCCGCACCCGACGACGTCGCCGCGTGTTCGGAGCTTGCCGGATTCCTCCGCCGCGCCGGAAGGAAGGGCGAGGCGGCGCTGACGCTCGTGGACTTCGCCGCGAAGCACGCCCGCTCCGTCGAGGCGAGTTCCGCGGCGGGGCGGCTGCTTCGCGATTGGGGCGAGACGGACGAGGCGCTCGCAGCGTTGCGCCGGGCGGCGGAGTTGGCCCCGGCCGACGGCGCCCGCTGGAAGGACTTCGCCCAGGCCGCGCTCGACGCCGAGCGGTTCGACGAGGCGATTGCAGGCTGGGAAGAGGCCGCGCGCTTCGCCCCCTCCGACCGCTCGCGCGAAGAGGCGTGGGACCAGGTCATCACCATCCTGCAATCGCGCGACAAGCTCGAAGACCAGCTCGCCGCGTGGCGCGAGATCGCGAAGGTACTGCCCGACGACGAGCAGGCCGCCCGTCGGCTCGGGCTTGCGCTCGAACGCCTGGGCCGCATGGACCCGCCCGACGGCGCCGCGGCGGTTTACGAGGAGTTTCTCAATCGCCGCCCGGCCGCGCGCACGATCAGCTCCGCGCTCGCCAGGATCGAGGCCCTCGGCGGCCACGCGGCGAAGGCCGCGGAACTCTACGAGCGGCGCATCGATCTCGACCCCGCCGACGCGCGCGAGTGCCTGGTCGAGCTGGTGCAGCTTTACCTTGAGGACGAGAAGCCCGATCTCGCCCGCGACGCCGCCAAACGGCTCGTGGAGAAGTTCCCGTTCGACCCCTCGGCGCACGCGGAGCTGGCGCGGGCCGAGGAATCGACCGGGCACAACGCCGAGGCCGCAGCGGCATGGTCGCGCGCGCTGGAGCTCAAGCCGGACGACCGCGCGATGCTCGAAGCCCTGGCCCGAACGCTCGAAAGCGCCGGCGAAAGCGGCCGGCTCGTCGAGCTTCGCCGGCGCGTGTTGCGCTCGAACCCCGGGCGCGACGCCTGCCTCGACAGCGTCCGCGCGCTCATCCGCCTGGCCGACGACGGCCGCGCGGACGACCTCGCCGGAATCGAGCGCCTTCTCGCCGCGCGGCTCTCGCAGGACCGGCGCAACTTCACCTGGTATCTCGCGCTCGGCGAGGTGCTGCGCGCCGAAGAGCGGCCGGAGAAGATCGAGTCGCTCTACCGCGAGGCCCTCGACGCCGTCGCGCCCGCGTCGCGGAGCGAGGCGATCGAGGCCCTCGCGCGCCTGGCCGCGGAGGTCGGCGACGCCCCGGCCGCGGTGCGCTGGACCGAGGAGCTTCGGCGCGAGCAGGGTCTTCCGCGCGAGACGCTGCCGCAGCTTGCCGCGTTCTACTACGCGGCGGGCCGGCCGGCCGAGGCGCGACGGGCGCTCGACGAATGGCTGCGCGCGGACGACAAGAACCCCGAGGCCCGGCGGTTCGTCGCCGACGTCGCCCGGCGGCACGACGACCTCGAAGGGGCGCTCGACGCGTTTCTCAAGCTCATCGCTCTCGGGCCCGCGCGGCCCGGCGCGGAGGGCGAGACCGACCTGCACGTCGCGCGCATCGAGGCCGCGGACCTCTCGGCGCAACTCGACCGCATCGACGATGCGACGAAGCTCCTCATCGACGTTCTCGATAAGCTCCCCGGCGCGGACGCCGACGGCCGAGCGAACCTGCCGCCGATGCCCGGAGGCGTCACGCGCGACACGCCCGCGGACGAGTTGCGCGCGAAGGCCGTCGAGACGCTCGCGCGCATCCACCTCGACGCCCACCGGCTCGACGCGCTCATCGACCGGCTCGAAACGCGCGTGAACGCCGACCCGACGCGCGAATCGTATCACGACGACCTCGCCCGGACCCTCGCCGCCGCGGGCGAGACCGGTCGGCGGGTGAAGGCGCTGGAGCGGGCGCGACAGGCGTTTCCCAATTCGTTCAACGTCGCCCGCGAGCTTGCAAGGGCCTACGAGGCATTGGACGACCGCGCGGAGGACGCGTTGCGCGAACTCGACGCCGCGGCGAAGCTGGCGGCCGACCGCGAGCCGTCGCTCCAGGACGAGCGGATCGAGCTGATGCTGAAACTCGGCCGAACGGACGACGTGAAGTCCTTCGCACGGCGGCTCATCGACGAGATGCACGACGCCCCGCGGGCCGTCGAGGCCGCGGACCGATGCTCGACGCTGGGCGAGTTCGACCTCGCGGCATGGATTTTCGACGAGGCGACCGCGAAGGCCCCCGGCGCGGCCAATGCATGGCTCGCCGGGGCCCGGGCGTTTCGAGCCGCGGAAAGACCGGACGAGGCCGCGCGGCTCATCCGGGGCTACCTCGCCGCGACGCGCCCGAAGGCCGAGGAATCCGTCGCCCCCGCGCTGCTCGCGGCGGACCGCCTGCGCCGGATCGACGACGCGATCCGCGTGCTCGGCCCCGCCGCGTGCGACCGGCTGCTCGAAGACCTGCGCGCGGAGGGCGCGAAAGCGCCGAAGAGCGCGGCGCTCATGGCCGACGTCGCATCGCTGGAGCTGAGGCTCGGAAAGCGCGTGGAGTTCGCGCGGACGTGCCGCCGGCTCATGGCGCTCATGCCCGACGACGCCCTCGCCGCGCGAGCGGTCGAGGACATGCGCCTGCGCGGATGGAACGCCGACGCCCGCGCGTTCGTCCTCGGCGTCATCGACGACCCGGCCTGCCGGTCGGTGCGCTCGCGCGTGGCCCTCGCGACGGTCGAGCGCATGAGCGACCTCGTCCCCGACGAGGTGCTGACGCTGCGCCTGGCCGCGACGCTCGACACGGCGACGCCGGAAGAAGGCGTTTCGCGGCGCGCCGACCGGACGCTCGCCGAGTTCTACTGGTCCCGCGGCCGACGCGACGAGGCGATCCGCCGGCTCCGCGCCGTGGTCGAAAAGCGCCCCGACGACGCGGACGCAACGCTCGAACTCGCCGGCTGGCTTTACGCCACGGGCGCGGCGGACGAAGCGAAGTCCATGGCCGCGCGCGCCGCCGCGATCGTCGCACTGCCGACGCCGACCACCGCGATCGACGCGGGAAGGTCCGTCTTCGACGAGCGGCGGGCGCAGATCGACGGCCTGCTTGAGTCGTTCGACCGCCGGGGGCTTTCCGGCGCGATCCGGGAGCGCCTGGCGAAATCGTTCGCCGACGCGCCCGACGACGCGATCGCGGGATATGACCTTGCCGCGGCCGACGCCCGCGCGGGACGGCTCGACGCGGCGCTCGACACGCTGAAGAAGATGCTCGATCGCGCGCCCGGCGACGTGTCCGCGCGCCTCGCGGTGGCCCAGACGCTCCAGAACCTCGGACGGCACGCCGAGGCCATCGCCGAGTTCGAGCGCGCGGCCTCCGTTCGGCCCCCGCAGCGCGAGCTGTTCGACCGATGGATCGAGGCGAAGGTGCGCTCGGGCGACCGGGCCGGGGCGTTGGCGCTGCGCGAACGCGCGGCGGCGCTCTTCGCCGAACCGCGCCTCCTCGAGGACGTCGCGCGCGATTGGCGCGGGATCGGCCTGGAAGACAGGGCGCTCGCGGCCTTCCGGCGCTACCTGCGGCTGCAATACGGCCCGTCGGCGCTGCTCGGCGCGAACGCCGCCGCGGCGCGCGAATACGCGGCGTTCCTGCGGCAATCGGGCCGATGCGAGCCGGCGGCGCGGGTGCTCGAACGGGCGCTCGCCGTCGCGCGCATCGACGGGCTCGACGACGCCGACTCCGACGCCCTCCGCTTCGAGCTGGCCGCAACGTGGCGGGCGATGGGGCGCCTCGACGAGCTGATCCGCCGGATCGCCGCGCGCGTCGCCGCCGAGCCGGCCGACGCGGCCGACGCCGATTTCCTCGCCGCGCTTTACGCGACTCGCGGCGACGACGCCCGGGCCATCGAGGTGCGGCGTGGTCTCGCGCAATCGCGTCCACACGACGCCGACAACCTCCAGCAGCTCGCCGAGGCCCTCCGCCGAAGCCGCCGGCTCGACGAGGCCGTCGAGGTCCAGCGCCGGCTGCTCGACGTCGACCCGGCCAACGCCTACGCCGCGCTCACGGCCGTCGCCGAAATGAAGTTCGAGAAGGGCGACACGCCGGGCGCCGTCGCCACGGCGAAGATGCTCCTCCTCGACCGGTATTCCCCGCGCGCGTCGCCGGCCGAGCGGCTGCAGTCCGCGGCGTTCCTCTACGGACGCATGGGCCTTGCGGACCTGGAGCTTGACGCGCTACGCCGCGCCGTCGCCCGGACGCGCGGGGGTTCCGTTCAGGCCCGCGCCGCGCTCGTCAAGGCCCTCTCGGCCCGGGGCGACCCGGACACGGCGGCGGAAGAGGCCGATCGCGCGCTCGAATCGGCCGGCGACGATATCCGGAGATCGCTCATCATCGAGGCGCTGCTCTCGGTGAAGTCGCTCGACGCTCTCCTCGCGGCGGCGGAGCGGCTCGAACGCTCGGAGGCCGTGTCGAACGACGCGGAGATGACCGAGCGGGTCGAGTCGGTGCTGCACGACCGCATCGCGCGGATGGGCCGGCCGGACCTCGCGGCCGACGTCGCGGCGCGCATGTGCCGGGCGAGCCGGGGGCTGGAGAAGGCCCCGCAGGCAGCGCGCGAACTGACGCAGCTCGGGCGGTGCGCGGAGGCGCTGGCGCTGCTGTCGGCGCGCCTGCGCGAATCGCCCGAGGACGCGTCGGCTCGGCTGGAACAGGCGCGGGCGCTCCTCGCTGCGGGCCGGGTGAAGGAGGGCGCCCGGGCCGTCGACGATTATCTCCGGCGCCGGCCGTTGGGCGCGGATCGGATCGAGGCGGCGCAGGCGCTCGCGGACGCCGGGCTCTGGGAGTCGGCGCTCGCGCGGCTTGATCTCGCCGGCGGCGAGGCCGCCTCGTCGATGGAGTTCGGCGAGCTTCGCGCCGAGGCGCTGGAGCGGTCGGGCAGGACGAATCGGGCCGCGGAGGCTTGGGGCGATCTCATGGCGCGGTTCCCGAGCGAGCGCGCGTTCCTCGGCGCGGGGCGCTTCTTCCTCTCGGCCGGACGGCTCGACCGGGCGGAGGCGGTGCTGCGCGAGCTGATGCGGCTCGACCCCGGCTCGCTCGACGGCGCCCGGATGCTCGGCGAGACGCTGCGCCGCGCGGGAAAGCCCGATGCGGCGGTCGAAACGTGGAGCCAGGCGCGCGAGGGGCTCGACGCCGAAGGGATCCGACGCGAGTTCACCGACCGCGTGGAGCGGACGCTGCGCGAGTCGAAGGGCGCCACGCCCGCAAGCCGCGCGGAGGAGGCCGCCCGATCGCTCGACGCCGTCGACGCCGAATGGGCCGCGAAGGCCTCCGCGTTCGCCGAGGCCCTGGAGGCCGCCGGCCGGCGCGACGAGGCGCTCGACGTCCGGCGGAAGCTTGCATCCCTCGCCCGGAATGCTACAATGCGCCAACACGCCGCGGAACGGCTGAAGCCTGAGCCCGGGCCCGACGCGCGCTGAGACGCCGGACATGGCCGCAACACATTCTGTCAGGAGAGACACGTGACGTTTACGCGAACCCTCATGCCGGCCCTGGCGCTGTGCCTGGCCGCCGCGGGAATCCAGGCCGCGCCGCTTCCGCCGATTCCGCAGGACGCCCGCGCCGAGCTGGCCGGCTTCGCCCGCAAGGTGCTCTCGGGGCGGATCACCGCGATGACCGACCCGGAGGCAATGAAGCTGAACGCGTCGCTGCGGCAGCCGCAGCCGGAGGAGGTGTTCGTCACCGTCTTCCGCGACCGCGCCCCGGGCGTGCGGTTCGGCGCCCAGAAGAACGGCCTCGCCGAGTGCGTCTTCGCGGCGATGAGCAAGGCCCGCACGCTGCCCTCGTTCGAGTTCTACGGCTTCGGAGATTCCGAGAGCGTGTCGCTCCTCTTCGAGCGCGTCCTGGAGCGCCGGGCCGTCCCGCCGGCGAGCTGGGTCGCGGACCTCGCCTTCCTCGACCTCGGCGTCGAGGGCGTCTCCATCCGCCAGGACCCCACGCCGACGAAGGACGCCGAGGGCAAGCCGGTCCTCGCGCCGGCCCGAGGCGGAACGCTGCCGCCGTCGGAGGTCTACGTGCAGGGATTCGACTCGCGCGACGATTTCGTGAACAAGCTTCAGTTCCAGATCGGCGCGTTCTACCGGCTTCCGCACATGGTGCCGACGGGGTCGGTGAGGTGGGACAAGAGCCTCACGCACATCGAGCGGATCGCCTTCGAAACGTTCGTCTCGCGAGAAGGCGCCGCCGCGCCCCTCACGCTCTTCCGGATGAACGACCTCGCCGTGACTCCGTGGAAGGACGCGCTCGGCGCCGCGCGGCAGATCGGCGACAAGCTCGTTCGCTGCCAGCTTCCCGACGGCCGGTTCTTCGCGCGGTTCGAATCGCGCGCGGGCCGGTTCAACCACCTCAGCGTCAACGTCGTCGACCACGCCACGGCCTGCCTGGCCCTGGCCGACCTCGCCGCCGTGTCGGAGGGGGCCGACCGCATGCGCTACCTCGCCGCGGCCGAGCGAGGGCTCATGCACCTGCGGCTCTTCCTCACCACGCAGCGCGACAAGCAGGGCCGGATGTTCACGTTCCTGGTGCAGGACCAGGAGGCGAAGCTCGGCGCGGCGGCCCTCGCGGCGCTGGCGATCGAGCGGGTGACGTCGCTCACCGGTTCGAAGACGAACGACGAGGACCTGCGGAGGATCGGACGTTTCCTCGTCACCCAGCAGGACGACGACGGGTCGTTCCGCCACTTCTACCGCTATGACCTGAAGGTCCCCTACAATTACCGCCTCGTGCAGGGATTCCCGGGACAGGCGGTATGGGCGCTGGCCGTGCTCGAAAAGCGCCTGGGCGAAAAGGAGTTCGGCGCCGCCGCGCGGAAGGGCGCGAAGTATCTCGTCACCAAGCGCGAGGAGCAGATGAACTGGCCCGAGGCTCCAACCGACGCGTGGCTCGCCGCGGGGCTTCGGGAGCTTTCGACGCCCTTCGCCGAGACCTCCTTCGTCGCCTACGCGAAGCGCATGGCGGATCACACCGTCACGCGGCAGAAGCTCGCCGGAGACCCGGACCTGGTCGGCTCGTACGAGGGCGACAAGGAAGGCTCCACCGCGGGCGCGGCGCTCGCGATGACGCTCCTCGGCGAGACGCTCGATTTCGCCTCGCCCCCCGCCAATTGCCGGAAGGCGTATGCCGATTCGATGCGCTCCGCGATGAAGTTCCTGAGCCTCAACGAGGTCCGCGCCAACAACTCGTTCTTCCTCGTCTCCCCCGAGCGCGCCTACGGCTTCGTCCGCTCCGGCACCTTCGACACCGACGTCGCCCTCGACGCCACCACCGCGTGCATCGAAGCGCTGCTGTGGATGGACCGCGTGGAGAAGGCAAAATGACCCGCGTCCTCGCGGCCATCCTGGCGTGCATCGCCGCGGCGCTCGCCTCGCGCGCCGATGCGGCGGCGGCGCCGGACGTGGACGCGCTGCGCGCCCCGGCGATGGCGGCCGAGGACGCTCGATTCCGGCGCACCGTCGAGCTGGCCGATTTCCGCGAGCGCGAGGGGAACCTCGCCGCCGCGCGGGATCTCTACGCCGAGGCCCTGGCCCTTCGGCCGGACGACACCGACGTGACGGCCTCCGCGCTCGGCGTGCTGCGCCGGCTGGGAGACAGCGCGGGACGGCTGGCCCTTGCGGAGCGTCTCGCCGCGCGAAGGCCCGGCGATGCCGCGCTCGCCTTCGAGCGCGCGGAGTGCCTCTGGCGGCTCGGACGGAAGGACGAGGCGAAGCTCGCCTGGCAGGAACTGCTCCGCCGGTTTCCCGCCGACGCTCGCGTCTACGACGACCTCGTCGATTTCTACGCCTCCGAAGGACTCCCCGCCGAGGCGCGCGCCGTGCTCGTCGACCGAAGGAGGCGTCTCGGCGACGCGCCCGAGCTGAAGCTGATCGAGGCGCGCATCGCGCTCGTCGAGAAAGATCCGTCCGCGGCCATCGACGATCTCCTCGCGGCGCTCGACGCGGGGCTTGATGGGGCGGATCGCGAGCGCGCGGAGGTGCTTCTCGCGGCGGTCGCCGCCGAGTCGGGACGCCGCTCGGAGGTGGCGAAGAAGCTGGCCGAGTCGGTGGAGCGCGCGGAGACGAAACTCGTCGCCCGTTCGCTCGACATCGCGCAGCAGGCCGCCGAGAGCGAGGATTTCGCCGACGCCGTCGCTCTCGCCGAACGAGTCGTCGGCCTCATCAAAGACCGCGACACCCAGCTCAAGACCCTCCTCCAGATCGGCACCTGGAAACTCGTCCAGACGCAGCGGTGAGGCCTCGCCTTACGGTCTCGTTGATTCATTGCCATACTGTGGCTGGCGCACTTCCCATAAGTCTGACCTCCAGGCTTGGCTGGTTCCAACCGGGAAATGGCTTGTCACCAACAGAATTCGTGGCGGATTATGACTTGGGCCGAACCCGGCTGCAGTTCGCCCGCTTAACCAATAGGCGCCGAACCGGCAGAAGAAGGGCCCAGGTAACCAGCGCCGACTCTCTATGAAGAGGAAGGACACCAGTGTCAATACAAGGTTTCGCGGTTTCCGGCACTATTGCAGTTCTCCTTGCGTTTGGATGCGGGTGTGCGCCGATCATGCCGAAGCCCGTCCCCCCCGAATACGGGAGAATCGGGTACTCCGAATCGCCCAAGGATTGTTTCCGAAGAGCCTTCGACGCGCTGCATTCGGGGGACAAAGCCGGCATCCTCCAGAATATCTATGCCCCCAAAGGCGAGGAGAAGACCCTTCAGGCGCTGGCAGAATACGGCGATGCGCTGCATGCGTTCGACGAGGCCATGGTGCGGCGGTTTGGAGAGAAGGAAACCGACGGGTTTCTCCTCAACAAGATACCATCGGGAGAAGCCTTTAGGGAAGTGATCGACAACGCGCCCATGAGCATCCAGGGCGATTCCGCAATACTCGCTGACGAGATCCACTTCATTCGCAGGAAAAGCCACTGGCAGTTGCGGCTCACCGACGTTATCGGGATCATGCAGTGTGGACATATTAAGAACTTCGATGTCGTTCTTCAGAACATGACCGAGAGAGTCCGTGCTACGATTCCAGAAATAAGCCAGCCGGGCGCCAGTCCCGGTGATATTCGGAAGAAGATTGATGAGCGTATCAACGAAGCCACGAAGGGGGCTGAAGTTAAGGAAGAGTATGGCATGCCGAAGTAGTCGAGGGGGAAACTACGTCACGGCAACGGCGACCGCGGCGACGCAGGCGGTCTCGATGCGGAGGATGCTGCGCGTGAGGCGGGCGGGATGGGCGCCCTGGCTCACGGCGAGCGCGACCTCGTCGTCGGTGAAGCCGCCTTCGGGGCCGAGAATCAGGAGCAGCGACTTCGCGCCGGCGCGAGAGGCGAGAAGCGCCGGAAGCGTCGGGGCGTCGGCCGCGGGATGAAGAATCACGGCAAGGTCGAACTCGCCCTTCGCGGCGAGGAGCGACTTGAGGCTTGCCGCGGCGCTCACCTCGGCCAGAACGTTTCGGCCGGATTGCTCCGAGGCGGCGACCGAGATCGTGCGCCAGCGGTCGAGCTTGCCGGCGCCCTCGTCGCCGAGCGGCAGCCGCACGACGGAGCGCTTCGCCACGAGCGGCACGATGCGCCTCACGCCCAGTTCCGCGCACATGCGCACGAGCGTGTCCATCCGCCGGCCCTTGGGCACCGCGGTGGCGAGCGTCACCTGGACGGCGGCCTCGCGGCTCGATTGCCCGACGCGCACGACCTGGGCCTCCGCCGACTTCTTGCCCACCGAGATCACCTTCGCGATTGCCTCACGCCCGGCGCCGTCGAAGAGCGTCACCTCGTTTCCCGCCCCGAGGCCTAGGACGTCCAGGTGACGGGCGACCTCGGCAGGGAGCGTCACGGGGCCCGAGTCGGGAAGGCGCGGGATGTGGAACCGATGGGACATAGCGGCTCTGGTCACAGGTATCAGGTCACGGGTCGCAGGTCACAGCACCACTTGCCGCCCTCACGCGGGCGTCAGCACCTGCACCGTCGTCGACTTCGCGAGGTCCTTCGTCGCCGCGAAGCACTCCTGCATGTGCTTCGTGCCCAGGTGGGCCTTGAGGGCGTCGAGGCTTTCCCAGGTCTCCAGGATGACGACCGCGTTCTCGCGAATCGGCGGCTGCACGGGCATGCCCGAAGGCGTGTCGACGTTCGGCCCGTAGGCGATGCAGCCTTTCTCCGCGCGCACGGCCTTCAGGTTCGCCTTGAAGATCTTCAGGTATTCGGCCTTCTTGCCCGGCACGCACTCCACGGTGGCGATCACGTGAATCATGGCAACTCCGTATTTGTAGGACCCCGATTCATCGGGGTCCGAAGTCGGGTCAGACAGGAATGTCTGACCCACGATAAAGCGAGAGAATACCCGATTTGACCCCGTCCTTCCAGCCGAAATTGCTCAGGATGAGACCGGAATGTGCCGATTAATCTCGTGCCGCGAAGTACCATGCCCCAAGGAGCCAACAATGCGGATCTGCGTGGTCGGAGCCGGTTACGTAGGACTCGTGACGGGGACGTGCCTGGCCGAGAGCGGCAACGACGTCGTCATCGCCGAGATCGACCCCGCCAAGGTCGAGCGCCTGCGCCAGGGCAAGTCCACCATCTACGAGCCCGGCCTCGAGGAACTGATCCGCCGCAATGTCTCCGAGCAACGCCTGTCGTTCACCACCGACCTCGCCGAAGGGGTCAAGCGATCGCTCTTCGTCTTCATCGCCGTGGGCACGCCCTCGGGCGAGAACGGCCGCGCGGACCTCTCCGCTTTCTTCTCCGTCGTCGACGGCGTCGCCAAGGCGATGGACGGATACCGGATCATCGTCGACAAGTCCACGGTGCCGGTGGGCACGGCCGACGAGGCCCGACGTCGCATCGCGGCGGTCACCTCGCATCCCTTCGACGTGGTGTCGAACCCGGAGTTCCTGAAGGAAGGCACGGCGATCAACGATTTCATGCACCCGGACCGCGTCATCGTCGGCTGCGACGATCCGCGCGCGGCGGCGATCATGAAGGAACTCTACGCGCCCTACGTGACGACGGAGAACCCGATCTTCGTGATGGACGCGCGGTCGGCGGAGATGACGAAATACGCGGCCAACGCGATGCTCGCGACGCGCATCAGCTTCATGAACGAGGTGTCGAACCTGTGCGAGAAGATGAACGCCGACGTCGATTCGGTCAGGCGCGCCATCGGCGCGGACGCGCGCATCGGGCAATCGTTCCTCTTCCCGGGCGTGGGGTTCGGCGGATCGTGCTTCCCCAAGGACCTGGCGGCGCTGGAGGTAATGGGCACGGAAAGCGGCCTGCCCATGGAGATCGTGACGGCGGTGCGTTCGGTGAACCGGCATCAGCGCGAGGTGCTCGCGAAGAAGGTGCTCGATCATTTCGGCGGGCGGCTCGGCGGCCGGACGCTCGCGGTGTGGGGCCTGGCGTTCAAGCCGCGCACCGACGACATGCGCGAGGCGCCCGCGGTGACGATCATCGAGCGGCTTTTGGCTTCCGGCGCGAAGGTTCGCGCGCACGACCCCGAGGCCGCCGAACGCGCAAAGGAGTTGCTCGACGGACGCGTGGAGTTCTGCCCCATCAACTACGAAGCCCTGCGCGGAGCGGATGCGCTCGTCATCGTCACCGAGTGGGACGAGTTCCGCCACCCCGACTTCGCCAAGATGAAGTCGCTCATGAAGACCCCCGTCATCTTCGACGGCCGCAACATCTACGACCCCCGCAAGATGAAGGCCGAGGGGTTCACGTACCTCGCGATGGGAAGGCCCACCGTGAAGCCGTAGCGTTCTGTTGGTTCCGCTTCTGCTGCGGCTCCTGCTTCTGATGCTTCTTCTGCTTATGTGGCTCACCCGCCCACGGGTAAGTGTTTCTTCTTCCTTCCGTTCACGGGCAAGGGTCCCGATCTATCAGGATGCCATGCCACCCCAAAAGCAGAAAGACACACCCGGGACGGGTGTGCCACACAAGCAACAGACAGCCTGCCTTGACCGATGCCGATATTCCGATAGAATGAATCCGGGAATCGCTCTTTGCGCAGAGGGAGGACCGGCATGAAGAACGTGTACGGTCGGGCGTGGGCGGGAACGCTCACCCAGGTCCTGCCGGCAATCGCCATTCTGGCCGCAGTGGCCGTGTTCTTCCTGTTCGTTGCGACGGCACGTGAGCCAGCCCGTGATCGAGCCAGGACGATGAGCGACGTCACGAGTATCATGACCGCCCTGATCCAGTACTACAACGACTTCGGCGCATACCCCCCGGGCGGCACGGACCTGAACGACAACGGAAACCTCGACGCCCCCGGCGATGACTACGGCTCGGGGCACCTTCCGGCCGACCCGGCTCATCCGAAGATTACCGAACTGCAGCTCCGCGTCCTGTGCGTGAAACTACCCGCCGAGAATGGAACACGCACGGTCGGCCCCTACTACTCAGCCCGGCCGGATCAGGTCGATTCGCAGGGCCGCCTCTGTGACTCCTGGGGGCGCCCGTTCCGCTACCTCCCCGACGGCCGGCGGACCACGTTCGACACGAAGACAGGCCAGCGCCTGCCCGGCCGCGTCGACCGCGGTCCCGTCATCTGGAGCGTCGGCCCCGACGGCAAGCAGGATCCGCTCAACAACCATCTCGACGACAATAGAGACAACAAGGTCGACGACCCGAGCGAACTCGTCGACGACATCTGCAGTTGGAA
>JBBIVY010000027.1:0-34882 GCA_037439485.1 Planctomycetota bacterium | reverse complement strand
TCGAACGACACGCTCGGGATGATCGGCTCCTCGAACTCCCAGTCCACCGCGACCACCGGGGCCGCCGCGCGCCTCAGCCGGAGCGCCTGCTCCATTGAAACGTCGCCCAGAAGGCAGGTGCCGACGCAGTAGCCCGACGCGCCTGCATCGAGGGCGTAATCGATCGCCTCGTCCGACTTGCCGTCCATGACGACGTGGTGCAGCAGCATGGACAGCCCGTGCGCAACGCCCGCCCGCTCGAAGCCGAGCATGACCCTCGACGTCCAGTGGGAGCCCGGGTTGCACACGAACCGTGCCGTCGTCAGAATCCCCGTCCCCTTCCGCTCGGCCGGAGGAACAACAAACGTCCCGTGCCGCGCCTCGCGACGGACAATCCCCAGCCACGCAAGCTTCGCCAGGGCCAGGTCGACCGTCGAAACGCTGACCTTGAGGTCGCGGCCGAGAATCCTTCCGCTCGGGACCCTGCCGGTATAGATGCCGCGGATGATCCGGCTCCGCAGGATGCGAATCACGTCTGCAAGCCTGTCAATCCGTCCAGAAGATGGCATCGTGCCCCCTCCCCGCGCGCCTTCGATCCTGATTCCGACCCTATTCTTCGCGGCCCCAGGCCGATTGTCAAGCCCCTGTTCTCCCCCGCAACATCCATATTGAACATATTCCACGGGTTCCAGTGACCCGGTCACTGAGGCCGCCCCGCCATGTCGGCCCGGCCCCACGGCATTTCACGGCCAAGAGCAGGTCTTGTTCTCAATAAAACCGAAAATGCTGACCGGGTCACAGCGTTTTGGCACGGCATTTGCTGATATCAAGATTGTCGGCAGGGAAAAACGCCGGTGAGGTCCCGCAGGACGGGAGACCCGACCAGCGGTGGTTACACAAAGTGGGGCATCGTCTTATCCCCTTTCTTTCAGGAGGGCTGCAAAATGAGATTTTCGACTTGGGTTGCGGCAAGCGTGGCGCTGGTTGTTTCGGTCTCCTCGGCTTACGGAATCACCGCCGGGCCGGGCGGCAAGATCTACTTCATGTCGGACGGGCCGGACAGCACCGCGGCGACGCTCGCGGCGCTGAGGATCGGCACCGACTGGACGACCACGACCGGCGACTACTACTCGCTCGGCACGGTGGCCGACGTGGCGAAGCCCAATGACTACGTCCGCTCGCCCGAGATCCTGGTGAGCGGCGGCATGGACGGGTGGGCGGCGTTAGGGCTCGGCATCAACTACTCCGGCGACGCCACGAAGATGCAGCTCCTGTCGGTCCAGACCAACGCCACCGGAAACACCGTGACGGTCCTGGGCACGGGGCGCTCCAGCGGCACCGGCAACACGAACACCAGTATCTACGGTTTCCCCGACGTGAAGGGCACGTTCACGGGCCACGCAGGCGCGTTCGTCGTCTCCAGCGGCGGCACCGCCTACGCCGTGTGGGACGCGGACTCCAGCGGCAACGCCGGCGACAGCGACGCCGACTATCACGCGGCGGGCGCGGCTTTCAGCTATCCCCACTACGCGGACATCCGCGGGGCCTACATGTTCGGCTACAGCAACAGTTATTACGACGATCCTCCGGGGCTGAACCTCGGCGTGACGAAGAACCTCGGCGGCGGCAATTACAGGACCTCGTTCTGGTACACCAAGCCGAGCGGCGACTCCGGCAACCCCATCGGTTCCGGCGGCATCTCGGCCGACTGCGTCAATATCAAGGGCATCGGCCTATGCACGGCGGTGTACGCCGCGACAACGGCAGACGCCACCGCGGGAATCGCAAGGGGCATCACGATGTTCGTGGACAAGGACCGCGACGATTGCGCCCTGAGCGCGGGAGAGCAGGTCAACATCGTGAACCTGAGCGGCACGTTGCCGGTGTGGTGGAGGTCCGACGAGAGGTTCTACGACATCGAGGTGGTCAAGGGCGGCGACGGCACGCGGTTCCTCCTGTTGGTGGGCAACACCTACGACGGTCCGGACAGAACGCTGACGGCGCTGAAGCTTGCGGACAACGGCGAGTTCAGCGGCAATTGGGTCAGTGACGCTAAGCTCATCTGCCAGAGCACGGATGCCTGGGACGGCGTTGTCTCGTCCGTGCCGCACTTCTCCTCTTCCGTCTTCGCGAACAACTTCGAGTTCGACGCGACCGTAGCCGCGGTGCCCGAACCCGCGACGCTGCTGCTCCTCGGCTCCGGCGCGTTGGGAGCGGCCGGATTCCTCCGCCGGCGGCGGATGAAGTAGCTTCGAAAACGAAAACCCCCTCGGCCCGACAAGCGCGAGGGGGTTTTTATGTACGGAGAAAATCGGCGCGGCGGCTCATCGCTCGACGCGGACGCGCGAGCGGTCGGCGTGGCGTTCGAGGCCGAGTTTGATGAGCTTGTCGAGAAGCTTCGCATACGGGAGCCCGGATCGCTCCCACATCTTTGGATACATGCTGATCGACGTGAAGCCAGGGATCGTATTGAGTTCGCTGACGCAGAGTTTGCCTGAGTGCCGGTCGAGGAGGAAATCGACGCGGGCCATCCCGGCGCAGTCGACGGCCTTGTAGGCGGCGACGCTCAGCTTGCGCACGCGCTCGGCGACGCGCTTCGTGATGCGCGCGGGAATGATGAGCTGCGTGCGGTCGTAGACGTACTTCTCCTCGTAATCGTAGAACCCGCCCGGCGGAATGATCTGGCCGACGCACGACGCCACGGGCTCCTCGTTGCCGAGCACCGAGCACTCCAGCTCCAGCGGGTCGAGCCCCTCCTCCACCAGCAGCTTGGTGTCGTATCGCGCGGCGAAATCCATCGACCGCTCGATCTCGGCGCGGTTCTTCGCCCGACGGATGCCCACCGAACTGCCCAGGCACGCGGGCTTCACGAAGAGCGGCAGGCGGAACCGCTCCAGGATATCCCGCAGCGCCGCCTTGCGGTTGTGCCGCCAGCGCGAGCGCGTCACCAGCATGAAATCCACCGTCGGCAGCTTCGCCTCGCGGAAAAGACGCTTCATCACGTCCTTGTCCATCCCCACCGCGCTTCCCGTCACCCCCGAGCCCACGTACGGCACGCTCGCCAGGTCCAACAGTCCCTGCACCGTCCCGTCCTCGCCGAACGGCCCGTGCAGCACGGGGAAGACGATGTCCACCCCCGGCGCCGCGTGCGTGTTCACTCGGATGAGCGGCGAGCCCTCCGTCGCGACGGGCTCGCGGTCGGGCGTCTTCAGCGGGCGCTTCACGTTCTCCAGTGCCTTCGCCGAGTCCTTCGGCCTCAGCCACCGGCCCTGCTGCGTGATCATCACCGGGATCACGTCGTACTTGTCGACGTCCAGCGCGTTTATCACGCTCGTCGCGCTGATGATGCTCACCTCGTGCTCCACGCTCTTGCCGCCGAACAACACCAGCACCGTTAGTTTGCCCACCGTTTCCCCTTATTTCTCCAGCCACCGGTAGCGCGGCTGATCCACACTGCCGGCGCTGATGATCTTCTCGAACGCCTTCCCGTCCTGAGTCACGAACTTCACATCGAGCTTCACGTCCTCCACCATCGGCCTCCGGTCCCACGCCAGCTTCATCCGGAACCCGCGGTCGAGCCCCCCTTCCGCCCAGAGGCCCGCCATCCGCCGGGCGGACACGTGCCACTCGATCAGCTTCTCTCCCTCGCCCGAGTAGCCTTCCGCGTCGAAGCGATAGAGCGTCGCGGTCATCGAGCCCAGCCTCTTCACCGGCCTGTCCTGCGCGTCCAGCGGCTGCACAAGCACGTCGAAGCCGTCGTAGAGCTTGCTGCCGTAGAAGTCCTCGGCCGCCGCCGTCACTCGGATGACGCTCACCGCGCCCGGCTCCTCGGCGAACGTCGCGGACGCCGCGGGCTCTTCCTTCGCGGGCCCCGAAAACACCCAATCCGCCTTGGGCTGAGCGGGAAGGTCGACCGGCTTGAAGGTCGCAGGCGGCTGGGCGCAGCCGGCGACGAATAGCACAAAAAGAATCGCCGGCCCTCTCATTTTCGCCTCCGTCTGAGGCCTTCTCAGACCCGATATTCCGCCACAACTCCAAATCCTGCAACGCATTCCAACACGAGCTTCACAGGGCTTACTTTTTCGGAGATTTCTGAAACCCGCTTCCCAGGTCGGTGTATAAGTGTGTGGAGCGGTTTGACTTATCAGTTCGTGCTGCCTCGCGGGTGTCCCCGTCCCGCGTCGGCCTCTTGGTAAGCAAACCGCCCATTGACAATCTGCGGGTGCGACGAGCACCCGAGACGCTTGTGCCATCGGGCGCCCGGAATACTGTCTACCCCCTCAGACAGTGCCGGGCTGCCCCCTGGCGATCTCTAACCTGGAGGCGGCGCCGGTGAGCGAGGCCAACCACGACCGTTGCGCGCACGTCGATCAGAAGTTGCGGTGGTTCGGCTACCGGCAGCACCAGGGACGCAAGTTTTACCTCTTCCAGTGCCTCGGATGCGGCAAGTCATTCGCCTCGCCCCACCCGCTTCCGTCCCAGAACGCCACCGGCCCGCTCGAAACGCTCTCGGGCCTCAGCCGCCTGTAAACCACAGGCGGCAAATTCCAAATCCCAAGATCCAAATTCCAAGGAAGTTCCAAACTACAAATTCCAATTCCTGTCGTCCGGTCGTTTCTCTGTACTTGGAGCTTGGTGTTTGGAGTTTTATTGGAATTTGGCGTTTGAGAATTGGAATTCATCACCGGGGGACCTCCGACTTCTCAGCGGCCCCCGCAGGGTCCTCCCCCGTTCCCACTTCGGCTTTTTCCGCCGGAGCCACAAGCGATTTCCGATATTCCTCAAGCTGCTTCCTCAGCGTCGCGCTCTCCGTCTTCTTCAGCGACTCCTCAAGCGCCGACACCGCCTTCTCTTTTTCGCCGAGGGCCCATTTCGCCTCGGCCATCGCAGAGACGAACCGCTCCTCCGCGGGCTTCGCGGTCCAGGCGACCTCCGCGTAGACCGCCGCGCGCTTCGCGTCCTTCACCGCGTCGTCCGGCACGCGCATCAGGAACATCGCTAGCGCCCACGCCGTCTCGGCGTCGCCGGCGCTGAGTTCATACGCATGGATAAGCAGCGCCTTCGCCTGAGCGAACTCGCGCATCGCCGCAAGCTGCCGCGCGACCTCGCGGAGGAAGGCCGGGTCCGTGGCGCCCGCCGCGGCGTCGTTCAGAAGCACCTTCGCGCGATCCGTGTCCTTCATCCGTCTCAGGCACGTCCCGAGCCGCAGCTTGACGACCGCGCGGCGGATCCCCTCGATCGGCGTCGCGAGATCGTCCAGCGACTGGTAGAGCCTCATCGGCTCCACGACCTCTCCCCGCAGGAGCACCTCCGCGAGGTTGAACCGCGCCGGCGCATAGTCCCGGGACCACGCCACCGCCTCGCGATAGAGGGCCTCCACGTCCGTGGTCTCCTCGGGGGCGAGGATCGTCCCCCACTCGTTGGCGCTTTCCGCGTCCTTCGGATTGATCTTGAGGGCCTGTCGCAGCGCGTCGATCGCGGCCTGGTTCTTGCCGAGCCGCCGGAGCGCCAGCGCGCGGTTGAACGCGGCCTCGCACGAGGTCGGCGCGATCTGGAGGCAGGCCTCGAAGGCGCGCGCGGAGCCTTCAAAATCGGCGGCGTCAAAGTCCTTGCGCCCCGCGGCAAAGAAGGCCGAGGCGGCCGGGTTGTCGGCGACGGCCTTGGCCGCTTCGCGCGGGCGCTTCGCCGAGACCGGCGCGATCTTCAGCCGGCCCGGGGGGACAAGTTGCGCGTCGGGCGTGTCGGGCCCCGGCTCCACGGGCTTCGGAGGCTTTGACTTGCCGCCCCAGGTTTCGTAGACGTCCGTGGGCTCGCGAGGCTTCACCGGCGCGAGTTTCTGCTTCGCAAGCCACGCCTTCCATCGCCCGACCGCGGCGGCGCGCTGCGGCTCGGTCTCGCGGGCCTCGTAGCCGCGGCGGTCATTGACGAGCGCGACCAGCGCCTCGATGGCCCGGGCGCGGACGACGTATTCCTTGTCGTCCAGAAGACCCACGAGCGTGTCGCACGCGTGCTTATCGCCCAGCGTCCCCATCGACGCCGCGGCGAGGGCGCGCGCGCCGCTGGAGGTATCCTTGAGCGCGACCCAGGCCAACGCGGGAAGTGCCTTCGTCTCCTTCGTCGTGCCGAGGGCGCTCGCCGCGAAGTTGCGCACGTTCTCGTCCGGATCGGCCAGCGCCTTCACGAGATCCGGCGCCGCCTTTGGATCGCCGACGTGCCCGAGCGCAAAACACGCATTCGCCCGCACGAGCGCATCGGCGTCGGAGAGGGCCTTGATGAGCGGGGCCATCGACTTCGGGTCTGAAAGCTCGCCGAGCGCATACGCGGCGTTCGTCCTCACGCGGGCGTCGGCGTCAGAGAGGGCCTCGATGAGCGGAGCGACGGCTTCCTTACGCCCGATGCGCCCGAGGACGAAGGCGGCTTCGCTGCGAATGACCGGCTCCGCCTCCTTCAGCGCCTTCATCAGGAGAGGCACCGCGGTGGGCCCGAGATCGCGGAGCTTATCCCGCGCCGTGTCGCGCGTGTCCGGCGAGGCAAGCCGCGCGATCCACGCCTGCGGGTCCTCCTCCGCCGGGGCATCCTGGGCAAATGCCGCCGCCGGGGCGAGGAGTAGAAACGCAAGATGCATGAGGGGGGCGATTTTCACGAGAGGCGCTCTCAACCTGTCCCATTGGGTGCACTAACGTTTTGGGGGCGGGGAAAAGGGGTCCGTTGGAAAAAGGGGTCAGGAGCCTTTTGCCTGTAGGCCCGTAGGGTGCTTCGCACAAAAGGCTCCTGACCCCTTTTTCCAGCCCCTTTTTCCCGCCGGCATCCCCAAAACGTTAGTGCAACCTATCCCATTGCCGCGATTGACGTTCCGCACCCTCGACGCTAGCCCCGCCCCCCGCGCCTGTCAAGCGAAAAGGCTGTTCGAGCGCGTCCTTCAAGCCAATTTGGCAAAATGCAAGAAACGCCGCGCGGGTGCCCGGAAGCGATGTCGCATTCCGTCACATCGCCGGGGGTCACGGCGATTACCTCGATTCCCTCGTAGGGGCGAGGCATGCCTCGCCCTGCGGCACCGGCGACGCCCCAAGTTCGGCGACGCGCCATCCCCCAACCTGCCAAAATGGCAGGCCCGCAGCCCGAAAGAGTCAAGAACCTGCCAAAATGACAGTCGCGTAATAGATGGTCGCTTTCGGCTGAAATGCCCCAAGCCCTTGCCAACAAATGTGTTATGCACAAAACGCGAATTGTTCCGTCTTTGGCACGCCATTTGCTATATAGTTATTCAAGGAGCGTTTCCCTGCCAATTCTTGCATTCCGTAACGCAGGGACGAGAGAACCCTTCCCCGAGAATAAATAGGGACGGGGGCTAAATTAGACCAGCTATGATCGGGAGGCGCGGCAAAGAGGGGACATTACACAGTAGTTAGGCTAATTAGCCCCCGTCCCTAATAAGAAGCGGTGAGGCGGGAGGTGATGAAAAACTGGTATGTGGGGAATGCTGATATCTTTGGTATGTTTGGTATTTCGGTCAGATTTGGCGAAACGGAGTTGCACAACATGGATGTGGCGGACATCAACTGGAACGGCAGAGCCGGCGGCCGGTGAGAGAGAGGGAGGCGGGAGCGATCGATCGGCGATGAGGCGCAGGCGTCGCAGCTTGACTTCAAGCCGCACGGGGCTATCATCACAGATAAGGACTTCTCTCACGGGGAGAGACTGCATTGCTTACGTCACAGGCATTCCGCGCCGCGATCGCGGCGGCAGCCATTGCGATCTCGTCGGCCGCCGCGGCCCAGGCGCCGGCGGCGAAGTCGGCGGACGACCTCTATGTCGCCGGCCGATACGCCGAGGCCTACGCCCTTTACCAGCAGCGCGCGCTCGCCAATCCTTACGACCTCGACGCACAGGACGGCGTCACGGCGTCCGCCGCGAAGATGGGAAAGGTCAAGGAGGCGCTCGCGTGGTATGAGAGCAAGCCCTCCGGCGTTCCGGCGTGGTGTTACGGCGGCGCGCGGGCGATGTTCGCGGACGACCAGCGCAAGGAGGCCTCGGCGCTCGCCTACCGCGGCATCGACATCGCGCGCGCCGCGCAGGACGAAGCAAGGGTCAGCCGGGCGTATTTCCTGCTGGGGATGCTCTACGCGACGCAGGCGATGCCGGACTATCCCACGGCGATCAACGCCTTCCGCCGGGCGATTGCGCTGGAGCCGAGGTACGGGCCGTCATATTACCAGCTCGCGCTCCTCGAAGCGGGTTTCCGCGGCCAGTCGGCGGAGGCGAAGGCGCTCGTGGGGAAGGCGCTGCTCTACCTGACGCCGGTGCAGAACGAGGTGCGCGTCGAGTCGCACGTGCTCTGCGGCGCGCTGCTTTCGGCCGACCGGAACTACGCGGAGGCGCTGAAGCAGTACGAGGCCGCGCGCGACCTGGCCGGCGACGCGATCTATGAGAAGGTCAACATCGGCCGCGTCCATGAGCTCATGGGCGAGCCCGAGGCCGCGGCGCGCGAATGGGGCGCGGTCCAGAAGCGGTTCGGCCTGGCCTCGCCCATCGGCCTGGCGGCCTATCGCTCCATCCGCCGCGTCACGAGCAAGGCCGCGGTGGACTTTAGCGACTTCCTGCCGGGCGGCACGCCCGAGCATTACCTGGTGCTCACGACGCGGCTGGTGAAGGCGAAGGCGCCCGAGGCCATGGCCGTGCCCGTGCCCATCGCGAAGCTGCTGGAGGAGAACAAGGTCCCCGTGCGCTGCGCCGAAACCGACCTCCTGGGCGACGGGAAGCTGGAGACCGTGGTCGTCGAGGCAAAGGCCGCGTTCGACAAGGACCTCAAGGGCTACCTGCCAGCCAAGCCGACGCTCTACGTCTTCACGTCGAAGGGCGGCCAGCTCGGACGGTTCGACTCGATGCTCGACTGCTTCTGGGATGCGCGCGTGGTGGACTTTAGCGGCGACGGGAAGAAGGAGATCGTCTTCGCCGGCTTCAACGCACCCAACACGCTCAACCTGACGGTCGTCACGCACCAGGACCGCCGCTTCCGCCCGACGTTCGCCCAGCCGATCCAGTGCCTGGCCTCGGCGTGCGGGGCGCTCATCGACGACCTCGACGGCGACGGGAAGCTGGAGATCCTGACCGTGGACGGCGGCGACCTGTGGGTGACGGTGTTCCGCTGGAACGACAAGGGGACGTTCGACGACGCGAGCGCGGACTTCCCGCAGTTCTACACCGACTACGTGAAGCGATACGAGCGCCTGCGGCCGGAGGAGCTGGAGCAGTACCCGATCGTCAAGCGCCACCTGCGCGACGCGCACATGATCCTGCTGGCGGGGGCGAAGAAGAGGGAATCCGCGGAGAAGGCCCCATGATTCCACCCGGCGCCGCGTGGACGGTTCTGGCCCAGGCGGCCCCGGCGGCCCCGCGCAAGCTCTCCGCCGACGACGCGTGGTGGTGGCTTCTGGGGCTCACGGGCATCGTCCTCGTCGCGTTCGTCGTCACGGGCATCATCATCTACGTCGTGCGCTCCCGGGCGCTGAAGGAGGAGACGAACGAGGCCGATGTGCCGCTCACGCTGCACGAGGTGCGCGAGATGCGCGCGCGCGGGGAGATCGACGAGAAGGAGATGGAGAAATTGAAGGGAATCGTGAAGGCCCAGGCTCAGAAGGAGAGGCCGAAGCCTCCGCCCCCGGCCGAAGGAGCGAAATGAAGATCGCCGTGCTGACCACCACCCGGCCGCTGCGCGACCGCGTCATCGCCATGGGACGCGAGACGGAAACTCTGTCGCCGAAGAAGCTCGCCGCGCTCGCCGAGGAATACGATCTCGTGATCATCGGCAGCCGCGCGTCGGACGAGTTCTTCGAGCGCATCCAGGGTGTGCTGCCGAAACGGCTGGCCGACCGGCTGAGGCTCTACCCGCGCGGCTACTTCGACCGGTTCAAGCGCAGCGGATCGCTCCCCACCGAGTACGACGAGCGCGACGACGGCTGGAAGGAAATCCTCAAGTCCAACGGCATCAACTTCGTCGGCGTCGCGCGGCTCATGGGCGGCGACTTCCGCAACCAGGACTCGCCCTTCCGCTGGACCCACATCGACCGCTTCATCCGCGACGACCGCGTCACCCTCATCAAGTGACCCGCGTCACTTCGCCGAGGGCTTCTCCAGCGCCGCCTTCAGCGCGACGAGATCGGCCGCGCCGCCTTCGCCCGCGACGACCTTCCCCTCGGCGTCCACGAGCACCCACGCCGGCAGCCGCGCGATCCGCCAGGCCTTGAGGTCCGACGACGTGCCCAGGCCCGACGTCGCCGAAACGCCCTTCGCCGCCAGCGCCTTCTTCACCGTATCCGCGACGCCCGGATCGTCCAGGCTGACGGCAAGCACGTCGAAGTCCTTGCGCTGCTTCGCCAACCGATCCGCCTCGACGAGGCGGTCGAGCGACCCCGGGTTCCACGCCGCCCAGAAGATCACGAGCACGCGACGGCCCCGCATCGCGCGCAGGTCGATGGCGCCCCCGTCCAGCCCTTTCGGCGTCAGCGCCGGCGCCGGCGTCCCCGCCGCAAGACCCGACGCCCCGGGGGCCGCCTCCGCGGGCCGGGCCGACTTCTTCGCCGCCTCGACCGCATCGTGATTCCGCTTCATCAGCTCGGTCTGATCCTCGACCGGCACCCCCGCCGGCGGCACATAGCGGAACTCCTCGTCCCCGAGACCGACGTTGAGCTTCACGTCGTCGAACGCCACCCAGCCGACGGGCTTGTCCTCTTCCGAGAGGAACTCCATCCGCCGGATGACCCGCGACTTCTGGCCGACGTAGATCCTCGTCCGCCCCATCAGCGAATTCAGCTTCTCCGCCCGGTCGCCGCCCTCGGCGGGCGCCGCCGCGGTCGACTTGCCGGCGATCACCCAGGCATTCTCGCCGTCCTCAAGCACCTTGTCTTCCAGAACCTTCGCCTCCGTCAGCGATTTCAGATCCTCGATCGTGCCCATCGGCAGCTTCACGCCACCCGTCGCCTTCACGCCCGCCGCCACGAGGTCGACGCGGTTCACGATCGTCTTTCCCCCCGCCGGCGAAACCTCCTGGAACAGCACGGCCCCGTCGCTCACGACCCGCATCTTCGTCACCACCTGGCGCTCAGCGACCGTCATGAACGTCGTCTGGACCATCGCCATCTTGTCGGGCGCCTTGAACTTCACTTGCCCCTCCGCCCGCACCTGCTGCTTCATCACGTCTATCTCCATCTTCATCGAGCAGGTCATGTCCTTCGTCGCCGCCGACTGCTCGGCCACGGCAGCCAGGATCTGGTCGAGTGTCTCGGCCGACACAGCCGCCGCCAGGAGCGCGGCCAGAACGGAGGCAAGCAGGATTCGCGTCTTGGAGAGCATGGGCGTCCCTTCGGAAGGTTAATGGGCGCAGCCGATCCGTCGCAATACTACCACCCGCCCCACGGCCAGACAAGCAAACAAGCCGAGTTTGTGGGACGAAAAATGGGCGGAATAAAGTCCAGAGAACGACCCGAAACGACTTACGGAGACACAAAAGGCCATAACGCTTTATACACAGCCATGTTATGAATTTCACAGTTGTTCATTGTGTTAAACAAGAGACACGGGGCTTAGTGAAAGATTAGCAATAAACCCATTGACATCGGGCAGAGATTGCTTAGAATTACAGCAAAGGTGTGAATGAAGTGCCGTGGTTTCATGGGAACTTTGCCGTGAACCAGCACCGAAGACATATCATCCAGCTTATCCGCGTCCATGGCCAGGTCGCACGGCCCTTCCTTGCCAAGACCATGGATGTCTCGTTGCCCACCGTCACCAACCTCGTCAAGGGACTCATCTCCGATCGGATCATCGTCGAGCAGGGATTCGGCGAGAGCCAGGGAGGACGTCCCGCGGCGCTGCTGAAGCTCAATCCCGAATTCGCACAGGCCATCGGCGTGGAGATCAGTCATGGCGGCGCCCAGGCGGCCTTGCTCGACCTGAGCGGCGGCGTACTCGCCTCCGAGTCGGCCGAGGTCGACCCGGCGCGGCCGGAACTCACGATGGAGCGCGTCGCGACGGTCGTGGAGAAGCTCGTCGGCGCCTCCGCGCGCGAGCGGCTCAAGGGCATCGGCGTCGGCGTGGCCGGTTTCGTCGACCGCGAACGCGGCGTCAGCATCAAGTTCCCCCACAGCGAAGGCTGGGCGAACGTCGACATCCGCTCGGTCCTGGGCAAGCAATTCGGCCTCGAGGTCGCGGTGGACAACGACGTTCAGGCGGCCACGCTCGCGGAGTTCCGTTACGGGACGGCGCGGGGCGTCGATTCCTTCCTCTACTTCCACGTGGGGCACGGCATCCGGCTGGGGATGGTGATGGGCGGGAAGCTCTTTCACGGCGCCCACGGGCGGGCGGGAGAGCTGGGACACACCGTCGTGGAGGAGAACGGGCCTTTGTGCTACTGCGGCAACAACGGGTGCCTGGAAAGCTTCGCGAGCCCCCGCGCCATCGAGGGCCAGGCGAAGGACGCGATGCAGAAGGGTGTCGAGTCGTCCATCGCGACGTTCGCCGGGGGCGACGCCTCGGCGGTGACCATCGACTCGGTGCTGTCCGCCGCGGCCGCGGGCGACCGGCTGGCCGTCAACCTCGTCGAGCGCGTGGGGACGCACATCGGCCGCGCGATGGCGAATCTGGCGAACCTGTTCGACCCGTCGCTGTTCGTGCTGGCCGGAAGGCTGACGGCGAGCGAAAGCCCGCTGGTGGAATCGGTGAACCGCGCGTTCCGGCGCATCGCGATGCCGGCGGCGCGCGACACCGTGGAGATCCGCAAGACCGCGTTCCCCGAGGGCGCCTGCCCGCGCGGGGCCGGGACGCTCGTTTTCGATCGAATGTTCGAGCAGATGTCGCTCGGTTAACCGCTGTCCACTTTTAGAAGGAGACGAAGCGATGCGCGTGATCGTGAAGAAGGACTATGACGAGATGAGCAAGCTGGCGGGCGAGATGATCTGCGACGTCGTGCGCAAGAATTCGCGCGCCGTCCTCGGACTCGCGACCGGCAGCACCCCGCTCGGGACGTACAAGGAGATGATCCGGCAGCACAAGGAAGAGGGCCTCGACTTCTCGCAGGTGGTGACGTTCAACCTGGACGAGTACGTCGGCCTCGACCACGAGCACGATCAGGGCTACTATTACTTCATGTATCACAACCTGTTCAAGCACATCAACGTGCGGCTCGAGAACGTCCACGTTCCCTCCGGCACGGCCGAGGACATCGACGCCATGTGCGCCGAGTACGAGGACATGATCGAGGAGTTCGGCGGCATCGACATCCAGCTCCTGGGCATCGGCGGCAACGGGCACATCGCGTTCAACGAGCCCGGAACGGCCGTGTTCTCGCGGACGAACTGGGTGGCGCTTGAGGAAGGCACGATCCAGGACAACGCGCGCTTCTTCAAGAGCGCCAACGAGGTCCCCCGCTACGCCGTCAGCATGGGCATCGGCACGATCCTCGAGGCCCGCGAAGTGCTGCTGCTGGCCAACAAGGAATCCAAGGCCAACGCGGTCGTGAAGTCGGTCGAGGGCCCGATCACGGCCATGGTTCCCGCGAGCGCCCTGCAGCTTCACGCCAAGTGCACCTTCATCGTGGACGCCGCCGCCGCTTCCAAGCTCACGCGGAAGTACGGCTCCGAGATCCCGGCCCTGCCGGCGAAGAAGGCCAAGAAGGCCGCCAAGAAGTAATGCCGCGCCGTCGGAAAGGCGCCCCCGGACTTCTCCGGGGGCGCCCTCCGGCGCGGAAATCCGAAGTCCGACGCCCGAAATCCGAAGAGGGGATGCGCGGCTTCCAGGTCGGGCCTCGGCCTTCGGATTTCATTCGGGTTTCGAGTTTCGGATTTCGGGTTTCAGGCTCCCGCAAAAGCCATCATTCATAGAAAGAAGACGTCCATGAAGGTCCTCGTCGTCAATTGCGGCAGCTCCTCCATCAAGTACCAGCTTCTCGAGATGGACACCGAGGCGGTGCTGGCGCAGGGGCTGCTCGAACGCATCGGCCTGCCGGAAGGCAAGCTTACGCACAAGCACGGCGACAAGAAGTCCGAGACGAAGCGCCCCATCCCCAACCACGACGTGGGCATGGAGATGATCGTCGAGGCCCTCACCACCGGCGACGACCGCCCCATCCGCGACATCAAGGAAATCACCGCGGTCGGCCACCGCGTCGTCCACGGCGGCGAGGACTTCGTGAAAAGCGCGCTGGTCACCGAGCGGGTCGTCCACATCATCGAGAAGAACGCCGACCTCGCGCCGCTGCACAATCCGCCGAACCTCATCGGGCTCCGCTCGGCGATGAAGCTCCTGCCCGGCGTCCCGAACGTCGCCGTCTTCGACACCGCGTTCCACCAGACCATGCCCGAATGCGCCTACACCTACGCGCTGCCTTACGAGTATTACACCAAGCACCGCGTCCGGCGCTACGGCTTCCACGGCACGTCGCACCACTACGTCACACTGCAGGCCGCGAAGTTCCTGGAGAAGAAGCCGCACGACGTCAACCTCGTCACCGCGCACCTCGGCAACGGCTGCTCCATCACCGCCGTGCGGCAGGGGAAGTCGGTGGACACGTCGATGGGCCTCACCCCGCTCGAAGGCCTGGTCATGGGCACGCGCTGCGGCGACATCGACCCGGCCATCCCCTTCTTCATCGCGGGCAAGGAGAACATCACGCTGCCGCAGCTCGACCAGACGCTCAACAAGAAGAGCGGCCTCCTCGGCGTCTCCGGCGTGTCGAGCGACATGCGCGAGATCATCACCGCGGCGGAGGGCGGCAACGAACGCGCGAAGCTGGCGCTCGACATCTTCACCTACCGCATCAAGAAATACATCGGCAGCTACGCCGCGGCGCTGGGGCGGCTTGACGCGGTGGTCTTCACGGGCGGCATCGGCGAGAATGCGGCGAAGGTGCGCGCGCTGGCCTGCGCGGACCTCGGCTCCGTCGGCATCGAGTTGGACGAGGCGAAGAACTCCGCCCACAGCCGCGTGGACCGCTGCGTCAGCACCGACGCCTCGCGCGTCAAGGTGCTCGTCATCCCCACGAACGAAGAGCTCATGATCGCCCGCGACACCGTCGCGGTCGTCAAGGCGCATCACGCTTAGGGACATTCCACAGGAGGAGAACCCATGAAGAAGGCCGTGCTGAACAACGTGAAGAAGGCGACGAAGGAGTCGCCCGTCGTCGCGGCGGCGAAGGCCGTCCGGAAGGCCGAGGGCAAGAGCGTGCTCTTCGGAGCGAAGGCGAAGCCCGTAAGCCACGCGATCCGCGCGGCGCTCGAGGCCAACGGCTGCTGGAGCGAGGACTGGTCGAAGGTCTCCGCCGTGGCGGACTTCGACCCCGTGCGCGTCTGGCGCTCGGGCTTCATCGGCAACGTCGTCCTCGGGAAGTTCGAGGGAACGTGCGACGTCGAGAAGGGCTTCACGCTGGCGACGGGCGTCTACGACAGCGTGCTCTCCCACTGCGAAGTGGGCAACGCGCTCGTCTACGCGGTGAAGATGCTTTCCCATTACGTCGTGAAGGACGGCGCGGTGCTGGCGAACTGCGGCACGGTGGCCGTGACGGGAGAGACGACGTTCGGCAACGGGGAAGAGCTTTCCATCGCCATCGAGACAGGCGGACGCGAGACGAAGACGTTCGGCGAGATCTCCTGCGTGGACGCCGAGTGGGTCGGCCGGTCGCGCGACGACAAGGCGTTCCTCGACGCCTATAACAAGGCCGTGGACGAATACGTCGCCGCGGTAAAGTGCGCGACGGGCACCATCGAGTCCAAGGCCGTCCTCCGCAACACCCCGCGCGTCGAGAACGTCTACGTCGGCGAAGGCGCGATCATCAGCTCCGCAACGCTCGTCAAGAACTCGACGATCCTCTCCTCGACCGAGGAGAAGGCCGAGATCCTCGACGGCGCCTGGGTGAAGAGCAGCATCGTGCAGTGGGGCGCGGAGGTCGCGTCGATGGCCATCGTCGACTCTTCCGTCCTCACCGAGCACACGCACGTCGAGCGGCACGGCAAGGTGACGCAGTCGATCCTCGGCCCGAACACCGGCGTCGCGGAGGGCGAGGTGACGGCGAGCCTGTGCGGCCCGTTCGTCGGGTTCCACCACCAATCGCTCCTGATCGCGGCCTTCTGGCCCGAGGGCAAGGGCAACGTGGGCTACGGCGCCAACGTCGGCTCCAACCACACGTCGAAGGCCCCCGACCAGGAGATCTGGCCGGGCGAGGGGACGTTCTTCGGCCTGGGCGTCAACATCAAGTTCCCCAGCGACTTCACGAAGGCCCCCTACTCCATCATCGCGTCGGGCGTGTCGGCCCTGCCGCAGAAGGTCACGTTCCCCTTCTCGCTCATCAACTCGCCCGGCGAGAACTACGAGGGGATTTCCCCGGCGTATAACGAGATCATCCCGGCGTGGGTGCTCTCGGACAACATCTTCACGATCCGCCGCAACGAGGGGAAGTACAAGAGCCGCAACAAGGCGAAGCGCACGAAGTTCGAGTTCGACGTCTTCCGCCCGGACATCGTGGACCTGATGCTCGACGCCCGCGCGCGGCTGGGCGCGGCGAAGGAGTCCAAGGCGCTTTACACCGACCGCGACATCAAGGGCCTGGGCAAGAACTACATGTCCGAGGAGAGCCGCAAGAGCGCGATCGAGACCTACACGTTCTATATCCGCCACTACGCGCTGATGGGCCTGATGAAGCAGCTCGAATCGGGCGCGAAGGCGGCGACGGTGCTGACGGCGAAGACGAAGGACGCGCGGTGGGAGCACGAGCGCGCGATCCTGGTCGCCGAGTTCGGCGCCGACGCGAAGGCCGCCGACCTCCTCGCGAAGCTCTCCGAGGCGGTCGAGAAGATCGCGGTGGATACGCAGGTATCGAAGGAGAAGGACGACAACCGCGGCGCGCGCGTGATCGACGATTACCCGCACGCGCACAAGCCCGCGGCCGAGGACAAGTTCGTGAAGCAGACCTGGACCGAGACGCGCGAACTCCAGGCGAAGCTCAAGACGCTCATCGCGAAGGCCGGCTGAGTCCGGGCTTCGAGGCGCACGCGCACCGCAGGGGCGTTCCGGTCAGCCGGGACGCCCCTGCTTCTTTTTGCGCTCCCAAAGCGACCGGCGGCCGATGACGAGGAAGGCGAGCACCGCGGCGACGAGGAGGATGACGGCGATCGGCGCCCAGCGCGAGGGGCCGGAGGCGGCCGAGGCGTGGGCCGCGGGGGAGAAGGTGAAGAGCAAGTTGGAGATCCCCGGCGGGCGCCAGGGGTCCTGGGTGGCCATCTCGACGCGCCATTGGAAGAACCGGCCCGCGGGGATGCCGACCACCTTGCCGTTCTCGACGGGCGTCCACTCGACCTCGTCGATGGAATACTTCTCGTCGGCGGAGCGCACGGAGACCTTCATCGACCCGCGCGCGGGGTCGAAGGGCTGCTCGTCCCACGTCGCCTTCTCCAGCCGGCTCGGCGCGTCGGGCGACGCCGGGTCGATTTCGAGGCGCGACACGCGCGAGATCGCCGACCCCGCCGACGACGTCTTCTCGACCCACTCGCTCGGGGTCACGCTCACCGAGAGGATCGGCGGGCATTCGCGCCAGGGGCCGAGGGACACGCTGTCGACGGTGTCGCCCGGCTTGAGGCCGAAGTCCTTTTCGAGGCTGAAATCGTGCTCGCGCGCGCCGGCGCCGATGAGCACGGGGCGGAAGGCCCGGAGCCTGACGCCGTCCACCGGGCCGGAGAGGTTGCGCGACCAGAACGGAAAGCGGTTGCGCCAGGCCGTGAACTCGGCCCGGGCGAAGAACTCGACGATGGGCCAGGTGCGCCCCCACGCGTCGGAGGCGCGCGAGGCCTCTTCGGACGGCTCGGCGTAGAGGATGACGACTCGCGGCTGCGTCCGGGCGTCGCGCACGTCCAGCCCGATGCGCAACATGCAGGGCTTCTTCGGGTCGGCCAGTTTCACCTTCAGGAGCGTGTCCTTGAGCGCCCCCGCCGGGATCGTCGCGATCCCCCGCCGGTCCAGCGTCGGCGCGGGGCCTTCGGACTTGACGAGCCACCCGTCGCCGTCGGGGTTCTTCAAAACCGACGTCGCCGGCGACCATCCCTCGGCGTCGCCCGCCGGCCCCGGCAGCAGCGGCACGTCCTCCGTGGAGACCCGCGGCCTCAGTTCCAGGTCGTCGAGACAGACGAACGTCTGGTGCAGATCGAGTTCGTGCTTCGGCGGCATCGTGAACGTCGCGATGCGCCCCTCCGCGCGGGCGAGGAGCGCCATCGTCTCACCGTCGCAGGCCATCGCGCGGACCTCGGGGAACTTGTTCTTCAGGTCGATGTTGAAGAGCGGGTGCCAGCCGTTCGTGTCGACGCAGACGACCTGCATCGGCAGGATCGGCGAATCCGCCCGCACGGCCAGATACAGGAACCGCCCCGAGCAGGCCGCGGCCGAGAAGAGCGGCTTGCCCCCGAACATCTTCTCCAGCGGCAGCGTCTTCGTGACCCCGAAGAACCGGTCCACGAGCAGGACGTCGCCCGCCGCGTTGATAAAGAAGAGCCCCTCCGGCCCGGGAGCGCACGCCACCGTGTCGCCCGCCCAGCGGATGCGCTCCTTGACGTTGAGGTCGCGGTCGAACTTCACCACCGCCTGCGACGGCGTGCTCGTGGCGTAATAGCATTCGCCCCACGGGTCCCAGGCGAAGGAGGATATCCCGGAATAGCGCGAGAGGAACTTGTCGATGCGCACGTTGTCGTACCACGTCCGCGTGAAGCCGCGGTCGAACATCTCGATGCCCGTATCGCGGTCGATGATGACGAGCTTGTCGGGAAAGAGCGCCGCGCCGGCCGGATCGAAGGGAAGCCCGGGATGAAGGAGCGTGAGTTCCTGCCGGCGGATGAGTTCCGGCGGGATGGGCTTCGCCTCGCCGCGGAACATCCACCGCAGCTCCGCGCGCAGCTCGCCCCCGGCCGGCGGCATGTAGAAGAGCGACAACGCCATCGGCCCGCTTCCCAGCGGACCGGCCTTCTCCGCCGACGGCTTCAGCACCTTGAACTCCCCCGCCCCCGTCGCCTCGCCGGGAACGAAGTTGATGTAGCCCGCCGCCACCAGCCGCACGTTGCCGTTCGCGCCATAGGCCGTCTCCACGCCCGTCCACGGCAGGAACACGATGCCCTCGATGATGAACGCCTGATAGTCCTTCAGCTTCGCGGCGTCCTCGGGGCCGATGCGCCAAGCGGGCCAGTTCTTGTCGATGATCTCCGACCGGTTGTAGACGGCGGACCAGTTCTTCGGGTCCCGGGGATCATAGGAGATCGTCTTGTCGCGACGGACGCCGCGGAGCGTGAGTGTCGGGGGCGGGGCCTTTTCCTTCGCCTGGAACGTCACGGGGATGCGGCGGTCGGAAAGCTTGAGGTCGACTTTCGGCCAGTCGGTCATCAATGGGCGCATGGCCATGAGCGAGAAGAAGCGCCAGAGCACGCGCTCGCCCGCAGGGGTGCCCATGAAGAACGGCAGCGGCTCGCCGCCGTTGAGCGGGACGTCCTTGCCCGCGGCGTCGACAAACGACGCGACGAACCCGCCGACCCCGCGCCGCGTGGAGACCGTCAGGCCGTACCAGGTGTCCGGCTTGACGTCCAACTCCATCGAGTAGTATTGGTCGGGCTTCTTCTGCACGATGAGGATGCTCATGCCGGGCGTGGCGGAGGCGCCGTAGTCGAGGTAGATGGACGGCCCGACGGGCTCGGCGCCGGTGTCGGGGTCCTTGAGGCGCACGAGGTAGATGTGCCGGTTCGCCCGGAGGTCTTTCGGCACGAGGAACCGGAGCTTCAGGTCGAAATCCGACGGCGGCAGGCGCACCTCCGTGTCCACCGGCTGGGCGCCTTCCGAGAGCGCCAGCGACCACTTCCCCGCCGACGCCGACCCCAGTTGCCGCTGCACGCGAGCCGCGGGCGACCAGCGCGAGACATCCGGCAGCTCGAAGTCGTCGCGCATCCCGTTCGAAGAGACCAGCGTCCAGCACCCGCCAATCGCGTCGCCCGTCCGGCGGACCGCGTCGCCTTCGAGCGTCGCGTCGACCGAGTAGCGCAGCGTCACCGGCCCGCTCTTCGCAACGGCGCAGGGGACGAGTTCGCGGCGCTCGATGCGCCAGAGCTGCCAGGCGGCGATTCCCGCGCGCATCCCGGACGGACGGCCGAGGGCAAAGGCTCGGCGGATCTCCCCGGACGCGAACGGCTTGAACGAGGCGCCAAGCACCGCGGCCGACTCGGCCTTCTTTGTGGGACGGACATTCTTGTCTGTCCCGTCAGGCCCCGATTCTCGGGGACCTGCCGAACCCTCATCGAGGACGAAAACGTCCATAGAGCCGGTGTCGAGGTCCATCACGGCGCGGATGCGGTAGCGCCGGTCGAGGGCGAGCGCGGCGCCGGTGGTGTTCCAGTTGATGCCGTCGAACCACTGAAGGGAGGCCTCGGGCCGCGCGGAGGAACGGATGAGCCGCAGTTCGGGCCCGCCGGTCTCAAAACGCAGAAGCGCGAAATCGCCCCATCGCCCGAGGGCATTGTCGTCGATGGCGCGGACGTCCACCCAGACCACGTCCTCGATCGCGCCGCGATCCGCGGGGCCCGTGGCAAGCGCCCCGGTGACGATGCGCGTGCCCGCGGCAAGGTCGAAGAGCCGCTCGAACCGCCCGCGGCCGCCCGGAAAGACAAGCCTCCCTCGCGTCGCGTTGTCCGGCCCGAAGAGGAACCTCCCTCCCGAGAAGTCCTCCGACGCAATGCGCTCGTCCGCCGCGACGTGCGCCGCGAGGAGACAGACCAGGATGAAGGGGGCGAGACATCGCATGGGAGCGGGTGGGTCACTCTCCCCGCTGGTAGATGGGCAGGTAATGGTATTTCACCGAGAGCGCCAGGACGGACATGGCCGTGGAGTAGCTGTTGCCGGCGCGGCCCTCGGTGCTCTCGGACTTGGGCCAGCTTCCATCGTCCTTCTGGAGTCCGAGGAGCAGCGCCTCCAAGCGCGGGCGGTAGAAGTCCCAGTATTTGTCGCCCATCTGGAACATGCCCTGGGCATCGTAATAGACGGCGTAATAGAAGAACTCGTCGGGCCAGTGCGGGGGATTCTTCATGAGCCATTCGGCCCCGGCGATGGCCTCGGGCGTGTTGTGCTGGCCGCAGATTTCGAGCGACAGGATGCCCGTGCCGGTGCGGGCGTTATTGGGCCCGCCGCCCGGCTGATAGCCGAACCCGCCGCCGCCCGAGGCGCATTGCTTGACGAACGCGACGCCCTGGTTGATCGCGTCGATGGGCACGTCGGCCCCGGCGTTCTTCGCCGCGCGCAGGCTCATGAGTTGCCAGCCCGTCACGGAGAGGTCCGAGTCGCGGCTCCCCGGCTCATAGCGCCAACCGCCCTGCTGCCGGTCGCTCTGCCGAGGGAGCTGCTGCGCCTGAAGCGTCAACTTCACCGCCTTCTCCAGCACCTCGCGGAGCTTCTTCCCCCGCTCGCCCGGCACCATCCCCACCGCCTCCGCCAGCATCAGCGTGCTCGTGCCGTGGCAATACATCCCTCCGTTCGAGCCCGTGCGCGTCTCGACGAGGTAGCCCGTGTCCTTGTTGGCGATGCTCAGGATGTAATCCAGCCCGCGGTCGACCACCTTGCCGTAGCGCCCCTCTCCGGGAACGTGCCCCTTGGCCATAAAGGCCATGAGGGTCAGCGAAGTGACCGCCGCGCTCTTCTTGTACTCGCCGGAAGGCCAGCTTCCGTCGGGCAATTGCGCGCGCTCCAGCCACTCGAGCGCCTTGTCCGTGGCGACGTCGACGCGCTTGTCGTCCTCTTCCGCGCGCGCTGTGACCGCCAGCATGACGCAGAGTCCCAGCGCCGGAATGAGCAGCCACAGCAGTATCCGAGCAACCCGTGCCATGCGTTAGTCCTTATTCCCCGTCTGGGCCAGCTTGCTGAAGTAGTCGCGGATAAGCTGGCGGTACTCCTCGGGATAGTTGCCCTTGATCGACTGCAGCAATTGCTGCTTCACCTCGCCCGGCAGGCGGTTCCACTCCTCGGGCGTGAGCTTGAGCTTCCTGAGATCGGCGAGGTCCACCGGCTTCACCGGCAGGCCCTTCACGCCCTCCGGCTTCTTGTCCATGCTCTGATGGGGCTTGCCGGACTGCTTCATCATGTTGGCCGCGGCCTGCGCGAGGTGATTGGAGGCCTGCTTCATCGACTTGGCCCCCTGCTCGGGCTTGTTGCCGCGCATCTCCTGGGCGGCGTCTTTCATGTCCGACATCGCCTTGGCCATCTCGGAAGAGGCCTCGGGCTTGCCGTCCTCCGGCTTGCCGTTTTCGGGCTTGCCCTGCTCGTCCTTCGCGGCCTCGGCGAGGGCCTGCTCCAGCTTGCCAGCCTCGGCATCGGCCTGCTCCATCGCATCGATGGCCTTCTGCTCGTCGGCCTTCGCGGGCTCGGGCTGACCTTTCTTCAGGTCCTTCTCGGCCTCGTTCATGTGCTTCGGCGCTTCCTGCATCTTGTCCTGCGCCTTCTTCGACTGATCGGCCATCTCGGGCTGCGCCTGCTCCAGCGCGCCCGTCATCTCCTTCATCTTGTCGGCGAGGTCCTTCGCCTGATCCTCCAGTTGCTTCTGTTCCCCGGCCAGCTTCTGCATCTCGGGCGCATCCTGCTTCGCGTCCTCCGTCTCCTTCTTCAGGTCCTTTTCCTTATTGATAAGGTCCTGGAGGTCCTTGCGCATCTCCTTCAGGTCTTCCAGCGCCTGCTCGGCCGCGTCCTTCTTCATCTCGTCGTTCATCATCTTGTCGGCCTGGTCCTTCAGATCGTCCTGCTGCCTGGCGAGGTCGTTCTCCTTCTGCGCCTGGTCGGGCTGGGTCTTGTCGGCCTGCTCGGCGAGTTTCTGCTCCTTGTCGGCCATCTCGGCCAGCTTGCGCTCCTCGGCCTCGCGCTTCTCCATCTCCTTCACGTCGGCGAGCATCTCGTTCACCTTCTTGAGGGCCTCGTCGATATCCTTCCGGGCCTTCTCGATCTCGCCCTGGCTGTCGGCGAGCGGCTTCTGCTCGTCGATCTTCTTCGTGGCCTCGGCCGCTTCGGGGACGTGCTGTTTCGCGATCTCCTCGGCCTTGGGGGCCAGCGGCTCCAGCAGCGGGTCCTTCTTCAGCGTCTCGGCCAGCTTTTCGGCGACGGGCTTCGCGGCCTCCAGCTTCTGCTCGGCCAGGGCCTTCAACTTCTCGGCCTGCTCGATCGAGGCCCTCGGCCTCTCGGACATCGCCTTCAACTGGTCTTCCGGGCGCTTCGCGGCCTCCAGCTCCTGCTTGAGTTGCTCCATCTCCTTCTTCGCCTCGCGCAGCATCTTGTCGCGTATGTCGGCGTCGACGGACGCCTCGGGCGCGGTGATCAGGATCGTCCGGCTCTCCGAGTAGGACACGTTCGGCCTCACGGGCCGGTTGTCCACGGCCTTCGCGCGGTAGGTGATGAGGTCGCCCGGCTTGAGCGCGATCTGCCCCAGCGCCCAGGGATACACAAGCGTCGCCGCAGCCGCGCCCGGCGAAGGCATCGGCACCGCCTGCGTCTCTTCCTTGCCCTCGTTGATCGTGTAGACGATGCCCAACTCCGCCAGGCCGTAGTCGTCGGTCGCCTCGATATGCACGCCGACGGTGGCGGCGCGGTGGAGCTTGATGTTGCGGTCGGGCTCCGTGACGCGGATGACGGGCGCGGCGTCCGGGTCGGCGACGATCTGCCGGAATTCCTCGTCCTGGTTGGTGAAGCCGTAGGAATCCTCCAGACGCGCGACGTACTGGCCGCTTCGGGAAACCGCGAACGTGCCCTCGTAGCGGTTCGGGCCGGAAGGCGTCATCACGACCACCTCGCCCAGGCCGAGGCCCGAGAGTTCAAGGCGCGCCTTCTCGACGCGCTTCGACGCGGTAACGGCGACCGTGACCTTCGTGCCGACGACCGCGCGGACGTCGCCGGTCGAGTCGGCCTCGTCCTTCGCGGGCTTCTTCGTATAAGCCGGGTAATCGTAACGGAGCGACAGGCGGGTGACGCTCGGGCGCTCGATGACGGTGATGGAATAGGCCCGGGTCTCGCCGTCGCCGGAGCGGACGGTGTAGCGCATGGAGCCGGTGACGTCGGCGAGACGGTGGGAGAACGCGCCCGACTCGGCGCGGGTCATGCGGATGGGCGCCCAGCGGCCCTTCTCCACTTCGAGCATCAGCGTCGCCTCCGCGGCGGCGGGCGTCACCGTCGCGGTGATCTGCACCGACTCGCCCTTGGCGACGATCTTGTCGCCCGGATCGCCGACGTCGATGAGCGTGGTGCTCACGCGCTCGACGTTGGCCCAGGGCACCGCGAACCGGTGAAAGAGCTTCTGGAAATCGCCCCACCAGAGAAGCGCGATGCCGATCGTCAGCACCGCCAGGAAGCACGCCGCCACCGTCGACTTCCGCGCCCGCTCCGCGGAGACCACCTCGGCGAAGTCCACCGCCGTTGTCGACGCGATCGCCTGGTCGGAGACCGCGTGGATCAGTTCCTCGCTGCCGCGGAACTCCGCGCGCCCGGATTTCGTCACGAACTCGATGGTGCTCGACACTCGCTCCTGGAGTTCGGGGTGCTCCACTTCCACCGTCGCGGCCAGGTCCACGTCCCGGGGCCTTTGCATCCACGGACGCACGCCCCACGTCCAGGCCGCCAGCACCGTCAGCGCGATCGCCGTCGCCGTGGCGAGAAACCGCGCCGCGAACGGCAGCATGAAGAACCGGTCGAGCGCGATGGCCGCCAGCATCGACGCCAGGAAGACCGCCGACGTCACCGTCAAGGCCTTGATGAGCACGACCCGGCGGAACCGCCGAAGCACTTCGGCCAGCTTCTCCTGGATCGCCTGCGGGATGCGCTCGTCGCGGACGGTCATGTCCAGTCCTCCGAACCACGGGCCGGCCTCGGCCCCGGCCGTTCGATCTTCATCCTATTGGTGCGCGCAAGGGCGTAAAAGTGACGTCTTTCGCGCCCCTTACAAGAGGCCTTCCACCTTCCGGATGACCCACTCCGCGGTAACAATAATGCAGAAGGCGACCAGGAGCCACGCACTGCTCCAGAGGGTGATCTCTTCCGTCGTAACGTGCTTCCAGGTGAGGGGCTTGAGCGAATCCGGCACGCGCGCCAGGTCGTCCAGGCGGAAGGCCCGGCCGCCGCTCTTGGCGGCGATGTCCTCCATCGTCGCCGCGTCCGCGCCGAGATCGATCAGCTCGCGCGTCGGGGCTTCCTTGACCTCGACGTCGGTGACGACGGAGGCGCTCTCCTGCTCCAGCCCGGCGACGTTCAGCTTGACGGCATAGGCGCCCGTGCCGATGTTGGGGAACCGGCCCTCGTAATGCCCGCCGCTGTCGGCAAGATAGTCGAGGTGCGCCTCGGCGACCTGGACGTCGTCGGTCTTGCGCACGAGCCGGGCGGAGACCATGGCGTCGGCGACCGGGACGGCCTTGTCGCTGAGGATGCGCGCGCGGACGACGACGTCTTCGCCGTCGACATACTCGAACTTGTCGGTCCCCAGCCTCACGCGCTCGGTGCCGACCGGCAGCTTGCCGGAGGTGGCCCAGAGGATGACCTGCCCCCAGAACTGGTAGAGGTACTTGTCGGCGACCTTGTAGCGCCAGCGCCAGGTCTCATCGGTACCGACGTAGAAGACGCGCCCGAGCCCGCAGGCCTGGCTGAGGACGACCGGGTGCTTCGCGGCCTCGTCCGTCGTCTCGCCGCCACTGAAGGAGGCGTAGGACCAGACGACCGCGCCCGGCTTGACGCCCGCGGCGGGGGCGCACCAGAGGATCCTCGGCAGGGCCGTCCACGCCTCGACGTTCTCGCGCTCGTCCGGCACCAGCCGGAAGATCGGCGACTGTCTCGCCTCGGCCGTGAGCTTGAGCGGCAGCCCGTCGGCCGGCATCGGCTCGGCCGAGTCCGCCGCGCCCGGAACGATCGGCAGCACGCGCGCGAAGGCGGTCTTCGCGTAGTCCGCCGGCATGTGCTCCTTGCCGGCCACGACGATCATCGTGCCGCCGCGGTCGATCACGAACGCCTCGAGGTTCGTCAGGTCCTCCGCCGTGAACTTCGCCGGGTCGACGTCGCCGAAGATGAGCGTGTCGAACGCGAACAGCTCGTCGCGCTTATGCGGGAAGGCGTCCACCGCGCGCTGCGCCTCCTCCTTGCTGGCCGTGAGCGGGTCGAAGAGCAGGCACTTGAAGTCGAGCCGCTTGTCGCGCGAGAGCGCGTTCTTGAGGTAGCGGTATTCCCACCGAGGCCCGCCGTCGACGAGCAGCACCTTGAGCTTCTTGTCGATGACGGAGACGGCGAACGGCTTCTCGTTGTTGTTGGTGAAGACTTCGCGCGGCTGGACGGGGACATCGACGACGTAGTTGTGCTGGCCCTTGCCCTCGGGGACGAAGGAGAAGTTGACCGTGGCGCGCCCGCTCGGCGGCACGGTGAACTTCTTCTCGACGACCGCCTGGCCCTTCTCGCGCACGGAGAGCGCCAGCTCCTGGCCCTCGAACCCCTCGGCCTTGACCAGCACGCTCACGTCGACGGCGTCCTTGTCATGCACGAAATCCACGGCGGCGACCTTGACGACGGCGATGTCGCGCGGGGGCTTCTCGGAGCCGACGAGGACGGTGGTGACGGGGATGCCGCGGGAGCCGAGCGCGCGCGCGGCCCTTGCGGCATCCTCGCCATGATTGAAGCGGCCGTCGCTGAGGACGACGATCCCGGCGACCTCCTGGGTCTCGGAGCCCTGGAGCGCGCGTTGGAGGGAGTCGGACAGATCGCTGTAGAGCCCGTCGGCCGCCGGCATCGCGGGCGAGACGGGCAGGATGAAGCCGTTGTCGGCAGAGGAAAGCGGCGTCTCCCCGGCGCGCCGGGCGAAGGCCCACGTCTGGACGCGGTAATGATCGCTGAGGCGCGCGATGAAGTTGACGCGCGGATCGGTGAGCATCCGCCCGGCGAGCCCCAGGCGCGTGCCGGAGTCCACGACTTTCGCCGCCTCGGGCGACGCGGAGAGGGCGCCCGCGGCGATGGCCGTATCGTGCTGGACGACCGTCTCGCGCAGCGTGCCGAGCGACTGGCCGAGCTGCGCCGTCAGGCGGGCGAACGACTGGTTGATCCCGCGCAGCCGCCCCACCGTGGGCCGGGCCTGGAATTCGCCGTTCGACAGCTCGCGCGACATCTCATCGAGCAGGCCCGTCATCTCGCCGAGCCGGGAGCGAAGCTTCTCCACCGCCACCGACACCTCGCCGGGGAACTCCGCGCGCGAGGAGGAGGAGGAAAGCCCGGCGACAAGCACCGCCAGGTTCTTGCGCAGCGCGAGCACCGCCTCCAGCGACTCGTTCACGCGTTCCGCGCGCTCCTTGTCGCCGAGAACGTTGAGCGCCATGACCTCGGCGAACTCGCCCCATCGCTTCGACGCGGCCTCGGCGTCCGTGAGGACGCGCCCGAGCGACTCCTCCGAGACCCGCAGGCCGCTGCGGTGAACGCCCTCGCCCAGGAGCCCCAGCGCGTCGGCGAGGCGCAGCCGCTCCCACGCCGGGCGGTCGGCGTCGCCCACCTGCATCGAGCGCGAATTGTCGACCATGACGACGAGCGTGCCGTTGCGCGTCTCGGTCATCGTCACCGAGATGATGGGCTCCGTGAGCATGACCAGCAGCACCGCGACGAGCGCGATGCGCAGGCCCGTGAGGATCCTCCCCGCCGCCGGCCGCACCATCGACCGCTCCGCGCGGTAAAGATAGAGGATGAGCGCCCCCAGCACGATCGCCAGGCCGATCGAGAAGGGGATCATCGCTTTGTTCGTGAAAAGCAGCGTTCGTTCGATCATCTTCTTCCGCCGTTATCGTTGCTTCTTCATACCTCTCCCTCCCAGGGAGAGGTATGAAACTACTGATTGACCCCGAACTGCACACCCTGCACCTCCGAGGCGCGGCGCCGGCTGAACATGCGCGTGAGGGCGACCTCGACGATGAGCAGGATCACGGTGAGGACGGCGAGCCACCGCCAGAATTCGCGCGTGCCCTGCCCCGCCGTGAGCATCGCCTCGACGCGGGCCCAGTCGGTGTAGAAGGCCATGCCGGGGCGTCCGCGCAACGCGTCCCGCGCGGAGTCGGTGAGGAGAGACGTATCGCTCTCCTCCGGCTCGACGTTCACGACGTAGTATTCCTTGACGAGGTCCCGCGGATCGCTCGAACGGCCCTTGTAAGTCACCTCGTAGAGCCCGCCCTCGTTGGTGTCGGCCAGCACCGCCACGCGCTTTCCGTCGCGGCGCTCGATGGGCAGCGTGCGCACTCCGGCCATGGGCAGCATCACGTCCACCGCGGTGGCCGTGGCGGACTCGTCGAGCGACACAACGAGAGGCTCGCCCGCCGGGATGTTGCGCGCCGGGATGAGGGGGCTCGCCAGGTAATAGATCATCTCGTGCGACAGCACGACGAACGACGTGCGCATGAAGAGGTTCGACCAGGACGCGTCGAGCGGCGCCGCGGTCATCAGCACGCGCCCGCGGCCGAGGTCCTTCTCGACGAGGAACGGGTCGCCGCCCGTCAGCCGCAGCACCGTGGCCGATCCCGAGCCGGCCGCCGGGGCCGCGAGCTTGAAGTAGCGCCAGATCTGCGTGTCGGCCAGGTCCGATTTGTCCGGGTCGGCGAGCAATTGCAGCGTCTCGTGCGTGAGGCCGGAGAGGTGCAGCGCGAACGGTTTCTCGCGCGCCGCGGCGTCGCCGGTCGCGGGGAGCATCTGCGCGGGCAGCAATCCCTCGCCTTCCTTCCAGAGCGACGCGTTATAGGCCTCCGGCTTCACCCGAGCGCCCGGCGCGATGAGAAGCCCGTTCCCTGCGCGCACGAAGTCTTCGAGCCTCGCTTCGTCCGCCGCGCCGAGGTCCGCCACGTCCGCCAACACGACGACGCGGAAGCGCGAGAGGTCCGCCGACGAGAGACCTGCGGGAGAAACGACCGTGGGCCGCACGACATATTGCGGCGTCGGCGCCAAGGCCGCTTCAAGGAAGGCGGTCGCGCGCTCGGAGGCCATCGGCGAGGCGGCGCCGTCGACCAGGAGCACGGGCAGCGAATCGAGCACCTCCAGCCCGAACCACGCGTGGTCGTCGAGCGCGATCTGGTCCTTGTCCCGGTCGAGGTCGGCCACGATGAAGTGGCTGCCGGGCGTTGTGAAGCGGTGCAGGAACGGCACGACCGTTGCGCCGCCCGGCCCGATGTGCTCGAGGCCGGAGAGCCGCGGGTTCTTCCCGTCCACCGCGAACGACACGTGCTCCGCGCCGCCCGACGCCTGACCCACGCTGCGCACCGTGACCGTCACGCGCACGTCGCGGTCGGTGCCGACGACGGTGCGCCGGAGGGCGATGTCGCTCAGCGCGAGGTCCGTGACGGCGCCCTGGCGTTCGAGGCAGAGCACGCTGATGCGCGGCTTGTGCGGCAGGTCGGCCATCTGCTCGGCGACGTACCGCCAGCGGTTGGAGTCGGTGGTGTACCAGCCATAACGCTGGCCGTCGGTGATGATGAGGATCTCGGCGTTGGGGTTCTGGCCCTTGCGGAGCATCGCGAACGCGCGGTCGAGCGCCTTGACGGCGTCAAAGGAGGAGAGCGATTCGTGGGCGCGGGCGAGGGCCTTCTCGACCTTGTCGCGGTCGTAGGAAAGCTCCGGCAGAAGCGGCCTCGGCGAGCGTGTGCCGATGATGACGCCGACCGAGTCGGCCGGTCGCAGCGTGTGCAGGGCCTCGCGGGCCGCGTCGCGGGCGCGGTCAAAAAGCGACGCCGGGCCTTCGCGCAGCGACATGCTCATCGAGCCGTCGAGCACGATGATGACGTCGCGCCGGGCGTCCGCCGCGCTCAGCCCCTTGATGAGCGGCCGGGAGAGGGCCAGCACGAGGATCACGATGAGCGCCGTGCGCAGGAAGAGGAGCAGCAGTTCCTCGATGCGCAGCCGTCGGTGCCGGGTGACCACCGACAGCTTCAGGAACCGCATCGCGCCCCAGTCAACGACCCGGTAGCGCCTGCGGTTCAGAAGGTGGATGATGATCGGGATGCTCGCCGCCACCAGGCCGATAAGCATCGCCGCGTTCAGAAAGCCCATTCAAGACTCCTGAAGCCGCTGCACGTCGTTATCGTCCCCGGCCTGTGCGCGAGGAGAGATACCGCGCGAGGGCGTAGTCGAACGGGGTCTTGGTCGAAAGCTGCACGTAATCGGCGCGGAGGTTGCCGCAGCCGCGCTTGAGTTCGGCGATGTGCGCCTTCACGCGCTCCAGGTACTCCGCCCGCAGGCGCGAGGGGTCGATCTTGATCCGGTCATCGCCCAGCTCCAGGTTGCGAAACTCGACCCAGCCCTGGAACGGGAAGGTCAGCTCGTCCGGGCTCATCACGTGAAAGAGCACAACCTCGTGCTTGCGATGGCGGAAATGCTGGAGCGCGCCCAGAAGCGGCGCCGGGTCCACGAAGAAATCGCTGATGAGCACGACGAGCCCGCGGCGCTTCACGCGCTCGGCCAGCTCGTGGTAGACGTCGGCCAGTTCGCTTTCGCCGCCGGGCTCGGTCTCTTCGATCTCCTTCATGATGACGTGCAGGTGGTTCGGCCGCGAGCGCGGCGGAATGTACCGGCGGACCTTCGTGTCGTAGGTGACGAGGCCGACCGAATCCTGCTGGTGGAGCATCATGTAGGTCATCCCCGCGGCCAGGAAGGAGCCGTAGCGGAACTTGCTCATCTCGTCGCGCCCGGCGTACTTCATCGACCCCGAGGCGTCGAGGAGGATGTAGCAGCGGAGGTTCGTCTCCTCTTCGTATTCCTTGATGTAATACCGGTCGGTCTTGGCGTAGGTGTGCCAGTCGATGTAGCGGATCTCGTCGCCGCGCGTATACTGGCGGTGCTCGGCGAACTCGACGGAGAACCCTTTGAAGGGGCTCTTGTGACGGCCGGAGATGAAGCCCTCGAACACCTGTCGCCCGATGAGCTCCAGGTTGGCGAACTTGCCGAGGACCTTGGGATCGAAGAGGCCGGCGTCGGTCATGGCTTGTCCACGATCAGCTCGGTGCGCTTCGGAACGGTCTGAAGGAGCTTCGCGATGACCTGGTCCGACCGGATGCCCTCCGCCTCCGCGTTGAACGTGGTGATGATGCGGTGCCGGAGCACCGGATACGCGACGACCTCGATGTCCTCCGTGGTGACGTGGTAGCGCCCGTGCAGGATGGCGCGGGCCTTGCCGCCGAGGATCATGTAGAGGCTCGCGCGCGGCCCGGCGCCCCACTGCAGCCACTCCTTCACGAAGTCCGGCGCCTCGGGCTCGTTCGGACGCGTCGCGCGCGCCAGGTTCCGCGCGTAGACGTAAACGTGCTCCGCCACCGGCACCTTCCGCACGATGTCCTGCAGCCGGATGATGTCGTCCTGCGTCAGCGTCTTCTTCAGGTCCGGCACGTAGGAACTCGTCACGCGCCTCATGATCTCCAGCTCTTCCTCCGGCGTCGGGTAGCCCACCATCGTGTTGAACATGAACCGGTCGAGCTGCGCCTCCGGCAGGGGATACGTGCCTTCCTGCTCGATCGGGTTCTGCGTCGCCAGCACGAAGAACGGCGCCGGCAGCGGATAGGTCGCCTCCCCCACCGTCACGTGGTGCTCCTGCATCGACTCGAGAAGCGCCGCCTGCGTCTTCGGAGGCGTGCGGTTGATCTCGTCGGCAAGGACCATGTTGGCGAAGACGGGCCCATGGACGAACCGGAAGAACCGCTTGCCCGTCGTGTGGTCCTCCTCCAGCACGTCCGTGCCGGTGATGTCCGCGGGCATCAGGTCGGGGGTGAACTGGATGCGCTTGAACGACAGGCCCAGGATCTTCGCGAGCGTGCTCACCATCAGCGTCTTCGCCAGGCCCGGCACGCCGACGAGGAGACAATGACCCCGTGAGAAGATCGCGATGAGAATCTCCTCAATCACCCGGTCCTGGCCGACGATCGCTTTCGACATCTCGGCGGTCATCTGCTTGTAGGCGGCATTCAAGGACGCAATCGCCTCCAGGTCCGACTTCTTGATCTCTTCAGACATCTCGGCCTCCGCAATCCTTGGGTTTCTTGGGTCCGAATATCATAGTAGAATGCCCCCGCCCGCCGGCCTTACACGAAAACGGGGCTTTTCGGTTGACTTCTTACCCCCCTCCGATATGCTCTTAGTCGTTGCCAATAGGACACTTGCGAAAGAAAACCATGCCAAAAGAGAATGCCTCTCACCCCCCCGCCATCCTTATTAAGGGCGGCCGAATCCTCACCCCGTTCGAAGAACTGACGGGTGACATCCTCATCGCCGGCGGGCGCATCGCGAGGGTGGGCAAGAACCTCTCGCGTCAGGCGACAAGAAACGCCGTAACCATCTCATCCAAAGGGCTTTACGTCGCGCCAGGGCTCATAGACCTGCACACTCAGGGCGGGTGCGGTTTCGACGTCTGGGAAGGCACTCCGGCGTCCCTCGAAGGCTGGAGCCGGGGAAATGCGAGGCATGGCGTCACCTCCTATCTCATCACAACTGGTTACGGCACAAGCGGTTATGACTATATGGCCGCTCACATCGACCGCGCCGGGGTGGCATCGAAACCGCTCGGGGTCTACCTGGAAAGCCCGTTTTGCTCCATGGAGAAGAAGGGCGGCATCGACGCCTCGCGCGTCGGGCCGGTGAGCGTCAAGCTGCTCGACCGCATCTGTCGCAGCCTGGGCTCAAACCTGCGGATGATGACCGTGGCCCCCGAGCGGCCGGGCGCGCTGAAAATCATCAAGGAACTGCGTCGGCGCGGCGTCATTGCCGCCATCGGGCACACTGATTGCACCTGGGAACAGGTGCTTCCCGCCATCGAGGCCGGGGCGACGCACGTGACGCACTGCTTCAACACGATGCGCTCGCTGCACCACCGCGAACCCGGGCCGCTGCCGGCGCTTCTGACCGACCCGAGGCTCACCATCGAGCTGATCCTCGACGGCCACCACATCCACCCGGCGGTCGTCAACCTGGCCGTCCGCGTGAAAGGCGTCAACCGCACGTGCGTGATTACCGATAACATCCGTATGGCGGGGATGCCCGTCGGCGACTATACGTATGAGCGGATGGGCCGGAAGATCATCGTCACGGGAGGCGTGCCGCGCCTCGTCGACGGCACCATCGCGGGAAGCACGCTGACGATGGACCGCGCGCTCGCGAACGTCGTCGCGTTCACGGGCATGAGCGTTCGCGAGGTGATGCCGATGCTCACCGCGACGCCCGCCGGGGTCGTCGGGTTCGGCGCGCGCAAGGGACAAATCAAGCGCGGCTTCGACGCGGACATCGTCCTCTTCAACAACGATTTCCGCATCGAGCGCACCCTCGTCGAAGGGCGCACGGTCTACGAGAGAGAGTAGTTTCCCCGGCGTCCCCTCTCCCTCCGGGAGAGGGTCAGTGTGAGGGTGCTTGCTGTTTCGAACGACATGACGGGACAGTCCCAGACAGCGGGACAGTCCCTACTCTCCTTCCGGGAGAGGGTCAGGGTGAGGGCAACCATGGACCAGTTGATGATCGGCGTATCGGGCGTGCGGGGCGTCATCGGGCGGTCGCTGACCCCGGAGCTTATCACGCGCTTCTCGATGGCCTTCGGCACCTACATGCGGGGCGGCACCGTCGTGCTCGGCCGCGACACCCGCACGTCGGGCGCGATGGTCAAGCATTCCGTCTCGGCCGGGCTCATGGCCTCCGGCTGCACCATCATCGACGTGGGCGTGGCGACCACGCCCTCCTGCTCGCTGAGCATCGTCGAGCTCGGGGCCGACGGCGGCATCGTCATCTCCGGCTCGCACAATCCCGCCGAGTGGAACGCGCTCAAGTTCTTCAAGAAGACCGGCATCTGCCTCAACGAAACCGAGGCCGCGGAGCTGCTCGACATCTACTACCAGGGCAATTTCCGCGGCGTCGCGCACGACCAGCTCAAGGCCGAGACCCTCGACGCCGGCGCGAGCGAGCGGCACCTCCGCCGGGTGCTCTCCGTGACCGACGGCCTCATCGTGCGCAAGCGCCGCCCGCGCGTGGTCCTCGATTCCTGCAACGGCGCCGGATCGCTGGTGACGCCGCAGCTTTTGCAGGCGCTCGGCTGCGAGATCGTCACGATCCATTGCTCTCCGGGCGTGCCCTTCCCGCATAACCCCGAGCCGATCTTCGTCAACCTCGGCGAGCTCTGCCGGAAGGTCGTCGAGGTGAAGGCCGACGTCGGCTTCGCGCAGGACGCCGACGCGGACCGCGTGGCCATCGTCGATGAGACCGGCCGCTTCATCGGTGAGGAGTATTCCCTCGCCCTCGCGACCGCCGCGGTGCTGCCGAAGCGGAAGGGACTGGTCGTCGCCAACCTCTCGTCGAGCCGCATGTCCGACGACGTCGCCAGGAAATACGGCTGCGAGGTCGTGCGCACGAAGGTGGGCGAGGTCAACGTCGCCGAGCGCATGATGGCGGTGGGCGCGGTCATCGGCGGCGAAGGCAACGGGGGCGTCATCGACCCGCGCGTGCATTACGGCCGGGACAGCCTGTCGGGCATCGCGCTGGTGCTGCAGTACCTGTCCGAGTCGAAACGCAAGCTGAGCGAACTCGTCGCGGACATCCCGGCGTATCACATGAAGAAGACCAAGATCGAATGCACGCGCGACGTGGCGCTCGAACTGGTGCGGCGCGCCACGAAGGAGTTCGCCTCCGAAAAGGTGAACACGGAAGACGGCCTCCGCATCGACTGGCCGGACGCCTGGGTGCACGTGCGCCCCTCGGCCACCGAACCCGCCCTGCGCATCATCGCCGAAGCCGCGACGGAAGCACGGTGCGATGAGCTGGTGGGCATTTTTGAGAAGAGGGCTTTGTCTCTTCTGTAATGGGATGAAAGGCTGCCTCCTCTACGCTATCATCCACGTTGCGTGATGAG
>JBBIVY010000026.1:0-36071 GCA_037439485.1 Planctomycetota bacterium | reverse complement strand
CCTGGCACGGCGGACGCAAGTCCGGCCGTAAGTTCGGAGGCCGAGGCCGGTCGCGTTAGCCACTCCGGCAGTCCGGCGCGGAGAAAGTCGCGAGCCGGCGATTCTCAGTAGGTCTGGGCCCCGGCCCCTTCGAGCAGCCGCTCTCCGTCGAACATCCCGGCGGGGAACTCGTCGTCCTTGAGCGTTTTCACGTCGATGCTGTAGTAGTTCGCATGCAGGCCGAGTCCCTTCTCGGGGTCGACGTATTGAGCCTGCATCCGCCGGGTGGCGCACCACTGCCCGCCGGGGAGACGCCGCAGATAAGGGAGCCACTGCTCCCCGTTCTTGCGCCACGTCCCGTCTTTCTTCTCCCAACCGACGCTCTTGATGCAGATGCAATCCCTCGCGGGGTCGACGTAGAAATCCTGCCGGGAGTCGCCCGCTCCTCCGAACCGCACCGCGACGCACCCGGCCGGCGCTTCCTCCGGGTGAAGGACGATCTCGGCCGGTCCGCCCATGTTCAGGAACGGCCACTGGAAATCGACGGGCGGACTGCCGCTCGTCCGAAAATACCCCTCGGCGGACTCCCGCAGCACGCGAGTGGTGGTCCTGAATCGTTCCGCGGGAACGTCCTCGGGATACGGATTGCTCCTGTGGAACTCCCGTCCCCCGTCAAAGACGGTGATGCCCATGGGGCGTTGCCCTGACGCCCACTTCAGCACTCCTTCCAACGTCGCCGGCCGCGGGAGGTGGTAAGCAGGGGCTTCCGGACCGAGGTCGAAATAACGATCCGAGCGGAACATCAGGCCGTTGCGGTGGATGATGTCGATCTCCGAGTCGCGGTCGTTGTCCCAGACGACGGCCCGATAGCTGGTGGGGAAGCGGTCCCGGGCCGCCTTGGCCTTCTCCAGGAGCGCCTGCACGTCCTCGGGGAAATATCTGCGCTCGGTCTTCACCAAGCTCAGGCCGCGCGGCACGCCGAGGTCGTAGAGACCCCCGGGCCCCTTGTCCGGGAAGTCATAGACGCCGGTCTCCCACTCGCGTTTCTCCTTCTCCTCCGGTCCCGGCTGACGCCGGGCGCGGCTGCGCACCGGCAGACGCATTGCGGCGTCGGCCCAGATCTGCATGACGAGGATGTCCTTGCCCAGGGCGTCGGTGTAGTAATCGTCGAACCGGACGAGCTTCCGTCCGTCGACGGTCTCCTCGTGTCTCTCCGTCCTGCCGAACTTGCCGGGATGCGCCAACTGCCGCTCGTGCCAGCCGAGGAAGTACTCCCAGGGCGTCCGGGGCTTCCACTCGGGGACCTTGCCGTCCTCGTAGACGGTCGGCTCGTCCTCGTAGATCGCCGCGTCTCCCTCCGTGTAGGACAGGCGTCTGTTCGCGGCGTCATCGACGAGCAGCATCCGGGTCTTGCCGGCAAGGAACGAAGGCCCCTTGTGATAGGCCTTCCCATCGGTCAGCGAGACCCAGGATTCGGAGCCGTCATCGCCCCGGAAATGCACCCAGGATTTCGCGTTGACCGCGGCCCGGACGTCGGCGAGCGCGATGGAGCTGCTCTTGCCGAAGGACATAAAGGCGAGCAGAACGGCCGCCGGCACCAGGGCCGCCAGGGCGCCGATTCGCCGCCATCGCCGCGCGAAAACTCCTTTCGGCCGGCGGCTTCCCCGGGCCAGGGCCGCCGACGCGTCGGCAAGGACGCGCGCATCGGCGGCGGCCCGGGTCTTTGCGGTGAGCTGCCGGAACGTCCTTTCGATCTCTTCGCCGGATGTCATTTCTCGTCTCCCGAGTTCAGGAGATCTCGCAGCTTCTCCAGGCCGTAGCGGTAACGGCTCTGGACGGTGTTGGTGGAGATGCCCGCCTGCCGGGCGATTTCGCGGAACTTCATCCCCCCGCGCAGGTGCAGGACGACTGCCTCGCGCTGTTCCCAAGGCAGTTGGCCGAGGGCGGCGGCCAACCGGTCGGTTTGCTCGCGGCCCTCGGCGCCGGCCGACGGATCGCAATCCTCCGCCGCAACATCCGCGAATTCGGAGAGCGCGCCCCATCGCAAGTTGCGGTTGAGGTGATCGCGGGCGCGATTTGCCACGCAGGCCGCCAGGTAGCCCTTCAGGCTGCCCCGCAACGAAAGCCCTGCCGAGGCGGCAGCGAAGCCGACGAATGCATCGTGGAGGCAGTCCTCCGCCGTCGACAGGTCTCCCACCAGGCACAACGCCACGGCCAGGAGATCGCATTTGTACTTCTCGTAGATGCGACGGAGGGCCTCTTCGTCGCCTCGCCTCAGGCTTCGCAGCAGCAAGCGATCCTCACGCATCCAATCCCCCGCAGGCCTTCCGCCAAGCGATCCATCGTTCATAAGACGATTCCGCCGCCGGTTTTAGTCTAATCTTTCCGGGGGCTATTTGTCACATTAACCCGAACCGCCTCCTTTGAGTGAATCTCTTGGCCTGCAGGCCGGGATAAATAAGCTCCCGTCCCTATTAAGAACGCACCCGCGGATGGAGAATCCCACGCTCAAGGTCGGAACGGCAGGTTCGACTCCTCGGCGCAAGGCGTTCTATTGGGCGGAAAACTGGTTGACAGGCCCGCTTCCTGGGATATAATGAATAGCGTTCATCGGATGATTAGGGGTCTGGCATGGGCACTCAGGAACGCAGAAAGCGCGAATCGGAGCAGCGCCGGGCGGATATCCTGGCGGCGGCGAAGAAGGTCTTCTGGGAGAAGGGCTACGCCAGGACGACCATGCCGCAGATCGCCGCGGAGGCGGAGCTTGCGGCGGGCACGCTCTACCTCTATTTCCCCAGCAAGGACGCGCTCTACACGGAGCTCCTGGTTGACGGCTACGATCTGCTGTCGGGGCGGATGACTTCGGTCGTGCGTGAAGGCGGCGACCCGGTTCGCATCGGGGAGCGGCTGATTGACGCGTTTTTCGGCTTCGCGCGCGAGTTTCCCGAGTATTTCGACATCATCTTCCTCACCCTCCAGCGCGAACGCGAGGGGTGGGAACTCTTCCCCGAAAACCTCTCCCGCAGGCTCGAAGAGAAGCAACGCGCCTGCATCGACATCGTCGCCGGGGTCCTCGAACGCGCCCAAATCGGATCCGCCGACACCCGCGCACAGACCGTCAGCGCCGTCTGGAGCATGTTGGCCGGCATCGTCTTCTACTACCGCAGCCGCCCCGCCTTCGACGCCCTCGCCGCTGAGAGCAGGCAACTGCTGATCGCCGCCGTCTTCGGACAGCACAAACCATAACACATTGCAGGAAAGGACGTTATGACCCTTTTTGTCCGCATTATATGAATTACGTTCAGTTCGTGACCCATATTTAGGAGGCGAGCCATGCGCATCCTCATCGTTCTTCCCGCAGCGGACCATCTCAGGGTCTCCCTCGATGCGGCAGACGTGCCGAAGCGCCGGATGTTGCGATTCAGCATCCTCCCGTTGCTCACCGTGGCGGCGCTGACGCCGAAGGAGCACTCGGTGACGGTTGTCGACGAGAACGTGCAGCCGCTCGACTTCGACGCGGAGGTCGACCTCGTGGGCGTGTCGTTCATGACGGCGCTCGCTCCGCGGGCTTACGCGATCGCCCAGGAGTTTCGCGCGCGGGGAAAGGCCGTCGTCGCCGGCGGATTTCATCCGACGCTTGTGCCCGAGGAGACGGCGGAGCATTTCGACGCGGTGGTCGTGGGTGACGCGGAGGTCCTCTGGCCGCGAGTGCTCTCGGATATCGAGCGCGGCGCGCTGAGAAAGATCTACCGTCACGAGGCGCCGCCGGACCTCGCCGACACTCCGCCGCCGAGGCGCGAGTTGATGGCGGCGACCGCGAAGCACTACGGCACGACAGCGGCGGTGCAGGGCGGGCGAGGCTGCGTGCATGGGTGCCGCTACTGCTCCATCGCGGCGTTTCACGGCCGGACCTTCCGCGCGCGTCCGGTGGAGAAGGTGATTGCGGAGGTCGAGGCCCTGCCGCGCGGGTTCATGTTCGTGGACGACAACATCATCGCCGACCGCGCGTGGGCAAGGGATCTCTTCGAGGCGCTCGTGCCGCTGAAGAAACGCTGGATCAGCCAGTGCGACATCGAGATCGCCGACGACGCGGAGTTGCTGGCGCTCGCGAGGCGGGCGGGATGCTGCGGGCTCTTCATCGGCATCGAGACGACGAGCGCCGGGAACCTGGCGGCGCTGGGCAAGGAGTTCAACGACGCTTCGCGCATGTCGACACGCCTCGCGCGCATTCGCCGCGCGGGGATTGGGGTGCAGGCGGGGGTGATCGTCGGCTGCGACGGCGACGACGTCGGGGCGTTCGAGCGGACCCTTGCGTTCCTCGAACGCTCGCGCATCGACGCGCTGCAGCTCAACATCCTGACGCCGCTGCCCGGCACGCCGATGTTCGAGGAGTTCCGCCGCGACGGGCGCATCCTCGACACGGACTGGTCGCTCTACGACTTCCGCCACGTCGTGATCCGCCCCGCGCGCATGACGCCCGTGCAGCTCCAGGCCGGCGCCGACTGGCTCTATCGCGAGTTCTACCGCCCCTGGCGCATCGCCCGCCGAACGCTCCGCGATCTCTTCGCGCTGGGACCGGTCGCCGCGTGGCTCGTCCTCCGGCTCAACCGCACCTATCGCTACGACAATCTCCGCGAAGGCATCGTCGGCCGCAACCCCGCCCGCGCGCCCCGGGTTACTCTTCGCGACCGCGTGCTCGGCCGCCTCGCCCTCTTCGCCGATCGCCTCGCCGGGACCGGTTCCGGATGACCGCGAGGCATCGACCGGATCCCATTTTCAGCGGAAACGGTTGTTGAAGAACCGGGGGCCGTCTCCTATCATGATGAGGCGCCTTCTCTTCGACGGGCCTGCTGAGGACGACACCCATGACCGCGCTCCTTTTCATCAGCTCCAGCGTCGCCCTGGCCCTCCTCGTGGTCCACTCGTGGCGGACGCGCGGACGCTTCGTCACCCTCGCTTTCTTCATTTCGGCCGTCCTCTTCGGCATGCTCCGCGGCAACGTCGTCTGGCTGACCGGATGGGTGATCTACGGGCCCGAGGCCCGCGTGCCCTACGTCATATCGGAAGGCCTGATCCCCTCCCTCGGCCACGAGTCGGCGCAGGCCGCCGTGGGGTGGGCGTTCGCGCTCTACCTGGCGTGGACCGTCTCGGAGCTGGTCCTGCGGCGGCTGCCTCTCTTCGCCGGACGCGTTTTCATGATCGCAGGCCTCGCGAGTCTCTTCATGGCGGCCATCTGCTACTGCATGGAGACGACCGCGGTGTCGACGGGGTGGTGGCACTGGACGCTGCCCGCAACGTCCGCGCTCTTCGGCCACACCAACGTGGCCTCGATGGAAGGCTGGTTCTCGCTCGTCCCCTGCTTCTTCACCCCCTTCCTCGTCATCGTCTGCTCGCGGAGCCCAGGGGACAACCCCCCGGACGGCCTGAAGAAGACCGTCCCCTCTTCCCTGCGCTGGCTGTGGCTCGCGGTCTACCCGATGTATGCCCTTGGCCACGGGATCTACGCGCTGACTCCGTGGGGCTACCCCATCTACATCGCGCTCGAACTGCTGCTCGTCGGGCTGATGATGTTCAGCCCCCTGCGGATGGCGCGGGGGGAAATCGACCCGAAGGCCGACGCGGGGTTCGCGTCCTTCCTTCCGGGGGCGGCCCTGGCGATCTTCTTCGCGATGCTGATCGCCGGGAACATCGCCGGAGGCGCCGGCATGAGCGGCCAGATGACGCTGCTGCCGATGCTGATGCTCTGCCTCCTCGCCTGGCCCCGCGCGAGCGTCCCGGCGGTGCTGACCCTGTCGGTTGCCGCCGCCGTTCTCGGATGGATCTGGGCGGGGCCGCGGGCGATGTGGGCGCTCGTGCCGGCGGGGGCGTTCCTCTTCCTCCTCCTCCTCGAGCGCAGGCGCGAGCCGGCGTGGTTGCGAGCCGTTCCTCTTGCGACGGTCGTCGCGCTCGCCGCCGTGGCGATTGCGCTCAACATCGCCGACCTGTCGCGCCGGTCGGCCTACTATCAAACGTGGTGGCTGGAGGACGCGCTCGAGGCCCGCGGGCGGACCTCCGAAGCCGCCGCGGCGTGGGAGCGGGTCGAGCGCTCGCGTCCCTGCGATCTGATGGCCCAGTACATCGCGGCCGTCCGCATGGCAACGTTCGACGGGCTCGACCCGCACTCGGAGGCCGTGCTGAAGAGGCGCCTGCCCCACGCTATCGCGGAGTTGGAGGACGTGGTGAATCGCGACCCGTTGTGGGTCGAGCCGCGGCAGGACCTGGCCGACTTCTACCTCGTGCAGGGCCGAGTCGCCGACGCCGTGGCCCAGTGTCGCGAGATCATCCGGCTGCGGCCGACGGACCGGAGGGCGCCCGCCATGTTGGACGGGCCGGCGTCGCTCGGCGACCCGAGCCGGATCGAGTTTCCTCTCGGCCTCGCCCGGCTCTACCTCGCGGACGGCCCGGCAAAGAACGTCGACTTGGCGCTCCTGCACGCCCGCCGGGCCGTGGAGATGGCCCGCGCGTCGGGCGGACCGCGCGACCTGTCGAGCGCCCTGCTGGTCCTCGGCCGCGCACTGCTCGCCGCCGGCGACGAGGTCGAGGCCCGCCGCACGATCGAGGAAGGACGCGACTCGGCCTCCCCCGACCAGCTCCCCGACTTCAACCGCCTCCTCCGCTCGTCCCAAGGCGCGCCCCGGTAGGTCCTGTCGCCGCGCCCCGCGAGCCGGAAACAGAAAAGGCCGGAGGTATCTCCGGCCCCTGTGCAATTCCAGTTTGAATGGCGGGCTGCTGGTCCATGTGGTCCGCGGCGGCTTCATCATCCGCGGCGGGCTTGTCGTCGGGCGCGGGCAATGCGCCGAGACGAGGAGGTTCTCGGCCTATTGCACCGCGCCGGCGGTTTCGGCGAGGGCGGCGACGAATTCGTCGATGACGGCGGGGTCGAACTGGCTGCCGCGGCAGCGGACCAGTTCGCTGAGGGCGTCGTGGACGGAGCGGGCGTGGCGGTACGGACGCTCGCTGGTCATGGCGTCGTAGGCGTCGGCGACGGACATGATCTGCGTCAGCGTGCCGATATCGGCGCCGCCGATGCCGTCCGGGTAGCCGCGGCCGTCCCAGCGTTCGTGGTGATGGCGGATGATCGTCTTCACGTCGGCCAGGAAATCGAGCGGCTCCAGGATGCGCTCGCCGATGATCGGGTGCTCCTGCACCGCCTCGCGCTCGCCGTCGGTCAGGCTCGTCGGCTTGCGCAGGATCGCCTCGTCGATGCCGATCTTGCCCACGTCGTGCAGTTGCGCCGCGTAGCGCAGACGTTCCACGTCCTCGTCGCCGAGGTTCATGCGCTTCGCGACGAGCACGGAGTAATCGGTGACGCGCGCCGAGTGCCCGTGCGTGTAGCGGTCTTTCGCCTCAAGCGTCACGGCCAGAGCCTGCACCGTGCGGTACGAATTCTCCTGCAGCATCCGGTAAAGCCGCGCGTTGTCGATGGCCACCGACACCTGGCTGGCGATGGTGGTGAGCAAGCGCAGGTCGTTCTCGGTGAACTTCTCGCCGCCCGCCTTGTCGTTAAGGTCGATGACGCCGAGCAGCTCGCCCTTGGCCACGAGCGGCGCGCAGATGAACGAGCCGGCGCGATACTTGGCGGAGCCTTTGTCCTTGAACCGCGCGTCGTTCGCGAGGTCGTCGACGAGCACGGGCACGCGGTTCGCCGCAACCCAGCCCTCGATGCCCAGGCCGAGCGGCGAGCGCTGTCCGACGAGCGCCTCGCACCCGTCGCCCGCGCAGGCGCAGACCACGAGTTCCTCGCCCGAATCCTCGAGGAGCATGACGGAGCCGTTCGCGATGCCGATCTTCGAGCGCACGAGATCGAGATAAACGTCGAGCAGTTTCTCCAGGTTCAGCACGGACATGGTGACCTTGGAGATCTCGTTGAGGATGGAGAGTTCCTCCACGCGCGCGCGCAGGCGCGTGTTGGTGGCGTCGAGGTTCGTCCGCGCGGTCGCGATCTGGTCGGAGAGGTGGTGCTTCGCGCGGACGAGTTCCCGGTTCGCGTGCTTGAGCTGGTCGACCAGGAGGTCGTTGTGCCGCCGGAGCCGGCGCGCGTCGATGGCGCGGCCGACGATGGTCTTCAGATCGTCGATGTCGAGCGGCTTCATCACGTAATCGTCGAAGCCGGAGCGCAGCGCCGTCACCGCGCTTTCGATGCTCGCGTAGCCCGTGATGACCAGGACGATGAGCCCCGGGTCGATCTCCCGCGCGCGCGTGGCCAGGTTCAGCCCGTCCAGCACCGGCATCTTCAGGTCGGTGATCAGCATGTCGTACTTCTTCGACTTGAGCGCCGCCAGGCACTCGAGGCTGTACGAATACGTGTCGACGGCGTACCCCTCGTCCGAGAGCACGGCCTGAAGAAGCTCGCAGATCTTCTCCTCGTCGTCGGCGACGGCGATGCGCACGCGGTTCGTCGTCATCGGACCTCCCTAACACTCTTACGGCTCTATCTCCCTCCTCTTTCGGAAGAGGGAATGGATATCCTGCTACTTCCCGCCGTCGGAAACCCGAGGCAGCCGAACCGTGAAATTCAGCCCCTCCCTCGGGTCGCACTCGGCGGTGAACGTGCCGCCGTGGCTCGTGATGATTTCCTGACAGCGCGCGAGCATCAGGTCCTGGCCGATCTTCTCGCTGTCGCCCAGGTCCACGGAACTCATGCCGCGCCTCAGCGCGTCGAGCGACACCTGGCTGCCGGGCTCATAGACGTGAAACTCCGCGGCGTCCCCCGTGGCGGTCGTCGTGAAGACGAGCGACCCGGAGTTGCCGAGGCCGAGGTAGCTCGAGTGGAGCAGGTCGCACACCGCGCGCACCAGCAGGTCCTTGTCGGCCTTCACCGAGGGCGGCGCCGAGGTGAAGATCTTCTTCACGCGGATCTTCGAGTTGCCGTTCATGTTCGTGAACGCCTCGACGATCGAATCGGCCAGCGTGTTGATGTCCACCGGCCCGCGTCCGGCCAGGTCCGGCTCGCTGATGGCGCTGAGCTGCCGCACCACGTCCGCGATCCGGTCGGCCTCTTCCTTCATGTTCACCAGCGTCCGGCGCAGGTCCTGGTTGCCGTTCGCCTTCTTGAGGAGCAGTTGAATCCACCCGCTCAGCGTCGTCAGGGGGTTATTGATCTCATGGGCCACGCTCGCCCCAAGCTTCCGCAGCGACGCCACGCGGTCGGCCGAAAGGTCCGGCTGCACCATCGCCGTCGCAGGCGTCTCCAGGAGCGCCGCGCGGGGAATCACGGTCGGCTTGCGATCCTCCTTGGACATCTCGGGCGCCGGGGACTTCTCGGGCGCGCTCCTCGAAGGAACTGTGGCAAAATCCTGCGCCTGCGCCGGACGAGGCTGCTCTTGGACCGGAGCCTTGGGCGCGGGCGATGCAAAATCCCTCTCCTCAACCAGCGGCTGCGCCGGCTCCACCGTGCTTGCCGAGGGCGACGCATTCAGATGCCTCAGCGTCGCGACGACCTCCTCGCCCTTCAGCGGCTCCAGCACGTAGCCATCCGCGCCCATCTCCAGGGCAACGATTGCCTTGCGGCGATTCGTCACCGTAAACGTCAACAGGATATGAACTTGCGGCGATTCATCACGGATAACCTTGACGACCTCAAGCTCTTCGTCCAGAAGATCGTCGAGGCCGATGATGACGATGTCGCGCGGGTGCCTCGCAAGCCCCGAAACAGCACGGAAGGTCGAGGGCTGGGCCTCAACCTCAAATCCTTGCTGAGTAAGGAGTTGCGTCAATGATTCCCTCGCGGGCGAGGGCTTCAGGATGAGGAGCACCTGATTTTTCATGGCGAGTCCGTCTGGTGGAGGCCGGTGTGCAGCGTCAGGACATACCGCGTTTGCCCCTCGCCGCTCACACCATTGTATCGGCATAACCAAGTCCTAAAATCCACGTTGCGATGCTGAAATCGCCGTTTTTGTGCGGAGGTCGGCCTATGGCCGGCCGAGTAGCCTATTCGGCACATAACTCAACCGTCAAGGCCATCGTCCCAGCTCGCCCCGCTCTCTACAACCCGTTGCCGGACAGTGATTTCGGTTGATTTGGCGCAGACGATTGCTATGATTGTCACGTTCTGCGCGGAGGCCTGCTTTGCGAAAGCACTGGTACACCGACCCCATTCTGTTCGGTGTCTTTACCACCTGGGCGCTTGCGTTTGTCCTCATCAAGGCTTCACTTTCGCCCGAGGGCGGTTTCTCGCCGTTCGCATTCTGCTGGCTGCGGATGCTCCTTTCGGCGGTGGTGCTTTTCGCCCTTCTTCCGCTATTAGGGGAGCCGTTCCGCGAGCCGTGGAGTAAAATCAAGAAGACGATCATCATCGGCGTCGTGGGCATAGGGCTTTATCACCTGCTTTTCACCTTCGCGCTGAGCCTGACGACACCGGTGGACACCGCGCTCATCATCGGCACGGGCCCGGTGATGACGGCGATCTGGATGCCGGCCTTCGGCATGGAACGCACGGGTCGCCGGGGATGGTTCGGCATCGCGATATGCTTCGGGTCGGTTGCGGCGATCGCGCTTTACGGCGCCACGCCGGGCGCGGGCACGTCGGCGACGGGCGGCTGGGACCTGAAGCGGCTTCTGGGCGACGCCATCATGCTGGTCGCGTCGAACTGCTGGGCCCTGAACGGGATCTTCTGCCGGCGCGCGCTGCCGTTCCTGCCGCCGGTGACGATCACGGCGTGGGCGATGGTCTGGGCGACGCTGGCGCTGCTGCCCTTCTGCGCGTATTCGATGTTCGCGCAGGACTGGTCGGCGATCAGCCTCGTCAAGGGATGGGGAGGGTTTGCCTGGGCGGTGCTGCCGGCCTCCACGCTCTCGATCGTCTTCTATTACTTCGGGGTGAAGAGCGTCGGGCCGCTGCATACGATCATCTATCAGAACATCTCGCCGGCCATCACGGCGTTGCTCGTTTTTGCGATTATGCCGGCGCACGAATGCCCGAGCGTCGTGCAGATCCTCGGGGTGTTCACGATCTTTTTCGGCGTCTGGCTGACACGCACGTCGAAGCACCCGGCGGCGGAGCCGGACGCGAAGGCGGCCAAGGAGGGCGAAGAGAATGCAACCCTCGAAAGCGAATGAGGGGAAGTTCGTCCCGCGATCCGGCGAAGGGCCGGCCAAGCTCGTGGGGCTGGATTTCCAGTGCGACTGCGGCCGGCGACACCGCATCGAGGTGCGCCACGTCGAGGTCGGCTCGGACATCATGCGCAACATCCCGTTCACGCTGCGCAAGCTCGGCCTCTCCGGCCGATTCGCACTCGTCTTCGACCGAAACATCCGCCCGCTCGCCGAAAAGCACCTCTTCCCCGTCCTCGACCGCCCCGGCATCTTCTACGACATCGTCTGCTTCGACAAGCCCGGCGAGCTGCACGGCACGGTCGAGGCCTCCGACGAGCTGCGCGCGCTGCTGCCCAAGGACGTCAAGTTCCTCATGGTCATGGGCTCAGGCACCATGAACGACCTGACCAAGTGGGCCGCGACCCGGCTCGACATTCCCTACGTCGTCGTCGCCACCGCGCCCAGCATGAACGGCTACACCTCCAGCATCTCCGCCCTCTCCGTCGCCGGCTTCAAGACCACCCAGAACATCCGTCCCGCCGCCGCGGTGTTCGCCGACGTCGACATTCTCAAAGACGCGCCGATCGAGATGATCCGCGCCGGGCTCGGCGACCTTCTCTCCAAGAACGTCTGCAACGCCGATTGGCGCCTGTCGCACCGCCTGCGCGGAACCTATTTCTGCGGCGTGCCCCAGGAGATGACTCGGCGGCAGGAGGACTACTATCTCTCGCACGCGGCGGAGCTGGGCGCGCGCGATCCCGACGCGGTGCAGATGCTCGCCGAGGCGATCATGAACTCCGGGTTCTCGATGGCGATCGTCGGCGAGTCGAGCCCGTCGAGCGGCTCCGAGCATCTCATCGCGCACTACTGGGAGATGATGGACGACCTGGCCGGCCGCCCCACCGAGCTTCACGGCGCCCGCGTCGGCGTCGGCACGCTCATCGCGGCGGACCTCTACGAACGCGCGCTCAGGCTGACTCCGGCCGACGTGGACCTCGCGAAGGCGAAGAAGCAGCACAAGTCCGCCGACGAGCTGCGCGCGCTGGTCGACCGATATTACGGCGCCGTGGCCGCGAAGACGTTCGAGGAGACCGCAAAGAAGGCGATCTCGTGGGAGGAGAAGGAGAAGCAGCTTGCGACGCTCCGGGACCACTGGGACGACGTGTGGGCGGACGTGAAGCGATTCCTGCGCCCGCGCGCGGAACTGGAGAAATACATGGCGGCCGCCGGCTGTCCCACCCGCGCGAAGGACCTCAAAGTCAGCCGCCTCGACACCTATAACGCCATCCGCTACTCCCGCCTCATGCGCAACCGCTACACCCTCCTCGACCTCGCCGACGACCTCGGCTGGCTCGAGCCCTGGGCTGAGGAACTGGCACGGGAGTTTGCGGAGTAGCCTGCCCGGACGAATGCCGATCGTCGGCATCGCCATGACGTGCCTTTGCGAAGGAGAGGACGTGACGAAGACCGTGCTGCTGGGATGCTCGTTGATGCTCGTGGCGCTGATGGCGGGATGCGGAAGCAAGGCCTCGACCGACCAGACGCTCGACCAGGTGAAGGCCGAAGCGTCGAAGCTGTCGGTGGACGATCTCAAGGCCAAGATCGAGACGTGCAAGGCGGAGATCGCCAAGTACCAGGACCAGGTCAAGACGCTCGCCGAGCAGGCGAAGAAGATCACCAACCCGCTCAGCGACGAGGCCAAGAAGGTCGCGTCCCAGACGTCGGACGCCACGTCGACCATCAGCAAGCTCCAGGAGCGTCTGCAGGTCTTCGTGAGCGAACTGGCGAAGAAGACGCAGGGCGCCCCCGCCCCGGCAGCGAAATAAGAGCAGCGTTCCGCCGCACCTGGACACAAGGGCCGTCCCCACGCCGGGCGGCCCTTTTCATTGCGCCCAGGGCGATCCCCGGGGCCGGGAGAGGGACCTGTCCGCCGCCGATATCGAGAAGTCGCACTTTTTCAGGACAGATTGCCAAGCCGTCCGATTACGGATATGATTGATATTTCGTGCCGGCCGGAGGTGATGGCGCGCCGGGCTTCACCCAAGATCAAGGAGACCTTATATGCGTCGAGCGTTCCTCGCATTGGCCGCATTCGCCGTCGTCGCGGCGTCCGCGCAGGCCGCCGACTGGCCGCAATGGCGCGGGCCGAACCGGGACGGGGTGGCGCCCGATTCTCCGACCCTCGTCGATTCTTTCCCCAAGGAAGGCCCGAAGAAGGCGTGGGAGAGCGAGCCGATCCCGGGCGGCGACAAGGGGGGCTTCTCTCAACCCGTCGTGGCCGAGGGCAAGGTGTTCGTCTTCTATAACTGCCGCTTCGACAGGCCCATCGCCGTGCGCACGCTGACGCGCGCGGAGCTCACCGCCCTCGGCTGGATGAGCGGCATCGCCTGGAAGTCGAAGCCGCTGGGGCCGCCCTCGAACACGCATAACCGCTCTTCCTCGGCGCTTCTCCTCGGCGACAAGCTGGTGGTGGGGAACGAGTCGCAGCTCGTGGCGCTCGACGTGAAGACCGGCGAGGTGGCATGGTCGAACCGCGCCCTCGGCGACGAGGCCGCGTCGCCCGTGGCCTGGACCTCCGGCGGCAGGACGCTGCTCCTTGCCGCCGCGGGGGGAAAACTCGCGGCGGTCGACCCGGCCGACGGCAAGACCGTCTGGTCCGTGCCCGCGGGGACGACGGGCTCGACGCCCGTGGTCTCGGGAGACGTCGCGGTCTTCTGCACCTCGGGCAAGGATATCGGCCTCGTCGCCTATCGCCTCAAGCCCGACGGCGCGGAGAAGCTCTGGAGCGTGCCGCTGATCGAGTGGGGCGCGAGTGTCCTCATCTCGGGCAAGCACGTCTGGGCCGTGGGCGGCGGCAACGGAACCGAGGGCTTCGGCGAGAAGAACAAGGGCCGCGCGGTGTGCGTCGAAATCGAGACGGGCAAGGTCGCGTGGGACGAGCCGCTCGGCCCCGGCGCCGAGCCTTCCAGCCCCATCCTCGCCGACGGCAAGCTGCTCGCCGAGGTCGGCCCGTGGCTCTTCCTCATCAAGGCCTCGCCCGACAAGCATGAGCTTCTCGACAAGGCCGGCCTCGGCCTCGCCTCCTGGACCAGCCCCGCCTTCTCCGACGGATTCCTCTTCGTCCGCACGGGGAAGAACGTGGCGTGCTATGATCTGAGGAAGCCATGATCCGCGAGACGTTCGATTACGCGAGCAGCGTATTAGGATCGTCTCGCACAACAGAAAGGTCTCGCCATGAAGAAGCTCATCGTCCTGCTCGCGCTCGCATCGTGTCTCGCGTCGGCATCACAGGCCGCGGACAAGTGGACCGTCATGGGCCTCGGCGGCGCCGGGGGGATGTACACGCCCACCCTCTCGCCCTTCGACGCGAAGATGATGTTCATCTCCTGCGACATGAGCGGGTCGTACCGCTCGGTCGACGGCGGACGGACGTGGGAACTCATCCATTATAAGCAGCTCCGCTCGAGCCGCGAGTGCCGTCCGGCGTTCCTCGACAAGGACACGGCGCTCTGGGTCAACGGAGAACTGCTCCGCATCAGCCGCGACAGGGGCGCGACCTGGACGCCCGTCGCGAATTGCCCGGCGAAGGGCATCACGCACATCGTCGTCGCGAGCTCGAAGCCCGCGCAGGTCGTCGTCGGATCCGACTCGGGAGTCTGGGCGGCATCGTTCGGCGCGGACGGCCGCTTCGGCGACTGGAAGCCGCTCGGCCGCTCCGCCTGCGGCGGCCTTGCCGCGGCGGCGGACAGCGCCTATTTCGCCGCGGAGGGCAAGGTGATGCACTACATGGCCGGCTCGGGCAAGGACCCGGTCGCCCTTGCGACTTCGCCCGGCGGCAAGATCATCGCGCTCGCCGCGGCCGATCCCACGCGCGGCAAGCGCAGCGAGACGCACCCCGACATCCTCGCCGCCATCGTCGAGGGCTCCGGCACGTTCTGGTCCACCGACCTCGGCAAGACGTGGGCGAAGTCGCAGCCCTGGGCCAACCAGAAGGACATCCTCATGCCCGCCGGCCAGGGACAGGTCGCCTATGCCACGGAAGAGCACCGCGAGGTCTGGCGCACCGCCGACGGCGGCAAGTCCTGGGCGCCCATCTTCCACATGACCGGCGCCGGACGCAACGTCGACGTCGCGTGGACGCAGACGTTCCTGCACTGGAGTTACACCATCGGCCACCTGGGGATCGGCATCGACCCGTCGAACCCCGAGGTCGTGCTGATGACGAGCGAAGGCGATTTCTACCGCTCGAACGACGGCGGGCGCAGGTGGTTCCAGTGCCAGAACGACCCCATCGGCGTGAAGCCGGGCGACCCGGGATTCCGCCTCCGCACGATCGGCCTCGAAGTCACCAGCCTCTGGGGATATTACTTCGACCCGTACGACGCGAACCGCGCCTACATCTGCTACACGGACGTCGGCTTTTCGCGCACCGCCGACAAGGGCGCCACGTGGATCTGGTCGGCCGAGGGCTGCCCGTGGTCGAACACGTTCTACGAGATCGCCTTCGACCCGCGCGTGAAGGGACGCGTCTACGCCGCGACGTCGAACCGGCACGACATCCCGCACTGGCAGCACCTCGATGCGAACCAGCCCCAGCACGCCGGCGGCGTCTGCGTCTCGGACGACTTCGCCGCGTCATGGAAGGTCCTCGGCCGGGGACAGCCGAAGCTCCCGTGCACGAGCGTCGCGGCGGACCCGAAGAGCCCGCAGGGCAGGACGGTCCTCTACGCGGCCTTCTACGAGGGAGGCGTCTACAAGTCCTCCGACGGCGGCGCCACGTGGGAGAAGAAGTCGAACGGCCTGGGCAATCCCGGAAACATGCACTGCCTGCGGCTGAGGTTCTCGGCCGACGGGACGAAGCTCTACTGCCTCATCACGGCCATCCGCAACGGCAGCAACTTCCCCGTGGCCGGCGGCCTGTGGGTCACGACCGACGGCGGCGACTCGTGGAAGGACGCGAGCGCCTCGGCAAAGTTCTACCGCGCAACGGATTTCGCGCTCGACCCGAAGAACCCGAACACGATCTACGTCAACGCCAGCTCCTATCCCGGCCACAGCGTCGGCGGCATCTACAAAACCACCGACGGCGGCGCCACGTGGACGAGGCTCGTCGGCGACGATGACTTCGCGAAGTGGTGCAACCCGACCTTCTACGAGGGCTCCACGATCACCATTCACCCGGACGACTCGAACCTCCTCTACGCCTGCGGCGACGGGCACGGGCTCTGGTATTCGACCGACGCCGGCAAGACGTGGCAGCCGTTCGAGAGCTTCCCGTTCGGCGGCCCGCAGAACGTCGCCTTCGAGCCGTCGAACCACAAGGTCATCGTCGTCACCACCTTCGGCGGCGGGGCGTGGCGCGGGCCGTACCTGCCGGGCAAGTAGCCTCATCCGCCTCCGGCTTCCGGGGCGGGAATATTGGAATGGACGCGCGGGTTTCCCGTCCATAGAATAGGGGGCGCATCGGCCCGGATGAAGGGGCCTGCAATAACATCACAGGAGGGCCCGCCATGAAGCGCGTCGTCGTCGTGCTTGTGCTGCTGGCCGGGACGCTCGCGTGGGCCGACGCGAAGCCCACGACGATCCGCCTGGCCGTCGAGAAGCTGACCGCGGTGATCGCCCTGGAGAAGGGCGGCAAGCTCACCCTCACGAACAAGCCCCAGCCCATCAAACCGGAAACCTACTGGGTGAGCGGGATCTCGCTCGTCAAGAACGACGAGAAGGGCAAGGCGTGGGAGTTGCGCTCGAACGGCACGTTCGGCTCGGACGCCAACATCACCGTCGAGGCCGAGCAGGAGAAGGTGATGCTCCTCGGCAAGGGGTTCGCGCTCGTCGTGGAGGGCAAGCCCGCCGAGGACCCGCCGGGCAACAAGGTCGTCGCCGTCTCCGTCGTCATCCGCGGCATGGACAGCGAGATGTACTTCCCCTGGGCCTACGTCGACGGAAAGAACTTCACCATGCCCAACGTCGCCATCAAGGACGAGAGCGGCAAGGTGCTGGCGAGCGGCGCCTCGCAGTTGCGCGAAGGACGATACGCCTGGTTCACCTGGAAGCACCCCGCCGGCTGGGAGGGCAAATACGACGTCGAGGTCCAGGCCTTCCTCGGCCCGTTCGAGTGCAAGCTGTCGAAGAGCATCCAGTCCATGAAGCAACCGTAGAAAGGGAGAAGCGACATGAGACGGATCGTCCTCGGATGCGCCTGCGCCCTCCTCGTCGCGGCGGTCGCCTTTGCGGCGGCGAAGCCCACGACGATTCGCCTGAAGTCCGACGACGTGACGGCGGACGTCGTCTGGGAGAAGGGCGGCAAGATCACGGTGACCTCGAAGCCGTCGCCGATCAAGCCGGGACAGTATTTCGTCAAGTCGATCAGCCTCTTCAAGAAGGACGAGAAGGGGAAGGTCTGGGAGATGCGCAGCACCGCGGGCGGGCTCGAGACGCTGGCCACGATCACCGTGGACGCCGAGCAGGACAAGGTCCTGATGATCGGCTCGAAGATCGCGGCCCGCGTCGCCGGCGAGCCGGCTTCGGGCGGCACCACGAAGTTCTACATCCGGTTCATCGGAAGCTCGTCGGAGATGTACATCCCCGGCGCCTTCTGCGACGGGAAGCGCCCGCCGGCGCCGACGCTCTCGATCAAGGACAAGGACGGCAAGACCGTCGGCGGCGGCGCCATCACGGTGAACGATGCCGGGCTCAGCTCGTTTTCGTGGAAAGTCCCCGCGGGACTCAAGGGCGCCGTCACCGTCGAAGTGAGCGCCCAGATGGGCCCGTTCGAGCTGGTCCAGCCGGACAAGTCGATCACCGTCAAGTGAGGATTGCGCCGCGCGGAGATACGGTTTGAACGGCTACTATAAGGAGACGCCCATGCCCGCCCCCAAAGGAGCCCTGTGCCAGAGCTGCGCCATGCCGATGTCGGATCCGAAGCATTTCGGAACGGAATCGACCGGCAAGCCGAGCACCGAGTACTGCTGCTACTGCTACCAGAAGGGCCGGTTCACCTCCGACCTGACGCTCCACGAGATGATCGACAAGCTCGCCTCCTTCGCCCCGAAGATGGGCATGACCGAGCCCCAGGCCCGCGCGATGGCCGAGGACGTCCTGCCCAACCTCAAACGCTGGAAGAAGTAACCGCCAACGCCGTCATTGCGAGGCCCGTCTCTTTCGTTGTCATCCTGAGCGAAGCGAAGGATCTTGCGGAGATGCAGGCCGGATTCTTCGCCCCGGCTGAAGCCGGGACCCAGAATGACATCCAGGACTTGGGCTATCCGGGCAGGCTCCGGGGGGGCCGGGGTACAAAAAAACTGCCGGACCTTCGGAGACGCGAATCTGCGTTTTCACGCAGCGGGGGGGTTGTGGGTAGGTATCGCGTCTCCCCGTTCCGGCAATTTACGGATCGCCCGCAAGGGGCGAATATTAAGGCCCGGCCCGCCAACGAGCAATCTGCGTTTTCACGCAGCGGGGGGGTTGTGGGTAGGTAGCCCATCAACGGACCAGGCCAATTTTCCAAGGAACTATTCGGTGGACAGGCGCGAATGCCTGCCCCACACTCATCGCCGCGGGAGCAATCTCTCGCGACGTGGATGAGTGGCTGCGGACAGAGCAGACGAAACAGGGGACGGATTTCGCTCTCTGCCCGCTGCCGTGCCCTCTCCAGGGCGATGCTTCGGGTCGGCGTCCGTTTTCACGTCCGCCGCAACGCGTTGTCCGACCGTCCCCGCCGGAGCCCCGTCCCAGCCACTTGCCGAAACGCGCCCCAGGCCGCCCGGACAACTTCTGCCTCTCTCGCTTCTCATCAAAGAGCAATGAAAAAGGCCACCCCGATCGACACCGAAGGGGTGGCCTTTCAAGCGCCACGGGAAACCTTACATCCCTTCGGCAGCCGGGCGGTCCGTTTGAATCTCAGGGCCCCTGGCTTTGCGCCCCCGGGTTTCCCCAGGTTTGCCTTTTCGAGGATGCTTGTTGCACCTCTCATATCGGCCCCCCCCTGAAATCACTTGAGGCAATCCGCAAAAAAGTTCCCGGGGCCTTCCGCGCCCCCGGGCGAGGCACGGACAACGCGCAGGCCGAAAGGCGCAGGGGGTAAAAGCTTGAACCCGCGGTGCAAAAGATTGGCACCGCGAAAACCGGCCTTCCGGGTTGACGGAGGCGCTTTCCTGTGGTATGGAAGTTAGTGGATGAGTCACTGTGAGGGCAAGCTCAAGGAGGAGTCCCCGGCCATCCGATAATAGAGTAGTAAGAAGCAGGACGTCCTCGAAAAAGGCAAACCTCGGGTAACCGGGGGACGCAAAGCCACGGGGACGGAAGAAGGGACGGACAAAAGGCTCCTGTCCCCTCTTTCGCCCGGCCGGGTTGCCGAAAGGGCGCGACGCGAGCGTTCCTTCCGCGGCCCGTGCTCCATCGAGCGACGGGCTTTCGGCTTTAATGGGGACCGGGGTTTTACGAACGGAGCGGACATGCGCGCGCGCACGGGCGGTTTCACGCTGATCGAGGTGATGATCGCGACGGTGATGATCGTCATCCTCGCGATGACGCTGGCGGCCTGCCTCGGCGCGGCCTGCTCGGCGGACTCGGCGTCGCGGGACAAAGCGCGGTCGACGCTGGCGATCCAGCAGGTGCTCGAGGGAATGCTCGACCTGCAGTACGGCGACGTGCTGGCGGAGGACGGGACGGCGATACTGACCTCGCAGACCATCGCGATCAAGATCTCGGCGCAGGAGTCGCTGCCGGGGCTGATCCTCATCGAGGTCTACGCCTGCCGTCCGCAGACGCCCCAGACGCTTTCGGCGCTCGCCTCGATGACCATGGCCCAGGTGAAGGCCCTGCCGGCAATCCAGGGCTCGCAGGTGCGGATGCTCACGTACTGCGCCAGCCTCAACTGACGGCGGAGCAGAAGAGAGAGAGAAGGAGCGACAGCGATGAAATCCATTCGTGAAACCCGGCGCGGCAGCGTGCTCGTGGTGGTGCTGCTTCTCGTGGTGGTCGGGGCGGCGTATTGCCTGACGGAGCTGCTGCTGTCGCAGGTGGACAGCCGAAACGCCGACTTCCAGGCGCGCCGCACGCAGGCGCTCTATGTCGCGCAGGCGGGATTGCAGGATCTCGTGCGCCAGGTGCGCGACGTGCGCTCGTGCTCGCGGCTCGATCAGCCTTTCACCTGGTACGACGCCCTCGGCGGGCAAACGCTCGCCGACGGCGCGTGGCTCACGAAGGACGGCGTCTCGCTCGGGCAATACGATTCCGTGGTGAGTTCCGTGACCGTCGTCGACGCGAACACGCGCGACCTCGCCGTCACCTGCACCGGCTATATCCCGGCGAAGGGCAGCGCGACGACGGTGAGCCGCACGATCAACGCGGTGGTGCGCATGAGCACGGGACGCAGCCACGTGTTCGACTACGTCTACTTCATCAACAACTGGGGCTGGTACTTCGGCGACACGATCATCGCCAACGGCAACGTCCGGGCGAACGGCCCGTTCGACGGAGGCAACTACCACGCGACGGTCAACGGCATCCCGCGGTTCCAGAGCCTCTCCGGCGGCCATTTCAGCGGCTACATCGACGACGGCGGCGTCTATTCGTGGTGGAACATCGTGAACGCCGGGAACATGCAGGGGACCGTGAACGCCGTGTGGACGCAGGCCGACTGCACCGCCGGGCACTGCGCGCAGGCCGACGTGGGCACCAACAAGGGCATTCACGCCTGGCAGGACAACACCTCCCCCACGGCGTCGACGCAGGGCCAGATCACCATGCCCAACCTCACCGACCTGACGATGTACGAGACGCTGGCGAAGTCCCAGGGGTCGTATATCAAGATCGGCAGCACGACCGTCGTGAACGCCGTGCAGGGCGACTGCAGTTCGGAGCCGCAGAACCTCTACCTTGTGGGCACGACCGCGTCGCCGATCACGATTCACGGGCCGGTGGTGGTGCGCGGAAGCGTCATCATCTCGGGCGTCGTTACGGGCCAGGGCTGCATCTACTCGGGCGGCAACGTCTATATCCCCAAAGACATCACCTACGTGAACCCGCCCGCCACCCCGCCGTCAAGCCCGACCCAGGCGCTGATGGAGTCGTGGCTCGCCACCAACGGGACCAAGGACGCCCTCGGGCTCTTCGCGAGGAAGAGCGTCGTCATCGGCAACTACACCGACAGCACGTGGCAGTCGGAGGTCTCGAGCTGGCTCACCGATTCCCGCAACGAGTCCAAGGAAGACGGCGGCGCGGACCAGTTGCCGAACACCAGGACCGGCCGCGACGGCGTCTCCGGAACTTCCGACGACGACACGATCGACGGCGACGGCGTCTGGACCGCCAGCAAATACACCGCGTGGCACCAGGCGCAGGGGCTCATCCCCTCCGGCAAGAGCGTCGGCGACGCCATCCCCGGCACCGGCGAGGACACCGACGGCGACGGGGCCTACACCCCGCGGACGGCGATCAGCGACTTCACGATCCCGGCGACGCTCACCTCGACCAACTGGGCGGGCAACGTCCCGACGGGCACCCCGGCCTACAAGACCGTCTCCAGCACCACCATCACGCAGGTCAACGCCGCCCTCTACACGAACCACCAGGTGGCGATGATGACGTCGGGCTCCGGGGACCTCGCCTTCAACGGGTGCGTCATCTCGCGCAACGAGGACGTCGTCTACGGGACCAATCATTGCATCTTCAACTACGACTACCGGCTGCTGGACCCCAGCGCGAGCTACGGGCTCTACCTGCCCGTGGTCTGGAACCCGGTGAGCATCGTCTACTGGAACGCGCCGTGAGCGCGACGGAGAGACCATGACGGCGGTTCGCTTTGGGGCACTCATCCTGATCGTGGCGCTGGCCTCGGCGGCCGTCCGTGCCGAGGACAATGCCCCGTCGTGCGCGCACCCGGCGATTCCGCCGAAGCTCAAGCGTCCGCAGGACTTCGCCCCGCCCCGGCTCACCGTCGTCCCTCGGCCGCCCGAGGAATACCGGCCGAAAAACTCGCTCCTGGCCACCGGCGTCGGCGGCCGGCGGCAGGTCGACACGGCCGAGCTTCACCGGCGGCAGCTCGCGATGTACTCCGGCGAGCGCCAGACCGACTCGCTCCCCGGGCTCACCGGCAACATGCCGATGCCGGTCGTCGCCCCGGTTCGCGCGCTGTCGCCCTCCGAGACCAACTACGGCGCCATCGCCTTCTGGACCTTCGTCGTCCTCTCGCTGCTCCTCTCCGTCGCGCTCATCGCGCGCGTGCTCTTCATCTTCCATCGACGTTGACACGCCGCCCCTCTCGACGTACAATCCTGCGCCACGGAGACGGAAACCACCGCGGGGGAAAGACATGCCGGGACGCAGGAAGACGTTGCGGGTCGGGGTCGTCGGGGCGGGGCGCGGGATGTCGTTCGCCCTCGGGACGGGCGAACTCGTCGGCATGAATCTCGTCGCGCTCTGCGACCGGGACGACGCGAGGCGCAAGGACGCCGCGAGGCGGCTTGCCGCGTCGGGGCGGAAGGTCGCGGCCTACGCCGATTACGGAAAGTTCCTCGAACACGACCTCGACGCGGTGATCCTCGCCAACTATTTCACCGATCACGCCCCGTTCGCGATCCGCGCGCTCGCCGCCGGCAGGCACGTCATGAGCGAGACCTCCGCGTGTTTCACGCCGGCCCAGGGCGTCGCGCTCGTCGAGGCGGTCGAGAAGTCCGGCCTCACCTACATGTTCGCGGAGAACTATCCCTACACCGCCTATAACCAGGAGATGCGCCGGATCTACCGGAGCGGCCGCATCGGCGAGTTCACGTACGGCGAGGGGGAATACATCCACCCGGACGACGCGGACTTCTGGAACCGCATCTCGCCCGGCGTCGACCACTGGCGCAACTGGTTGCCCGCGACCTACTACTGCACGCATACGATGGGGCCGATGATGTTCATCACCGACACGCGGCCGGTGAAGGTCAACGGATTCGTCATGCCCTGGCGCCGGGACGACCCGGTCTTCCGGCGCCGGCCCGTGCGCAGCGACGCCGCGAGCGTCATCCTCTGCCGCATGGACTCGGGCGCCGTCACGAAGATCCTCCAGTACTTCCTCCGCGGACACGGAAGCTGGGTGCGCATCCACGGCTCGAAGGGCCAGATGGAGAACCTCCGCGAGGGCGATCCCAACATGCTCCGCCTGCGCCTGGAGCAATACCACGAAAAGCGCACCGCGCCCGTCGAGCAGGTCTATCGGCCCGAGTTCCCCGAATACGCCGAAGAGGCCCGCCGCGCCGGACACGGGGGCGGCGACTTCTTCATGAACCGCCACTTCGCCGACGCGATCCGCACCGGAAAGCCGCCGTGGATGGACGTCTACCGCGGCGTCACCATGAGCCTCGTGGGCATCCTCGCCTATCGCAGCGCCCTCAACGACTCGAACACGCTCGACGTGCCGGACTTCCGGCGCAAGGCCGACCGCGAGCGGTTCCGCGCGGACGACTGGAACCCCGACCCGACGAAGAAGCGCCCTTCCGATCCCTGGTGCAGCATCCTCGGCAAGGTGACGCCCACGCGCGAGCAGCTCGCCTGCGCGCGGAAGATCTGGCGCAAGGCGGGATACCGGGGGACCTGACCCGATGGAGCTTTCGGAAGGCGCTCAGGTCGCCCTCGACACGATCCTCCAGAAACCGGCGCACGGCATCCCGGCGTTCGCGGCGAACATCATGGAGCACGCCGCGATCGAGCGGCTGGCCGGGGCGAAGCCGGGCGATTACGTCCGCGACCCCGAGCGGGTCTATCTCGCCATGCAGCGCGCGCTCGGCGTCGCGGCGATCGACCAGTGGATCCCCGACAACCCGCTCTCGATGGGCAAGGCCGGCTACAACTCGCAGGATCTGGGCGCCACCACCGGAAACGAACGCGTCCTTCTCGACGGCATCGTCATCGATTCCCCCGAGGCGTGCTCGGAGCACATCGAGCGGTTCATCTTTCCCGCGCTCGCGAGAGAGATCGCGGAGTTCGACGAGGGACGGCGCGTCCGCGAAATCCTCGACGGCGAGACGAAGCTCCAGGCGTTCTTCGGGCCGGGCATCCTCAAGACCGGCTACGCCTTTGTCCGCTTCCCGCGCTTCGCCTACGGCCGGTACGGATACGTCCCCTACTTCATGGCCTACGGCCTTTACCCGGAGGTGATGGAGCGGCACTTCTCGCTTCAGGCCGACCTCGCGCTCCTTCACAACCGCGCCGCCGCGCGCGCGTATGCGGAAGGGAATCTCCCGCCCCTCTGCCGACTCGATCACGACATGGCCGACTCGCACGGGATGCTGGTGAATATCCGCTCGCTCGACCGCCTCTGGTTCCCGCACTTCGCGCGCTGCCTCCGGCCGCTCTTCGACGCGGGCGTGCGGCTGATCTGGCACTGCGACGGCAACCTGACGGAGATGGTCCCACGCCTCCTCGACGTCGGCCTCGCCGGGTTCCAGGGGTTTCAGTATGAAGACGGGATGGATTACGAGAAGATCTGCCGGATGAAGACGAAGGACGGCCGTGATCTCATCATCGTCGCCGGCGTCTCCGTCACCCGCACGCTGCCGCTCGGCGCCCCCGACGACGTCCGCCGGGAGATGAAGTGGCTCGTGGAGAAAGGCCCCCGCACCGGCCTCTTCCTCGGCTCCTCCAGCTCCGTGACGCCCGGCGTGCCCTGGGAGAACCTCGTCGCGTTCGCGGAAGGGCTGCGTTACTATCGCGGGCAATCCCGGCCGTAATGAACGGCTCCCTCCCCTGCGACCGCGAGCGCGGCGAAAGCGCCCCCCTGCGGCTCACGCTTTCCTGATCCGCACCAGCCCAAGCTTTGCGCAACGCTCGATCTGATCGACGATGTCCTTGCCCATCGGCCCGGAAGCTTCGAGCGAGGCGAGGCGGACGGCTTCGGCGAGGGTCCGTTTCCCGTCGCACCACATGAGCACGGTCTGGATCTGACCGCCCCAGCGCGTGTCGTCGAGATCGACGCGCTTCGAAAGCGGGATGCCGTCGAAGGCGATGGGGCCCATCTCCGCGCGCTCGACGATCATCGCCGCGGCGCGCTTCATCTCGTCCGAAGGCTCGGCGTCGGGGAGCGCGAGCCGCCAGCCGTTGCGCTCGGCGATCTCGCGGCCGGTGCTCTCGACGTGCTCGCGCTCGTCGTTGGCGGCCTCGTTGAGCATGTTCACGGCCTGGTCGACGTCGCGGTCAAGGAAGGCGCTCTTCTTCGCGCTGAACCGCCGCGACGAGACGATCGCCTTCTTGCCGAGCATCCGCAGGTACTCCACACGCTCGAGCCCCGCCGCCTGCGTCCGCGCGAGCGCCGCGGCGTCGGGCGACTTGTCCAGGCTCGCCGAAAGCTCGACCCCCGCGCGCGCCAGTTGCATCCGCCAGTCGGCCGAGGTCGCGTCCGCCATCCACGACGCTTCGCGCTCGCCGGCGTTCGCGAGGAAGTAAAGGTACGCCGCGACGAGCGCCGAGATTCTCCCCAGCGCCTCGACGTCGACCTTGTCGGGCGTGTCCATGTTCGTGTGCCATTGCCGATGCCCGATCATCCCCAGCCACGGCGTCGGGATGCCGATGCCCGGGTGTGCCGTCACGTTGTCGGTCATGCTGTAGGGCGCCACGCACCAATAATGCCTCCGGTCGGGCGCGGGCCACGTCTTCTCGGCGATGAGCGCCATGAGCGTGTCCGTGCACGACGAGTTCGCGTGCGGGTTGCGATGAAGCCCGAGCGGAGTGGCGTTGATCCGCTGGCTGCCCGCCACCGAGTCGATGCAGACCGCGGCGACCGTGCGCTTCGCGCGGGCCCGGTGCTTCGCCACGAACGCGAGCGTCGCGTAGACCTCCCACGAGACGAGCATCCGGATCGTGCGCTTCGGCCGCGGCAGCTTCCCCGCGTCGATGAGCGTCTTCAGGATCCGCAGCGCTTCGAGCATCACCGAGCACCCGGAGGAGTTGTCCACCGCGCCCTGCTCGGCGCCGTGGCCCAGCGTCAGCACCTCCTCGTTCGTCGTGCCCGCAATGGCGCCGACGGCGGCGGGAAAGGCGCCCTTGTAGAGCTTCGTCTGGGCGACGGCCTTCACGCGCACGGCCCCGCGCCCGCAGAGGGCGCGCAACTCCCGGCCCCGGCGGTGCGAGATGTTGAAGGCGAGGATGTTGTTGTCGCCGGCGAGGAGCCCCCAGCCGCACGGGTCTTCGGACCACGCGTTCATCCAGTCCACCGCGTCCGGCATCTCGTGCGGCCAGCGCGAGGTGTCGCTGATGATGCCGAGCGCCCCGCGCTTGATCGCCTGGGCCCGCACGGCGGCGGCGCGCCGGCTCGTCAGGAGGAACTTCCCCTTCACGTTCACGCCCGCGTAATCCTCGTCGCTGTCGCCGCGCTCCATCGCCACGATCTCGCCCTCGATCCCGCCCTTCGGCGTCGAAGGCGTCCACATCACGAGGCTGCACGGAATCGACTTGTAGCTCGCCAGGACCTTTCCCGCGCGGCTCGCCGGAGAGGTGATCGTCAGCGTCGCGTCAACCGGGTCCCAGGCCAGCGGCATCGTCCAGTAGCCGAACTGCGTCTTGCCGTCGGCGGGGTATTTCTCCACGCGCGCGTCGTCGAAACCGTACTCGACCATCTTCGCGACGTCGTACTCGCACGAACGCAGCATCCCGCTGAACGAGAACCAGCGGTCGATCTCCCACCGCGCCACGAGGTCGTTGAACGCGCGATCCGCGTCCATCTCGGAGAGCACGAGCTTGAGGATGTTGTCGAACATGGTTGTCCCTTCTCCTCTCGTAGGGGCACGGCACGCCGTGCCCGTCTTTCTGTCAAACAACGCGGGCACGGCATGCCGTGCCCCTACAACGAACGGCCCAAAATGCGAGCCACCTCGTGCGCGTCCTTGTCCCCGCGGCCGGAGAGGCAGATGACAAGGATGGAATCCTTCGGCATCGTCGGCGCGATCTTCATCGCGTGCGCCACGGCGTGCGCCGATTCGAGCGCGGGGATGATCCCTTCGAGCTTTGAGAGCGCCACGAACGCGTCGAGCGCCTCCTTATCGGAGATCGCCGCGTATTCCGCGCGGTGCGTGTCCTTCAGCCACGAATGCTCCGGCCCAACGCCCGGGTAATCCAGCCCCGCCGAGACCGAGTGAACCACCGCCGTCTGCCCGTCTTCGTCCTGCAGGACGTACGACAGCGACCCGTGCAGCACCCCCGGCTTTCCCATCATCAGCGTCGCCGCGTGCTCGCCCGGCTTCATGCTTCGGCCGCCCGCCTCGACGCCGATGAGCCGCACGGACTTGTCCTCGATAAACGGGTGGAAGATGCCCATCGAGTTGGACCCGCCCCCCACGCACGCGACGACGGCGTCCGGCAGGCGGGATTCCTTCTCCAATATCTGCTCGCGCGTCTCTTTGCCGATGACCGACTGGAAGTCGCGCACCATCATCGGGAACGGGTGCGGCCCGGCGACCGTGCCGATGATGTAGTGCGTGTTCTCCACCGACGCCATCCAGTCGCGCATCGCGGCGTTCATCGCGTCCTTCAGGGTCTTGGAGCCCGAATGCACGGCGGTAACTTTCGTGCCGAGGAGCTTCATGCGGAAGACGTTGAGTTCCTGTCGGCGGATGTCCTCGTCGCCCATGTAGACTTCGCACTCGAAGTCGAGGAGCGCCGCGACGACCGCGGTGGCGACGCCATGCTGCCCGGCGCCGGTCTCGGCGATCACGCGCTTCTTGCCCATGCGCTGGGCGAGCAGGCCCTGGCCGAGGGTGTTGTTGATCTTGTGGGCGCCGGTGTGGTTCAGGTCCTCGCGCTTGAGGTAGACCTTCGCCCCGCCCAGCTTCGCGGTCATGCGTTCCGCAAAATAGAGAGGCGACGGCCTGCCGACGTAATCGGCAAGCAGCGCATCGAGCCGCTTCTGGAAGGACGCGTCGCGCCGTGCGTCGGCATAAGCCTTCTCCAGCTCGACCAGCGCCCGCATCAGCGTCTCGGGAACAAACTGCCCGCCATACGGGCCGAAATGGCCGTCGAACGGCTTCTCGGCGGGCTTCTTCGCTTTGGACATGGGAGGGCTCCTTCAAAGGCGGTAAGTCTACCGTCTTCGCGGGCGAGAATCAAGAAAGAGTGTGTCTCCGGGCGGCAGATACTGCGGCCTGCCCAGAAAAGAAACCGCCCCCAGAGACGGGGGCGGGTGGAATCGAATCGGTCGGCTTCCCGGCGCATTACGACATGCATCTCCGGCGGAGGAAGCCCATGGCGCCGACGAGCCCGGTGCCCAGGAGCATCAGCGTCGCGGGCTCGGGGACGGAGGCGGTGCTGTCGACGGTGAGCGTCGGCCGACGCAACGCGGCATTGTATCCCGTGTTCTCCTTCGCCCAGAGGCGGGCGCCGGCGGCCTGGTCGCTGACAACCAGGAACGAGCCCGTCGTCTGGTGATTGTTGACCATCGTCTGCACGATGGCCTTCACGTCGAACGTGGCGAATGCCTGCGCCGCCGAGAGACCGGACGACACGGGCGCCGAGCCGTCATAGTCCCCGCCCGCCGCCGCCCAGTTGGTCGTACCGTCCTTGCTGAACCACGTGGAGCCCATCTCCGTCCATCCCTCGTCCGTGAGGCGATACGCGGTAAACGTAGCGTCCGTGGTGTGGAAGAAACTCAGCGTCGCGCTGTTGATCGTCGAGCCCACGCCGGTCAGGTCGAACTTGAACAGCGAGCGCACGCCGCTCGTGGTCTGGCCGATTGTCGTCGGGTACAGGTCCGGGGAACTGCCATAATTGACGCTGGACGGCCATCCGGTCGGGCTGGCGCTCTGAGAGCCTTTGAGGTCCGTATCCGCAACCGTGGTCGTCGTGATCGTGGCCGCGGACGCGACCGACGCCAGACAAAGCACCGCCGCCACAACCGCTGCCGGAGACTTGGCGCTCATCCTCACGGTCCTCTCTCCTTTCGCGAATGCCCCTCCCCGTTCGGGGACAGGCCCGAGTTATTGCGCGGCCTTCGTTTTCGCCCGCCGCACTATTGTTTTCAGCAGTAATATGGACAAGGCTACATTAGCGCCTATGCTGTCTACAACATTCATTTGAGAGCAAACGGCGTGCCGCGATCGACGGAAATCTCCTCGCGAATGGCGGGCGTAGCGCTAACGCGTTGCGGGGAGCCGCGTTGCGTCAACGCACAATTGCGCGACTCGCCCGAACGACTTCCGCGCCCGGGCGAACGACGTTGAAGCCCGGCGACGCGCTGCCGACACTAACGCCACAACGTCCATTCCATCAACGAGTTGGGCTCGTACTATTACGATGAAACCACCTGATGAGTTTCCTGAACACCTGGGGCAAGCGGCGCGTCACCGTCAAAATGGCTGCCTCAGAACGCAGCAATCCGACGTTTCCCGGGGAAGTTCGTGGCGGTGAAGCATCCCCATGGCGCTCGGCCTGCCAAAATGGCAGTCTTGGGCGCTCCGACTGCCATAATGACAGTCGGGTAATAGGCCGAATGCCACGCTGAATAACACCGTAACGCATTGGCACAACATGTGTTACGAACAATCATCGGATTAATCAAGTTTTGGCACGCCATTTGCTATATAACATGTCTGTCGAAGCAACGCGCAGGAATGCGGCCTTACGGAGGCCGGTTTGACCACATTTGGCAGGCGAGGCCCTATCTTGTTAAGGAAGAGACTGGGAGTGGGCTGAGAGTCGCTTTCGAATGCGCGAGCTGCGTGGATCGTGAGAAGCTGAAGAGCAGGATATCCGGGATGGCTGATATCCTTGATATGCTTGATATCCACGCGGAATTTGGAGGAACGGCTGCGAAGACTGAGGAATTGCGGTGCGGGATCGGGCGGGAGAGCGGGCGTTTGTCCTTGAAAACCCCGGCAAATCTGCTAACTTTGCCCTGTCCGGGCCACTGATGTCCCTGGAAGTCACCGGGACCCCGCATCTCTACCAAGAGGGAAGGAAATGTACGAGAAACTGGGCGATGCTCTGCTGAAGAACGGCGAGACCGTTGAAATCGGCGTGATTGCCGCGCCGATGACGGCGGAAGCCGAGCGGCTTGAGAAACTGATGGGCCACAAGGGGTGGGAATGGCGCTGGCAGGTCGGGCTCGGGATATCGGGCAAGACCGACGGCCTCGAGAACCGGTTCTACGTCGCCCGGCGCGGCGAGGCCTTCATCTCCAACGTCTGCACCTTCGAGAAGGACGGCGTCGGCATCCTCGGCCACGTGTGGACGCCGCCCGAAGAGAGACGCAAGGGGCTGTGCAACGCGATCTTCGAGAAGCTGATGGCCGACTTCAAGGCGCGCAAGGGCCGGCTGATGCTTCTCGGAACCGGGTACGATACGCCGCCCTACCACATCTACCGGAAGTTCGGCTTCGAGGGCTACTTCGAGGGCTCCGGCCTGATGCGCTACGCCGAGGACCCGAAGTTCGAGAGCAGGTATTTCGCCTCGGCCCCGACGAAGGTCGTCGAGCCGACGTGGCAGGAGTGGCCCCGCGTGAACGCTCTCTTCGCCGAGCCCGAGGAATACGTGAAGTCGTTCGCCTACGGGAATTACTATAAGACCAGCGCCGAGGGGGCCTACATCTACGTGCAGCACGAACTCGCCAACAATCCGCGCGCCTCGGCCAGGCTCCTCCAGAGCGAGAAGACCGGCGCCGTCGTCGGCGTCGCGTGGGTGGTGCCGCAAGCGCTCTTCCCGAACGCGATGGTCCTCGACCTCACCTGCCACCCGAAGCACGCGGACGGCTACGCGAAGCTGCTGGCGGCGATGACCTGGCCGGACGTGAAGGTGCTGGCGTTCGTGGAATCGGGCAAGCGGGCAAAGCTCGCCGCGCTCAAGGAGGCCGGGTTCGAGTCCGCGGGCATCCTCCACGGCATGTTGCCGAAGCGCGACGAGCCGACCGCGGACTTGAACGTTCTGGCGAGGGCGCCGCAATGATCATCGACTCGCACCACCACCTGGAGCCGCGGCCGAACTACACGCGCGACCTCCTCAAGGCGTGCGACAAGCTTGACATCGACCACGTCGTCGTGGCGGGGCTGCCGAATTATTACCAGTGGTCCAACAACGACGACATCGAAAAGGCCATGAAGGAGTCGAAGGGCCGCATCCTCGGCTTCGCGTGGGTGAACCTCGGCGTCGACCGCCCGAGCAAGGTGAACGAGTTCAAGGACCGCGGGTTCACCGGGCTCAAGTTCATCATGCCGAAGGTCGCCTACGACCACGGCAGCCTCTATCCGATCTACGAGCGCGCCGAGCAACTCGGCATGCCCGGACTCTTCCACTTCGGCATCGTCGCGTTCCGCCCGGGCCACGAGGCCCGCGACGTCAGCTCGGCGCGGATGCAGCCCATCATGATCGACCCGCTCGCCCGGGCCTTCTCGAAGTGGATCATCATCGGCGCCCACCTCGGCAACCCGTGGTATCGCGAGGCGTGCATGGCCTGCCGCTGGCACGTCAATCTTTACTTCGACCTCACAGGCTCCACGCTCAAGCAGTACAAGCCCGAGGACCTCGCTCCGTATCTCTGGTGGCGCAAGGACTCCCGCTACCGCGACCCGAAAGGCCGCGACGCCTGGGAGAAGATACTCTTCGGCTCCGATGTCCCCGCTTCGGAGATCCACGACGTCATGAACGACTATCAGAAGGTGATGGATCACTTCAATCTCAGCCCGAGCCTCCGCCGCAAGATCTGGGGAGAGACGGCGGCGAAGATACTCGGCGTGAAGAAATAGCCGTGCTTCGGCGAAACCATCGAAAGGACCGCGCATGAAGAAGATCCGCGTCGGCATCATCGGGACGGGGGGCATTGCGAACATGGCGCACATTCCCGGGTATCTCGCGATGAAGGACCGGGACGTCGAGATCGCGGGCCTGTGCGACATCAAGCCGGAGGCCCTCAAGAACACCCTCAAGAAGTACCCGATGGAGGTGGCCACCTATGACAACTACAACAAGATGCTCCGCGACAAGAGCATCGACGCGGTGAGCGTATGCACGCCCAACAACGCGCACATGCCCGCGACGATCGCGGCCCTCAAGGCCGGCAAGCACGTCATCTGCGAGAAGCCCATCGCCAAGCACTGCGCCGAGGCCCGCAAGATGGCCGCCGCCGCGAAGAAGTACAAGCGCAAGCTCATGATCGCCCAGAACAACCGCTGGACCCCCGCCAGCCAGGCCGTCAAGCGATCCATCGACGCCGGCTACCTCGGCGACATCTACTACGTCCGCGCCCAGTGCCTGCGCCGCCGCGAGGTGCCCGGCTGGGGCAACTTCATCTCCAAGGAGATCCAGGGCGGCGGGCCCATGGTCGACATCGGCGTGCACATCCTCGACCTGTGCCTCTACCTCATGGACTTCCCGAAGCCCGTCTCCGTCTCGGGCGCGGCGTACACCAAGTTCGGCAACCGCAAGGGCGTCATCGGCCTGTGGGGCCAGTGGGACCCGAAGAAGTACACCGTCGAGGACTGGTCCGTCGGATTCGTGCGTTTCGCCAACGGTGCCACGCTGACCCTCGAGGCCAGTTTCGCCGCAAACATCGAGAAACCCGTCTTCGACGCCTGGCTCCTGGGCACCAAGGGCGGCGCCGAGGCGCGCACGGGCAAGCTCTTCACCGAGGACGCCGGGACGCTGTGGGACCGCATCCCCTACGGCCTCGCGGAGAAGTTCAACACGTATCACCGCGAGATCGAACTCTTCGTCGAGGCGATCCGCGAGAACAAGCCCGTGCCGGTGACGCCCGAGCAGGCGCTCGTCACCCAGGGCATCATCGACGGGATCTACGAGTCGGCCGAGACGGGCAAGGAAGTCCGTATCGGCTGAGAGAATCCAACAGAACGAGGCAAGGAAGGACGCTGACAGGGGACGCCGAGACAGGACAGCAGTGTCCTGTTTGATCGTCCTGTTCCCGTGTCCTTCTCGTCAGCGTCCCGTTCAAGAGAGGTGGCAGATGCCGAATCGCATCGACGCAAAATTCGCCGAGCTGCGCACGGCGGGGAAGAAGGCCTTCATCCCCTACGTGACCACGGGCGACCCCGACGCGGACGCAACGGTGGAAGCCGCGCTGGCGCTTGAGAAATCCGGGGCGTCGCTCATCGAGCTGGGCGTGCCGTATTCCGACCCGCTCGCCGACGGGCCCGTCATCCAGGACGCGTTCACGCGCGTGCTCTCGCGCGGGTGGCGCCTCGCCGACACGTTCGCCGTGGCGAAGCGCATTCGCGAGCGATCGCAGACGCCGCTCCTGACGATGGTGAGCTACTCGCTCGTCTTCCGCTACGGGCCCGAGCGATACCTCCGCGACGCCATGGCCGCGGGCATCGACGGCGCCATCATCCCGGACATCGACGTCGAGGGGGGCGAGTCGTTCCTCGCCGAGGCCGCAAAGCGCGATTTCAAGACGGTGCTGCTCGTCGCGCCCACGACCGAGCCCGAGCGCGAGCGGAGGATCGTCGAGCTTTCGACCGGGTTCGTCTACTGCATCAGCGTCGTCGGCATCACGGGCGCGCGGACGGAGCTGCCTCCGGAGCTTTCGGCCCACGTCGCGCGGATCAAGAAGCTGACGACCCAACCCGTCTGCGTCGGCTTCGGCGTCTCCACCCCCGATCACGTGAAGACGGTCGCCGCAATCGCCGACGGCGTCATCGTCGGCAGCGCCCTCGTCAAGATCATCGCCGAACACTCAGGCGGCGCCGCGCGGAAAAAGCTCGGCTCCGACGTCTCCCGCTTCGCCTCCGAGTTGACCGCGCCGCTGCGCTGAACGCGCTCTCGTCCGCAGCCGTCGAGCGTCGTGCGCGACGCTGCGGAATTCGCTCTTCCGCTATCCTTGTCCATTGGGTGAGGAGGCCGGCCATGAAGCGCATTCTCGCAGCGGCGTTGGCGATCCTGGCATTCGCGTTGACGGCGGCCCTGGCGGCCCCCGCGCCGAAGGCGGCCGACGAGGCCGGGGGGTGCGAGGTGCTGCACGAGAAGGACTTCAGCGTCGTGCTGCCGCGCGACTGGCGCAAGATGGACCTTGCGGGCACGCACTATCGGGTCTATCTCAACGGCGACGGCATGTTGACGCCGATCGCGGATGCGACGGGCCAGCCGATCCAGGTGGGGCTGACGATCGAGCCGTATCCGAACCAGAAAGGCAACGTCCTCGACGGGGCCCGGCGCAACGTCGCCGCGATCGACCGCAACCCCGACCTGAAGCGCGTCGGGGAGCCCGTCTACAAGGAGTTCAAGCTCTCCGACGGAACGCCCGCGGTGCTGGTCGCCGTGGAATTCATCAAGGAAAAAACCCGGCGCAGCTCCTACCAGAAGGTCTTCGTCGTGGACAAGGACTCCACGGGATGGGTGCTGTCGGCCTGGATCGTCGCGGGCAAGGACAGCGATTTCGCCGCGAAGAACCCCGCAATCACGAACATCCTCCAGGCCCACGTCTGCTCGTTCTGCCTGGACAAGGACAAGCTCGACGTGGAGCCGGTGAAGAAGGCGTATAAGGACGCGGAGCGGCACGCCAAGTGACCCGCCGCGCCGCCGATCAGACTCGAAGGAAACGGATGAGCCCCGACAAGACCCGTGACGGCGTCCACGCCATGGTCCCGCGCGAGAAGATGAGCCCGGGCGCACGGAAGCTCCGCGACGCCTACGACATCGTCCCCGGCGCGCCGCTCTACCGGCGCGAGTTCGGATACTATTGCCTCGACGCGTGGAAAGAAGCGGGGTTCAAGGCCGAGCCGTCCGACTTTGCGACGATCTTCGACTACGACCCACCCGGCTCGCACTGGCTCGGCGGGCTCGGTTGGTGCGAGGCGGCGTTCGTCCCGGAATGGGAGGAGAAGGTCCTCGAGGACCGCGGCGACCACGAACTCGTCCAGGATCGCGCGGGACGGCACGTCCTCTGCTTCAAGGGGCGTCGCAGCGGGTTCATGCCCGAGTACGTCGATCATCCCGTGAAGGACCGCGAGACGTGGGAGCGCGACGTCCTCCGGCGGCTCGACCCGGCGGCGCCCGGACGATGGGACGATCTCGACGCCCGGGTGCGCAAGGCGCGCGAGGACGCCGAACAGGGGCTCATCGTCACGCAGGCCCTCGTCGGCGGCTACATGTACCTCCGCTCGCTCATCGGGCCGGAGCGGCTCCTCTACGCCTTCTACGACATGCCCGACGTCGTCCACGATTGCATGAAGGCGTGGCTCGCCCTCGCCGACGCGGTCATCTCGCGCCACCAGCAGCACGTGACGATCGACGAGATATTCTTCGCCGAGGACATCTGCTATAACCACGGCCCGCTCATCTCGCCCGACATGATGCGCGAATTCATCCTGCCTTACTACGAGCAGCTCATCGCCGACCTCCGCTCGCGGCAGATCGACAGGTCGCGCAAGCTTTTCATCCAGATCGACACCGACGGCTACTGCGAGCCCGTCATCCCCGTCTATCGCTCCATGGGCGTGAACGTCATGTCGCCGTTCGAGGTCGCCTCCGGCTGCGACGTGGTGAAGGTCGGCCGCGAGTATCCCGACCTCGTCATCACCGGCGGCATCGACAAGCGCGTCCTTGCCCAGGGCAAGGCGGACATCGACCGGATGCTCGAATATATCCTCCCCGCAATGCGCAGGCGCGGCGGATACGTCCCGACGTGCGACCATGGCGTGCCGGCGGAGGTGACGCTCGACAATTACCTCTATTACCGCAAGCGCGCCGTCGAGTTGGGCGGGTAGGTTCTTTCGCGTGGTTCTTGTGGCGGCCGTTGTCTTCCGACCCGAAGGGTCGGGAGAAAGTGGCCGGGGGCTTCAGCCCCCGGTGCGCGATGGCCCTATCCTGCGCCCCAACGGGGCGCAGGAACCGAAGCAACAGAGGCTTCCTCCGCCCCGTTGGGGCGGAAATGGAAAGACGCAATTTGTCTTCCGGGGGCTGAAGCCCCCGGCCAAGTTCCACCGGCCCTTCGGGCCGGAGACGGCGGTGGCCGGACCCCGCAGAAGGAGGCCCCTTGGCGACGCTCAGAGTTGGAACCGCTCGGGCCGACGTGACCCCGCCGGTGAAGTCCTTTCTCGCCGGGC
>JBBIVY010000025.1:0-36142 GCA_037439485.1 Planctomycetota bacterium | reverse complement strand
ACTCAATCATGTTCTACGGCGGCAGGCTACTCAGTCATCTTTCAGCGGAGGATCCCGAGGTCCTTGATTTCATCTCGTTGCGTCGGTTGAACCGGAACATCTGCATTCTGATTGATAGCGACAAGCATAGCCATGAGGATAGCCTCAATGCGACCAAGATGCGAGTAATCGAGGAGTTCAAGAGCGCCCCCGGGTTCGCGTGGGTTACGGACGGCTGTTGTGTAGAGAACTATGTTCCTCACGATGTTCTCGCGGCCGCAGTCACGGATATCCACAAGACCGCCACAGGGCTGCGAGTTGCAACCAAGTATGCCGACCCGCTCAGCATGATAGAGGGATTCGACGGCGAACCGGACAAGGTCCGCATTTCACGCAAGGTGGTAGAGACGAGAGCCGACCTCAACGTGCTTGATCTTCACACTCGTATTGACGATATTGTGAGATTCGTGAAGGCGTCCAACGGCCCTGATGCAATGTAGCTCACGACCGCTCCAGCAACACCATGTCCGGGATTACCGGGAGGCATTCAAATCACTCTACCTCCGACACAGGAATTGGGTGCTCGGACTGGCGACGCGCTACGAAACGCCCTACTGAGGCGAAATCTCCGGCGCAAGATTGCCCGCCCAAATGCCGAAGTATGCTGTGGGAAGCGGCACCGCGGGGCGGGAACTCATGACAGGTCGGCGGATCAGACACGTTTTCGTGGGCTTCATCATCCTCGCCCTTCTGGCGACGGCGGTCGTCTATTTCGCGAAGGGCCCGGGAGAGCCGACGGCGCCGACGAAACGCAGCGCCCCGTATGGCCCGCCCATCCGCATCGCGGCCCCGAGCTTCAAGGAGTCGGACCCGCGCTGGTCGACCGACCCGCTCGACGGCTCCAGCTCGCGCGTGGGCCGGGGCGGCTGCGCGGTGGTGTCGGCATCGATGATGCTCGCCCACTTCGGCGTCGACACCGACCCGGGCCGGCTCAACCGCTGGCTCAGCACGCATGGCGGATACCAGTCGGGCGACCTGCTCGTCTGGGACAAGCTGGCGGAATACTCCCAAGGACGCATCCGCGAAGTCTACCGCGGCCCCGCGCGGACGGAGATTCTCGAACGCAACCTCGCCCTCGGCAACCCCGTGATGGTCAAGGTGCTCATCCGCGGCCGGACCCAACACTGGGTCCTCGTCGTCGGCACCGACGGGCCCGACTATCTCGCCAACGACCCTCTCGGGCCCGGCGGCTTGCCCATCAGGCTCAGCAAGTATGGCGACAGGGTCTACGCGTTGAGGGTCTTCGCGCGAGCGGCCTGACGCCCCACCCCAAAAGAACAGGGGCATCCCGGGAAGTCGGAATGCCCCTGCGCGGAAATCGCAGCCATCCTGCGAATCAGAGCCCGATCAGCACCGTCTGCGCGCGGTCGACAACGACCGTCTTCTCGACCGGCTTGGCCATGCCCTTGCTCACAACCACCGTGTGGGGCGTGTCCATGCGGTTGCCGGCGGACGAGAACGTGCCCTGCGTGACGACGGCCTGGTAGAGTCCCTTGGCGTCGGCGGCGTATGCGGCGACCGTCTTGCCGGCGTTGTTCTTGATGGTCACCATCGCGCCCGGATCGGTCTGAACGGTCAGCGTCCAGGCCACCGTGAACTCATACTTCTTGCTCGACGCGCCGTCCCAGGAGATCTTGTCGAAGGACGCCCCGCCCTGGAAGGCCGTATCGGCGAACTGGTGGTCGAACGAATCCCAGGCCGCACCGCCCCAGCCCACGCGGATCGTCTTGTAGCGCGGGTCCGCTCCCAACTGCACGAGCGTGTTCCTGGTGAAGATGTACGGACCGCCGTGCCCATAATGATCGCCGAACTGAACGTTGCAGAGGTTGCTCTCAATCGTGTTGCCTTCGAGGCTAACATGCGGCTTGCCCGCCTGAAGGCCGCAACCGCCGGCGTCCACCGCCGAGCCGCTGGCGACGCCGTCCATCGACACGACCTTCACGCGGTTATTCATGAACGTCACGCTCGACGGCGAGCCCGAGTCGGGCATGAGCCAGAGACCGCGCATGTTGCAGCCCACGCCGAAGCCCTTGACGATCACCGTGTTGCCCGAATGCCGGACGTTCTCGCGCGGCTTCTGCAGACGGATGCCGTTCAGCGGAAACACGCCGGACTTGTCGGCCGCGTCGGCGTCGCCGCCGCCCTCGCCGCCCGCCCAGCGCCACTCGAACGTCGTGCCCTGCATGAGGACGAAGTTCTCGAAGACCTGCACGTCCGACCATCCCTGCCCGGCGCCGATGCCGATCGGGTGGAAGCCGGTGCCGAAGACTTTGTTGTTATGGATCGCCAGCTTCTCCGCCGTCGTCAGGCTCGTGTACTGGATGCCGTAGGAGTTCGTCGCGTACGAGTCGACGTAGATCTCGTTGGAGTAGATCTCCTGCTTCTCGGACGCCGTGATGCCGCAGTGACGCGCGCGCAGGACGAGGTTGTGATGGACCTTCGTCACGGTCGCCGCGGCCTTCGAGGTATCCACTTCGAACGCGTGCGAGCCGTGATGCCGGTCGAAGAGCACCGTGCCCTGGTCATAAACCACGTTGTGGTGCAGGTCGAGGCCGTCGCCGCCGTTGTTGACCTTGACGCCCGACACCTGTCCGCCCGCGTAAGTCACGGTGACGCCCGCCATCTCCAGACCCATCGGCCTGCGCAGGAAGATGGGGTAATACCCGTTGAACTTGGAGACGCCCATCCCGGCGCCCTGCTCCACCTTGCCGTTGAAGATCTTGACTCCCTTCAGGCCATCGGCGGTGCGGATGCCGCACGGGCCGCCCGCGCCCTGCGGGCCATAGAACGCCTCGTTCGCGTTCGGGTCCGCGACGCCAGCCTTGTTGTTATAGATGACCGTGTTGCCGCCGAGGTCCAGTGTGATGCCGCTCTTCGTGATGTTGAACGCCGTGGAATCGGCCACGATATCGCGCGTGACGACGTACGTGGCGCCCTCCTGATCGAGGAGGTAGGGCGGGCCCTGCAGCGTGCCCGGAACCTCGATCACCTTGCCCCGCACTACGGCGGTGGTCTGGAAGCTCGACTCGTCGCTCATGATGAGCAACCCGCGATCGTCGAACGTGAATATCTTGTAGTAATACGTCGTGCCCGGCTGGAGGTAGCGGAGATATTGAACGTGGATGAACGTGCTCCGCGTCTCCACGGGCGTCGCGTAGGCATACGCGCCCGGCAGCATCCCGTAGAGGACGTAAGACTTCGCGGGGAGGTTCGTCTCGAAGGCGACCACCGCGGAGGTCGTCGAGGCCCGGCGCCAGTTGCTCTCCGGCGTAGTGACGAATTTGAAGTCGGACCCGAACGTCTTCCACATGTCGGGCTCGGCGACGGCCGTGAAGTAGGCGCGCGCGAAGGCGTCGAACTTCGCCGCAGTCACCACGGGCGGCTCAGCCCAGGCGAGCGACACGTTGGCAACCAGCGCGACGACGGACATCCAGGCGATCTTCCTCAACATGGCACGGACTCCTTGCAAAGGGTGCACAATTTCCTGGCCGCGGATACGCGAGGTCCCGGCGGGCCCTTCCACACGCAATTGACCATGAGCCATTATAAAACGCGCGCGGAGGATGCAATCATATTGTGCCCGGAAATGACCGGAATCCGACGATTCGCGCGTTTCGGGGCATATTTCCGGCCGCTTTGACCACAGGGAGGCGGGAAATCCGGTGTGATTCGCGACGCTCGACGGCCAGCAATTTCCGCAGCCGAAGGCTCGTGGCGCGTTTTAGTACACCACGCCCCTACGCCTCGCTCGCCCGGCGAAGCTCCGCGATGCGATCCCGGAGCGTCGCGGCGCGCTCGTAATCCTCGGCCTTGATAGCCTCGGCCTTCTCGCGTTCGAGCTGCTCCAGTTCGCTCACTGGACGGTGCTCGGCGATCGTCTTCTCCAGATCGTCGAGCGCCTCATTCGATCGCTTCATCTCCGCCTGGAAGACCTCGTTCTCCTGAGGCGACATCTCTGCGAGGAGCTTTCGCGCCTCGGCCACCGACTCCAGCGCCGCGTCGAACCGCTCGGCCTCCAGGTCCTTGAGCGTCCGCGCGGTCCAGTGAACGCGAAGAACGTAGGGCCACCACTTCTCCAGGTTATCCCGATCCTCCGCCTGCGCAGCGTGCTCGTGGACGAATCGGAAGAGGCGCATGTTGCGCTCGGTGTCGAGGATAACTCGGTCATAGTCGTTCATCTGCAGCAGGAGGACGTATCGCTGGTAGATCATGGAGCTTTCCTCGAAAAGCTCCGCGGCCTGCTTGCGGCTCAGGCGGAACATGGGGCCTCCCGCGGCGCGGCGGGTCTCGGCGAGGTCCTCGAAGTGGTCGAGCGCGAACTCCCGCTCGTGCGGGCGGGCGCCATCGGGGCGGCCGTCGCAGTCGAACTGCAGGATACCGTGCAGCCCCTCGATGACGACGCGGAGCTGCACCTTCTCGCGGCCGTCTTCGCCGACGATCTTCCGGGCGTTGGCCCCCTCGCCGTAGGGCCACGAGCGCAGGATGGAACTCAGGTCTTCGATCACGACGACTCCCGACAACTTGGTGGGCCCGGCTGGACTCGAACCAGCGACCAGCGGATTATGAGTCCGCCGCTCTAACCAACTGAGCTACGGGCCCGAACACAAATTCTTATCGACGCACGAATCATAGCCTCCGGCGCGCGCTGCGTAAATCATTATTTTCCGTTGCCCCCCCTCCCTCGCAACGCCCCGGCCGTCTGGGCTTCCGATTCACTCCTCAGCACCGGTTTGCTCGAACCGCCAGGCATTGACCGAGAGCGAGTCGTATTGCTCCTCAACGCGGCCTTCGACGAGATATGGGCCGCCATCGCTCAGGAGCCGGCGGACGCGGGAATAGATATTCGGGAAGAGCGTGACCTCGAAGACGCCGGTCTCGTCTTCGAGGGTGACGAACTGCATGATCTCTCCGTTCTTCGTCGGGGCGCCGCGGGTGGTGGCCAATATCCCGCAACATGCGGCCGCGCTTGCCGAGCAACCGCGGCAACTCCTCCGCTAGAGCTGTCATTCTGAGACCCGCTTCAGCGGGCCGAGGAATCCGGCCGGCAATTCGGGGAGAGCCGCCGGATGCCACGAGGGCTTTCTCGCAAGTCCGCGTAGATCGTTCGCTTCGCTCAGGATAACAACCGAAGGATTGGCGCACAATCGCCGCCGGGTGGGCGAAGAGCGGGATTTCAAGGACCGATAGCTCGAAGTTGACCCGTTCTTCGAGCTCAAACTCCGGCAGGCTTGGTGTTGCGACGTCCTCTTCCGCCGAGACGAGGCGGGCGCCCGGCCTGACCTGATACGATAACCGTGTGAGGTCTCCCGCCGGTGGGGTTGTTAGAATGGTGTTGTCACGACACCCTAACGCCCACCGGGCAAGGAGAGCCTCACACGGTTATCATATCAGGTCAAAGGGAGAAAGACATAATTTTTGAGCCGAAGGGCAAAACCGCCCCGACACGATGGAGGGAACTAACTATTTACCGGGGCCGGGGTCATAGCCCTCCCCCTTCACGTAATGAGGGGGCAACGTGCCGCCGGACTTGCTGTTGGACGAGTCCGACTGGCAACCCATCCACGCCAGGGCCATCCCCAGGAGGGCCGCCGCGAAGAAAAGCCGCTTCAACGTCATGGAGACCTCCTTGAAATCCCGCCGCTTCACTTGTAGCCGGCAAGGAACTCACGCTGCGCTCGGAACATCGCGTCGACGCAGGCCCTCGCCCGGCTGATGCTCGTCGTGTTAGTATCCGCGACGAGGCACCTTAATGCAAGTGCTTTCGACTTCTGAATCGCGGCGTCGGCCAGGATTTCGTTATAGGCCCAGCGGGCCTGCATGAACCCCGCGACCTGCGGCGGCAGCGGCCCGACCTCCACCGCGCGCACGCCGGAGGCGTCGGCGATGACCGGCACCTCCACAATCGACTCGATCGGCAGGTTCGGCACGGTCCCGCCGTTGGGCACGTCGGCGTAGAAGCGCGCCGGGCGATTATGCCAAATCGACGCCATCATCCGCACGGCGTCCGCGGGACTCTCCTCCGAGGGGCCGCCGAGGGGTTCGAGGCCGTTGGCCCGGGCGTGGATGCGGCGAAGGCGCTCGCGCTCGCGCTTGAGACGGGAGGCCCAGTCGATGCGGTCCTCGCGCATCGGGTAGCGCCCGTCGTCGCGCCCGTCCTTCTCGGGGCCGAAGAACCACGGGAAGAATTCCGCGACGTGCCCCGCGCCGGGCATCGGCCAGACGCCGAAGAGGTCGAGGATCTCGACGCTCGACGCGTAGAACGACTTCGCCTCGCGTTTGCGCACGGCGTCGTAGAAATACTGCGTCTTCTCCTCGCCGTCGATGAAGACCTTGAGCGCCCAGACGCAGTGGTTGAGCCCCGCCGAGATGACGTCCACGCGATCGCGGGGGATGTCCAGAAACCGCGCGACCTGCGTCGGAGGGAACCCCGCCGTGCACAGGCCCACGGCGTTCGCCGACGATGCCTTGCGGATCGCGCGGCAGACGGCGGTCACGGGGTTCGAGTAGTTGATGACGAGCGCGCGCGGGGCGACATGCTCGACGTCGCGGCAGACGTCGAGGATCGAGGGAATCACCCGGAGGCCGCGGAAGAGCCCGCCGGCGCCGGTCGTGTCGCAGGAATGGCCGTGGAAACCGTGCCTCGCCGGAATGGCCTCGTCCTGCTTCCACGCCTTGACGCCGCCCACGCCGACGAGAAGGACGACGAAGTCCGCGTCCTTGAGCGCCTCGCACCGGTCGTCATAGGCCGAGACCTGCGTGCCCCGGCCCCACTCGCGCGACATCCGCCGGCCCAGGCGCTCCGCCAGGTCCACCGCCTCGGCGTCGATGTCCACGAGCGCCACGCGCGCGCCGTCGAGGTCCCGGCACGAGACGAGATCGCCCAGCAGGCTCGAAAAGCTCGACGAGCCGGCGCCGATGACCGCGATCTTCGGCGGACGATTCCGGAACACGGCGCCTCTATCCTCCTACCTGCCGTCCGTTCTGAACGGCACCGCGGGCAGGGCGTCCTTGCTGTAGAGATTACACACGGGGTTATCGGCCCACGCGTAGCGCACCGCAACGGGCTTCGCCACCTGGGCGCTCGAAACCACAACGGAGCCGCCGTCGATCTTCGCGTCGGCCCAGACGAACTTGCCGTCATCGCCCGCAATGGCAAATCCCTTCACCGGCTCTCCGCCCTTCGATTCGAGGCCGCCTCCGAGGTGCGTGAACGCGATGCGAATCTTGTCGCCTTCGACCTTCATCGACTCATAGACCGGGCCGGAGTATTCCACGGTCTTCCCGTAGACCTTCGCCAGCGCCCAGAGCGAGAGGCGCCGGCCGACTTCCTGCTTGTTCTTCGGGTGGATATCCTTCGCGTCGCCGATGTCGATGGCGAGCGCCAGGCCGCAGTTCGCGACCTTCTCGGCGGTGAACGCCTGCGCCTCGCGGAGACGCGCCCAGCCGCTGTCGGACGGGTCGGGCTTCACGGCCATGAAATTCGCAAGCTGCACGATGCCGAAGTGGAAATCGCCTTCGCCCCACGCCGAGCGCCAGGAGCCGATCATCGCGGAAAGCAGCGCCTGGTATTGCTCCGCCCGGCCGGCGTTCGCCTCGCCCTGATACCAGATGGCCCCGCGGATGCCGTAAGGCACGAGCGGCTGGATCATGCCGTTATAGAGGCCCGTCGGCGAACTGAACGTCCAACTGCCCTGAACCGGCCCCGGACGCGGCGGCTCCTTGCGGTTCTCGGCCTTCGCCTTCTCCACGTCCTTGCGCCAGGCCTCCATCGCGTCGTCGAACTTCTTCTTCGCGTCGGGATGGTCGGCAACGGCTTTGTCCCAGCGTTCCAGAATGCCTTTCAGCGTCGGATCGCCCTGGAACCCGGTGCGAGGCGTCCACGCCTCCGCGGGAGTGCCGCCCCAGTCGCTCTGGATGAGGCCGACCGGGACGTTGAGTTGCTTGTGAAGCTCGCGCCCGAAGAAATACCCCACCGCCGTGAATCCGGCCGCCGTCGTCGGGGAGCACGTGATCCACCGGCCGCCGCACTGCGCTTCGGGCTTGTCCGACACGCGGTTGGGCACGTTGAAGAGCCGGATGCCCGGATAGTCCGCCGCCTTGACCTCTTCCGGCCCGTTGACGGCGTTCCTCGTGGAAAACTCCATGTTCGACTGGCCCGAGCAAACCCAGACCTCGCCCACGAGGACATCCGAAATCTTCACCGCGTTCTTCCCCGTGACGCTCATTTCGAGTGCCGGGCCCGGATTCATCGCGTCGAGGCGGACCATCCACTCGCCCTTGTCGTCGGCCTTGGCGGAGAACTTCTTCCCGCCGATCTCAACGACCACGTCCTCCCCCGGCGCGGCGGTTCCCCACACGGGGCACTTCATCCCCTGCTGCAGGACCATGCCGTCCTTAAAGAGCGGGGCAAGAGTTACGTCGGATGAGGCGGCTCCCGCAAGACCGAAAACCAGCACGAACGTCAACAACACCAGGCTGCGTCTCATAACCATCCCTCCAAGTGCAGGACTACCACGTCGCGCCTTCCGTCAGGCGATCCGGGTTGTAGTCTCCATCGACGAGGTCGGCGCCGGAGAGTGAAAGCGCGAGATCCTTCTTGAGGCCGACGCCCTTCACAACGAGCTTGTCGGCCTTCGCCGCGTCCGCGCGATAGAGGAAGACGATCCGGAATCCCTCGCCCGGGTCCGTCGCCGGGAACGCCTGCTCGGTGCGCAGGGCGAAAGGCTTCACCTGCTTTCCGGCGAGTTCCAGCGCGGGCGCGTCCTCCGTCTTGAGCGCGGGATAGACGAACGCCTTGCCCGCGGACTTGTTCGTCACCCGCACTTCAAGGACGATGAGCTTCTCCGGGCTCGTGAAGACCGACCCAAACTCGCGGTAGAAGAACCGGCCCCGATGCGCCGCCGAGAAGTGATAGAGGAGGCCGTCTTTCTCCTCCGCCGCGCCGAGCTTCAGCGTGCCGGGCGTCGCCGTCATCACCGGGGGCTTCTCGTCCGTCGAGGCCCCGATCGCGCGCGCGGGCACGGCGGGACGCACGCACTTCGGCACGGACAGCGGCGCATTCGTCTGAGGCGCCGGGTTCCGCCACGCGAAGGCGTCGTCGTCCGTCAGCTTCCAATCGGCGTCGAAGTACCCGCCTTCGAGGACGCTCGTAGCCGGGTTGGCAAAGGTCGCGCCCCAGGTAGGCGACAGGCCCTTCCGGTTCTGCCGGAAGATGAAGTAGTCCGGCAGCATCGGGTATCCGTTGCCGATCTTGAAGTAGTTGACCGTCTTCACCGCCTTGTCGTCGCTCCACTGGCTGATCCAGCCGGCCTCCTGGGCCATCCACGTGTTGCCGGAGAAGACCATCACGTAGCGTTCGGGGTTGAGCGGATTCGGGTAGATGAGCGCGAGGCCGACGTCGTCATATTCATAGCTCCGTGAGCCAACGACGACCTTGTTCCCGTCGAGCCGCACCGGCAGCTTCCCGTTCACGTCGCGGATGAGCCTGTTCGTCCGTTCGCTCCCCCAGAGGATGAGGTTGCGGTCGCGGATGTCCTGGGCGGTCACCTGCGTGTCGAGCTTGACGGCGTGATCCATCGAGCGGAAGCCGCAGGTCTCGCTGCGCAGGAACCGCACTTCCGTCATCATCATCTCACGCAGGCGCGCCGTCTCCTCGTCGCCGCCGAGCGTGCCGATGACGTGAAGACAGGGCTGAATCCACCCGTCCATCATCGGGCCGGCGAGCCCGTGCTTCTTCACGACCCCGCCGTCGGAGCGCGTCGCGGCGGCGGCCCACTTGCCATCCTTTCGGGCGAAGTGCAGTTCCCCCGCCGCGGGCATCACCGGCGCGAGCCGCTGGTCGTCAATCTCCAGCGCCACCGGCTTCCCCGCATCCACGAGCTTGTCGAGCGTCACCAGCGAGAAACGCACGACGTTATGCGTTTCGACCTCGATACGATTGCCGGCAAGCGCGTCCACGCGCATCCGCGCGAACCGGTTCTCGTGCTCCAGGCGGTCGAGTTCCACCCAGTAGAACTTGTTGTAGCGCAGCGTGCTCGTGCTGACGTAGACGCGTTTCGGATACGGGTCGAGCCGCTGCTCGGGCAGCCATTTCCCGAACTCCGCATACGACCGGCCCGAGACTCCGTGGCCGTCCTCGGTCACGATCCGGAGGATCTTGTTCGGGGCGTTGAGCTTCTCCAGCAGCGCCCCCATCGTCAGCGTGTTCAGGTGGTCGCCGTCGAACCCGGTGGCAATCACCGACGGCAGGTCGTAGAGGTTGTCGGCCATGATGAACGCGTTCATCTGGTCGCGGAACGGCGCATAGCACGGAAGAGGCCTCGAATCGATCGATCCGTCCGGCAGGGAGTTCGCCGTGTCGGCGAAGGTCGCCGCCAGCAGGTGCGGGTAATGGATGGCGATGGAGACGGAGGTGTATCCGTCCTTCGACCCGCCTTCCTTCACGATCCGCGCCGGGTCGACGTGGAACATCCGAATCAGTTCGCCCAACGCCTCCACCGTCTCCTGCTCGTGAATGTCGTTGCCGTAATTGCATTCGCCTCGATCGCTGATAACGGCCGAGAGAACGTCGGCCCGTGTGGAATCGGCGTAGCGAATATAGAGAGGCCGCTGGGCGTTTCCCGTGACGCCGCTTGACGAGCTGTTCTGATACTTCAACCCGTACGACTTCGCCGGGTCGTAACCCGCCGGAATCGCCATGCGCACCGCAAGGAGCCGGCCGTCCAAAGATGAGCGATAGGCGACGAGCGTCGATCCCGAGTACTTCACGTACGGGTTCCTGCCGGCTTCGAGTTCCGGCAGAATCTTGTCGAGTTCCGACGCAATCCCCTTCACGAAGGAGATGCGCCCCACCTTCGCGTATCGCTGGTCGTCGGCAGGCGCGATGAGCGGCTGGCCGTTCGCCGCCTCCCAGGGCGCGGGGTCGATGAAATTGCGCAGGCCGATGCAGAGATACTCGGCCGTGGGAAGAAACGCCTTCACGTTCGCGTCGGACGAGCCGCGGAGTTTCGCCACCCGCGCCTCGTAGTCCGCGAGCGCCTTCTTCGCGTCGGCCAGCGCCTCCGGGGCGATCCCGCTCCGATCGGGCGCCTGCGCAAACGTGACGCCGCACGATGAAACCGCGATGACTACAATGAGAAGGAATCGCCGCACGTGAGCCCCCTACTTGGCGAAGTTCTTGTTGAAGAAGTAATACGGTCCCGAGGGAACGAGCTTCCACGAAGTATCAAACCAGCCGCCTTCCACCGCCGCGTCGTCGAGGCCGACCAGGTCGCGGCCGATCTTGGCGACGGCCTTGCCGTTCTCTCGGAAGACGATCCAATCGCCGAGGAGCGGGAAGCCGTGCGCGGGAAGGTTCTTCGGGAAAGGCGCCGAAGCGAGCGCCTTGTCCGTCACGAGATACCCCTTCCAGATCGCGCCGGTCACGACGACAACCTTGCGCGTCGGTTCGAGCGGATTGGGATACGCCATGATCAGCCCCTGGTCCGGATAGCTGAACGTGCGCTCGCCGGAGATGATCTTGCCCGCATCGAGGCGGATGGGCAGCTTCTCGTTGATCTTCGCAATAATCGAATTCGTCCGCTCGTCGCCGAAGAGGACGAGGTTGGCGCGCTTCATGTCCTCCGCAGTGACCGAGGCGTCGGTCTTGACCGGCACCTTCGACAGGTCGAGCGGCTCAGCAAGCCCGCCGTTCTGGATCGCGGCAATCGTCCCAGCGGCAAGCTCGCGCAGTTTCGCCTCGGCCCCGGCCTGCGTACCAACGACGAGGAGGTAGGGCTCGCGGAAGGCGTCGATGATGCTGTCGGCGCACCGCGCGGACTTGCCCTGGACCGCGGCCTTCCCCAACTCCCACTTGCCGTTGACCCGGCGGAAGCTGACCTCGGCCACGGGGGCGACCTCGACGAGTTCGTGCTCGATGTCCACCGCCACCTTCGGCGCCTTCACGAGCGCGTCGAGCCGGCGGAGCGTGAAGCCCTCGACCCCCTCGCCCCGGACCTTGACCCGGCCGTCGTCGGTGACGTGCGCCTCGATGCGGGCGAAGCGGTTGAGTTCGCTCAGCGCGTCGATGCGCACCCAGCGGCTCTCGGAATGCTTGAGCGTGTTCGTCGTCAGGACCACGCGCTTCGGCAGCGCCTCGCGCTTGTGCGAGAGCAGCCACGCGATCTGCTCCTTGAGGATGGCGTCCGGAATCGCCGACACTCCGCCCGAGTTCTTGCCGCGGAGCGCGGGGGCCTGGGTCAGCTTGAGTTCGACGGGCGCGAACTTGTCGAGCTGATAGTAGAGATGCATCTGGTCGCGGTCGACGTAGCCGATGTCGGAGATCACCAGCCACGCGGGCGTGTTGACGAGGTTCTCCGCCCAGAGAAGCGGCATCTCGCGCAGCCGCTGCGGGAACTCGAACTGAAGCTGATACTGGTGCCACTCTCCCGCCCACGTGCCGCGATAGGCGTCGGCGCGCAGATCTCCCCCCGAGCCGACAACCGCGGCGAAGAGGTCGGGGTTATGATACGCGTACTGCAGCGTGCCGAACTGAAGGCGCTTCGCCCCGTAGCCGTTGGCCGGGACACCTTGCGTGGCGCCGAAGAGATAGACACGGTCACGGTCGATGCGCCCGGTCGAGCACACGTGCTCGATGACCTGCGCGACGTCGCGCTCGGCGAAGATCGACCACTGCTGCCCCGAGCGCCCGAAGGGCGGCACCCGCAGCACCGCGTAGTCCGCCTTGGCGAGGTCGTAATAGGAGAGCTTCGCCGCATCCAGTTCGAACGCGTCCGCCGACGGCGCCACGTCGACGATGAGCGGAAGCTTGCCGCCCCCGCCCTCCGGCTCGAAGAGGCCGTACGGGATCGCCACGCCGTCGTTGGACGCCGGAAGCGCGGCCACCTTCGTCCCGGCCCCGAGCGGCGACGAGACGACGAAAAACAAGGCAACGCAGACGATAAGCCGAGTCGATGACACGTTGGCCTCCTGGAACCTGGTCCGCATAATAGTATAGCAAACGCCTGCGACGATTACAGGGGCGAACTCTTTTGTGTTGCATCCCGCCGCGTGCGTCGGTAACATTCTCCGCTTCCATTCACGCAATTCAGGCGGGAAACCCTTGTCCGACGATGCCCCAAGCCGCGACAGCTCCAGTCAGCTTCCGCTGCCGACGCAGCCGCTGGCGGACGAGACGCACCGCAAACGCGCGATGTTCTTCCTCGGCGCGGCGGTGGCGTGCATGGGCGTGTGCATGGCCATTCAGGGGGGCATCAACGAGAACTTCCTCGTCGACGAGATCCACGTCTCAGGGTCGCAGCGCGGTCTGCTCGAATCGGCGCGGGAGACCTGCGGGATCATCGCGCTGGGGGTGCTCGCGGTGCTGGCGGGATTCGCCGAGCCGCTCGTGGGCATGGGCATGCTGATGATCGTCGGCCTCGGCTGCGCCTCCTACGCCTTCGTCTACGACTACGGGTGGCTGGTGCTCGCAAGCATGGTGTGGAGCATGGGCCTGCACGTCTGGATGCCGCTGCCCAGCTCCATGACCATCGCCATCGCCGAGCCGGATCGCATCGCCCGGCGCATGGGACAGCTCCAGGCCGCCGGGGCCGCGGGCACGGCGGCGGGGCTTCTCGCGGCGATCGGATTGACGCTCCTGAAGGTGCCGATGCGCCCGCTCTTCATCGTCTCGGGGGCCTTCGCCGTCGTCGGGGGCGTCATGCTGCTGTCCATCCCGCGCGGCATCAAGACGCCCGGGCCGCGCGTCGTCCTGCGGAAGAAATTCTCGCTCTATTACGTCCTCTGCCTCCTCGAAGGCTGGCGCAAGCAGATATCCATCTGCTTCGCGGTCTTCCTGCTGGTCAAGATATACCACACCCCGCTCCTCGGGATGTTGCTCCTGTCGGTGGCGGTGCAGACAGTGGGATACCTCGCCTCGCCCCCGGTGGGACGGCTCATCGACCGCATCGGCGAGAGGAAGGTGCTCGTTTTCTATTACTCGGGCCTGACGCTCTTCTTCATCGGCTACGCGTTCATCCCGAACGCCGCGGTGCTCTACGGGGTGTTCATCCTCGACAGCGCGTTCTTCGTCTTCGGCATGTCGCTGACGACCTATGTCGGCCGCATCGCCAAGCGCGAGGAGCTGACCCCCACCCTCAGCATGGGCGTGGCCATGAACCACGTCGCCGCCGTCACCATGCCGCTCGTCGGGGCCTATATCTGGAAACTCGACAGCCCGACCGGCTTCATCCACAACGGCTACCAGTGGCTCTTCCTCACCGGCATCGTCACCGCCGCAGCGAGCATCGTCGCCACGTTCTGGATTCCGAAGCGGTCCCCTCCCGCCGCGTAAGGACGCGGCGCGGCTCGCCCCGCGGGTCACTTGATGTCGAAGCACGCCACCTCTTTCAGGTCCCGCGCAAAGACCTTCCCTTCGGCGACGATGGGCGGGGACCAGGCGCGCTCGTGGCAATTGGGAAACGCCTCGATGCGCCCGAGTTCCTTGTAGCCGGCGGGCGCCATCTCGACGAGCACAAGCGTGCCGCGGTTGCCCACCTGGGCGACGACGCACCCCGCAACGCCCGCGACGCCGCCCTTCTCGAAGCCGCCCTTGCGCCAGACGTTGTCCCCGGTCTTCGCGTCGAGGCAGACGAGGTCGCCCGGATCGGTCGTGCCGTAGAGCCTGCCGTCGAAGAACAACGGCGTGTTAAAGTGCGACTGGATGTTCTTGTTCTCCCACGCGATCGAGGCGCCGTCGGCCTTCACCTTGACCAGCGCACAGCCGCGCCCGTAGCCGGAGGTGATGAAGACCGTATCCGGCCCCGTCACAACCGGCGTCGGCGCGTTCACGTCGTACTGCGTCTTCCAGGACACGCTCCAGAGGGCCTTTCCGTCCGAGGCCTGTACGCCCTGGAGCATCGAGGAGGTGAGGACGACGTATTGCTTCTTGCCCGCCACCGTGGCGGCAACCGGCGTGGAATACCCGGGCTTGTCGGCGGCGCCGCCTCGCCAGATGAGCGCGCCGGTGTCCTTCTTCAGCGCCAACACCGCGCCCGCGCGTCCGCCGGGGACAAGGATGAGCTTCTCGCCGTCGATCATCGGCGAACAGGCCATCTGCCAGCCCGGCAGTTCGCCGCCAAAGTCCTTCACGAGGTTCTTCTGCCAGACGACCTTGCCGTCCTTCTCATTGAGGCACAGCACGTTGCCCATCATGCTGACCGTGTAGACCCGTCCGCCGTCGACCAGCGGCGTCGCGCGCGAGAAGCCGTAGTTGTCCTTCGACTTGTCGTCATAGGGACAGGTCCATGCGTCCTTGCCCGTGGCCGCGTCGATGGCGCGAACGACGTCCTTGCCGGCCTGGTGGTCGATGATGAAGAGCTTGCCGCCCGAGACGGCCAGGCCGGCATGGCCGCCGTCCGAGAGCGCAACGCGCCAGAGTTCCTTCGGCGGCTTGGCCTTCCAATCCTTATTGATGGCGGTCTCCGGGGAAATGCCGTCTTTGTTGGGACCACGCCAGCCGGGCCACTCCGCCCCGAGACAGATCGCGGTCAGCAAGGCCAGGCACGCGCACGACAAAAGGACGCTCCGTCGCATAGCCGTCTCCCATGTAGCCGAAATGAACGATTTCCCGCTGGAGCACTCTAACGCCGGAAGACGCGGTGTCAAGTGCCTTGGGCGCCGACCTTCCACGAATTCGGATCGCCAAACCATTTCGGATTGTAAAAGACAAAGTTTGACGCAGGGCCTCATGCTTCCTATAATTCCGGCGAACCGTGAGCCGGGGCCGCACGCGCGTCGCCCCCAGCAATGAAATCAGATCGATCGGAAATACGTGGCCGCCTACGCCATCACGATCTTCCTCAGCGCCTTCCTGCTTTTCCAGGTGCAGCCGCTCATCGGCAAGTTCATCCTGCCCTGGTTCGGCGGCGGGCCGGCGGTGTGGACGGCGTGCATGCTCTTCTTCCAGGTGCTGCTCCTCGTCGGCTACGCCTACGCCCATGCCACGACGCGCATCAAGCATCCGAAGACACGGGCGTGGCTCCACGTCGCGGTCCTCACCGCGAGCCTCCTGACGCTTCCCATCATCCCCTCGGCCGAACTCTGGAAGCCGTGCGATTCCTCCATGCCCGTCTGGCGGATACTGCTGCTCCTGACGGCGACGGTCGGGGCGCCGTACTTCGTGCTGTCGACGACGGGGCCGCTCCTGCAGGACTGGTTTGCGCGCTCGCACCCGGGCCGCTCGCCCTATCGGCTGTATGCCCTCTCCAACCTCGGCTCGCTCCTGGCGCTCCTCAGCTATCCGTTCGCGGTCGAGCCGCACTTCCGCCTGCGCGCCCAGGCGTTCTCGTGGTCCGTCGGCTACGGCGTCTTCGCCCTCCTCTGCGCGTGGCTCGCGCTCCGGTACGCGAAATCGCGCGCCGGCGAGGCGCAGATCATCACCGAGGTCGTCGACGGCAATAAGCAAGCCCAAGGCAAGCCTGACGCCCCGCCGCCCCCGGAGAAGGTCCGCCGGGGCGACATCCTCCTCTGGCTGCTGCTTCCCTGCGCCGGGTCCGTGGCGCTTCTGGCGACGACCAACTACCTTTGCCAGGACATGGCCGTCGTGCCGTTCCTGTGGATCATGCCGCTGGCCGTCTACCTGATCACCTTCATCATCGCCTTCGACAGCCCGCGGTGGTACCTCCGCAACTTCGTGGGCCTCCTGCTGCTCTTCGGGGCGGTGGGCCTGGTGCTCTACATGCTCAACCGGAACATACCGCAGAAACTGCCGATCCAGATCATCAACGTCGGCGTCGCGCTCTTCTTCATCTGCATGGCCTGTCACGGGGAACTCTCCCGGCTGAGGCCGCCGGCCGAGCGGTTGACGCTCTATTACCTGCTCATCGCCGCGGGCGGCGCGCTCGGCGGGGTGCTCGTCGTCCTGGTGGCGCCCGCGATCTTCACCAACTACTGGGAATTCCACATCTCCCTGGCCGCCGCGGTGCTCCTCGCGCTCATCTGTCACATGCGCGATCCGAAGTCCCGGCTCCACGGACTCCGCCCGGTCTGGGCCTGGGTGATCCTGGGAGGGCTCTTCATCGGGATGGCCACCCTCCTCGGCGCGAACATCAAGAAATCCTCCGGCGACGCCGTCGATCGCTCGCGCAACTTCTACGGCGTGCTCAAGGTCCGCGAGACCGAGCCCGATTACAGGAAGCTGCCGGGGCTTATGGCGCTGCAGCTTTCCCACGGCAGCACGAACCACGGGTTCCAATTCAAGGACCTGCCGTGGCGGCGGGAGCCCACGTCGTACTACGGCCCGACCAGCGGGGTCGCCCTCGCGCTCAACTACAACCCGAGACGCTTTGCCGCCGACAACACGCTCAACATCGGCGTCATCGGCCTGGGGACCGGCACGGTCGCGGCATTCGGCCGGCATGGCGACAACATCACCTTCTATGAGATCAACCCGGAGGTGGAGCGGCTTTCGGCGAAGTACTTCACCTATCGCCGGGAGAGCCCGGCGACGATGAAGCTGGTGATGGGCGACGCGCGGATTTCCATCGAGCGGGAGGTATGCGAGAACGCCCGAAAGTATGACGTCCTCGCCGTCGACGCGTTCTCGAGCGACGCCATCCCGATGCACCTCTTGACGAAGGAATGCGGGGCCTATTACTTCCGGCGGCTTAAACCCGACGGCATCCTCGCGGTGCATATCTCGAACCGCTACCTCGACCTTCGGCCCGTGGTGCGGGGGCTCGCCGCGGAGTTCGGGCGCGAGGCCGTGCTGGTCGATCCGCCGGAAAAAGACCTGGCCCCCGGCTGCCTGATTTCGGAGTGGGTGCTCGTCACCGCCAACGAGGAGTTCCTGAATAGCGCCACCGTCCGCGACTACTCCACGCCCTGGCCGTCGACCTCGCGCCAGATTCTCCTCTGGACCGACGATTACGGCGCCCTCTACCAGATACTCCGCAGCATGAACGAGGACGACCTCGACCTCTGGACGCCCGTGAAGGAATGGTTCCAGGACCTGTTCCATCCGCGGCAGTAGTGCCCGCCGAAGCCGCCCTAACTCGCAAGGTCCGTCTCCGCCGGCTGCGGCACGTAGTCCGGGTCGAGGCGCACCTGCACAACGCCGTCCTTCGCCTCCGTCCAGATGATCTTCAGCCGGTCCAGCGCCAGGAGCGCCTCGCCCTCGTCGCCCAGTTCGGCCACCTGCATCCACCCCTTCTTCGCGCGAAGCTTCTCCGTCACCGCCGCCGCGCGAGCGAGCGTTTCCTCGTCCATCGGCACGCGCGAGCGCAGCGACCGCAGGACGTTCACCGTCGCGCGCGGCGCCGAGAGAAGGAACTGGGAGATGAGGTAGGACATTACCAGCGGGTCGCCTCCCCGCCGCCATGCGCGTGCGCGCGGCGGGTCTTCGAAGGAGAACGCCCGGCAGTACATCGACCGGCTGTAGGCATCGAGGTCGAAGAGTCGGCGGTGATAGCGGACCCCCTCAATCGAGAGAAGCGCCGTGCCGCCCCACGCAATCCACGAACAAGCCTTCAGCGAGGCGAAACCGCCCCACAGGAACGACAGGACGGCGATGATCAGCCACATCGCCCACCACGAGAGGAACCACGTGACCGCCGCGAGGAGGAAGTAGCCGCCCGCCTTCGCCCAGGCGAGGCCGTTGTGCCCGGAACGGATCCGCCGAAGTTCGCTCGGGTCCATGCGGCTCCTCCGTTCATAACACGGGGGTCGGGGCCGCGGGCTTGCGGTGAATGAGCCACAGGTTGCGAAGGTAGATCAGAAGAGGCGCCCCGCTGCCGAGGATGAACACGGCGTTCCGCAGGTAAATGGCGTAGGCCAGCACGAGCGCGGCGCCGACGATAGAGAGATACCAGAAAGCAACGGGGACCACGGATTCCTTCTTCCGCTCGCTGGCGATCCACTGCACGATGAAGCGGAGCCCGAAGAGCCCTTCCCCTATGAACCCGACGCCCATCCAGAGCTGGTCCGTGGTAAATCCGAGCATCGGTATCTCCTCTACGGGTCCCTACGGACGATCCTGCGGACGGCGTACGTCCGGGCGCTGGTGGCCTCGAAGTAAATGCGCGAGAGCATCTCGCCGATGAGACCGGTGGCGAGGAACACCATCGAGGCCATGAGGAACACGAGCCCCACGGCCATGAGCGGCCCGTGCTGGGCGAAGACGTGGAACGAGTTCCACTGAACGATCTTGCGCACGAATCCGTAGCCGAGGATGACTCCGCCGAGGGCGCCGAAGGCGAGTCCCCAGCCGCCGAAGAAGTGGAGAGGCCGCGTCAGGTAGCCCGTGACGAAGCGCATCGACAGGATGTCGAGCGCGACGCGCAGCGTGCGGCCGATGCCGTAGTTGCTCTTGCCGGCCCGCCGCGGGGCCACGGTGATGGGCACCTCGCACATCTTCGCCCCGAGCCTGGCGCAGACCGCTGGGACGAAGCGGTGCATGTCGCCGTAGAGCCGAACGTCCTTGAGGATCTCGCGCCGGTAGGCCTTGAACGTCCCGCCGAAGTCGTGCAGGCTCACCCCGCTCGCCTTCGCCAGAAGCCAGTTCGCCACGCGCGACGGCAGCCGCCTCGTCAGCGGGTTGTCCCCGCGCTTCACGCGCCAGCCGCTGACAAGGTCGTAGCCCTCGTTGATCTTCTCGATGAAGAGCGGGATTTCCTCCGGATCGTGCTGCAAGTCGCCGTCCATCGCGATGACCACCTCTCCCGACGCGTGGTCGAAGCCCGCCTGCAGCGCCGTCGTCTGGCCGAAGTTGCGCCGAAGCTCAACGTAGACGACGCACGGCTCGGCCGCGGCCAGCTTCGCCAGTATCTCGCCCGTGCGGTCGCGGCTGCCGTCGTCGACGGCGACGATCTCGTGCGTGTCGCCGATGCGGCGCATCACCGAGGCGATGAGCGTCACCAGCTTCTCGGCGACGGCTTCCTCGTTGTAGAACGGAACAACGACGCTGTACTTGACCTTGTTCTCAGCGGAGTTGTCCATAGTGTATGAACTCCACGTGATGGTCCTCAAACGCCCGCCGGACCTCCGGGTCCGTGAGGGCGTCGAGTTCGTGCTTGCGGCTCATCGTCAGGCGCGTCAGCTTCTCGGTCAGGTCGTCGGCGAGGCCCGGGTGCGTCATGATCTCCGTGACTCCCTCCGGCAGCGCCGCCGCCGCGCGGATGAGCCAGGCCGCGTCGATCTCCCCGGTGTGGGCGATGCCCCACGTGCCGGACGTCGGGTGCAGGCGCGACTTGAAGCGCCGGTTGAGCGCGCTGAAGCGGTTCAAAAGCCAGCGCGTCCGCTTGCCGCGCGCCGCGGCCTCCGGCCAGCCGCGCCCGCGAAGGCGCTCGTACGGCAGCCGGACGAACGGAATGTCGTACTTCTCCGCCAGCCGCGCGACGCGCCGGAAGATGGGCGTGAACGCGTGCAAGTGGCGGTGGCTGTCGAGGTGCGTCGGCCGGACGCCCCAGCCGATGACGAGGCGGATCTGCGCGTCGAACTCCGCCTCGATGACGCCGATGAGCCGAGGGTGAAGGAGGCACCGCTTCACCAGTTTCGGCGTGAACCAGTCCATCTCGCCGTCGGCGTTGATGAGCGCCGCGCCCTCGGCCGAGACCGGCTCTCCCTGCGCCGCGTTGAGGTGGACGCCGACCCCCAGGCCCGGCGCCTCGCCCAGCCGCCTCACCGCCTCGGCCGCGTAGGGCATGTTGGCCATCACGGTCGTCGACGTGACGATCCCATCGCGGTGCGCGCGGAGGATGCCCTCGGTGACGCCTCGCGTCAGGCCGAAATCGTCCGCGTTGATGACGGCACGTCGCGCGCCCGGAGCGCCCATCGCCGACTCCCTCGATCACTTCCTCGGCGGACGGTTCGACACAAGGTACGAATTCCTGTGCGTGCCGATGAGGTAGACGCGGTCGCCCAGGGCCTTCTTCACGAGGGCCAGGTCTTCGTCGTCGTCCAGGAGCGCGTAGATGCGCCCCGTGCTGTCGAAGGCCTTGATGAGCGACACGTTGTCGGACTCGATAATCCGCTCCGCCCGCACCTTCGCGTAGTATTCGAACGAAAGCGAGTTCTTCTCATAGGCGATGAACCGCGCCGTCATCCGGTCCTCGGCAGGCACGAGCACTCCCAGGGCCTTCGCGCAGCGGTCGTCATAGACGTGCAGCGCGTCGTCGGCGATGATGAAGAAATACATGAGCGCCGCCATGCCGCAGGTCACGGCGAGCGCCTGGACACGCCGGCCGCTGCCGAGGAGCACACACACCGCATCCCCCCCGAGAATTCCCAGCGAAATCGGCACAAGGAGCGCCAGGTCGATATCGTGGGACAGGATGGAAAGCGCCAGCGGCCCCGCGATCATCAGGAAGCACGCCGCCACCAGCCCCACGGACTCCCAGGCCTTCGTCCTCTCCGCCGCCAGGAACCGCTCCGCCATGCCGCCCATCAGCACGGCCGCCGGCAGGAAGACCGGCAGGATGTAGTGAATGAGCTTCGTCCCGCTGAGTTGAAAGAAGACGAACGGGACGAGGAGCATCGCCCAGAGGAACAGGAGGCCGGGCTGCTGCATCCGGGCCTTCCATGACCGCGGCCACATCTTGACGAGCGACACGAGGAGCCACATCGACCAGGGCGCCGCCCCGGCAATCAGCACGGGCAGATACGTCACGTAGAAAATCTCGTCCTTGGCCTTGCCGCCGTAGCGCGTGAGGTTCTGCTTGACGAAGAATTCGTAGGCGTAGTTCGAGTCGCGCGCGCACATGAGGATATACCAGGGCGCCGCCAAGGCAAAGAAGAGGACAATGCCCTTGACGTGCAGCGGCTCGAAGACGCGCTTCGGCCTCCCGCTCAGGAGCAGGTAGACCACGACGACGAGGCCCGGCAACCCGATGCCCACCGGCCCCTTGAAAAGCGTCGCGAGCGCCCCGCAGGCGTAGAATCCGTACCACCACGCCCGGCGCATCACGCCCGTCTTCTGGAACTCGTCCTCCATGCACCAGAAGCACGCGAGCGCCCCCCACATGCAGAGGGCCGTCGGCATCTCCATGCGGTACCACCGCGCGATGAAGGCAAACTCCCCGCACGTCGCAAGCATCACCCCCGCGAAGAGCGCCGCCCGAGCGCCGAACACGCGCCGGGCCATGAAATACGCCAGAAACACCGCGGCGATGCCGCACAGGGCCGAGACGCCGCGGCCGCCCAGTTCGGCGCTGCCGGTAAGGCGGGTGGCGAAGGCGGTCAGCCAGAAATACGGCGCCGGCTTGTCGTAGTAAGCCTCGTCGTGGAGGCGCATCTGGGTCCAGTTGCCCGAGTCGATCATCTCCCGGACGATCAGCGCGCACCTCGGCTCCTCGGGGTCCATCAGGGGCAAAGAGGCAATCCCCCAGAAGAACCCGACAAGCGTCAACGCCAGCAGCACCGGCACGGCGAACCGCGCACGCCAGATGCCCCGCTCCTCCGCTGCTCCCGACATATCCCCCATTTCCGTCAGCCTTTCAGAAGACAAGACGCGCCAAGAGGTTAGCACTCCCGGGCGGCCCTGTAAAGGGTTATCCGCGAAGGCATGCGAATCGCCGGGAGACATTGTCCCGTATACCAACCGTAACCTTAACCCAAGCTGAAGCCGAGGCCCGGGCATTGACGCCCGCCCCGCTATCGGGTAGACTCCGCCCCTGTCTTGTCCCGCTCACAATCGAAACAGGAACCCGGCGCATGACACTGTCCCGACGAATCATCGATTACCTTGCCCTCAAGCGCAGCATGGTGGGGATGCTCGCCATGGTCATCCTGGTGGGCATGGGCGAGCACATGGCGGAGAGGTTTCTGCCGCTCTATCTCAAGGATCTGGCCACCGGCGCGACGGTGGCCCTGTCCATCGGCATCCTCGCGGGGATGGACGACCTCTTGTCCGCGCTCTACTCCTTCCCGGGCGGCTATCTGAGCGACCGGCTCGGCACGAAGCGCGCGCTGCTCGTCTTCAACCTCCTCTCGATGGTCGGCTATCTCATCGTCATCTTCGTCCACACGTGGTGGGCGGTGCTGCTGGGCGCGGCGTTCTTCATCTCGTGGTCGGCCATCTCGCTGCCGGCGACGATGGAACTCATCGCGCTCGTCGTGCCCAAGAGCAAACGCACGATGGGCGTCTCGCTCCAGGCGCTCGTGCGGCGCATCCCAAAGATGCTCGGGCCGCTCATGGGCGGAACGTTTATCGCCATCTGGGGGGTCGACGCGGGCGTCCGCTACGCCTTCATCGCCGCGCTCGCCTTCGCCCTCGTCGCGGTCGCCATGCAGCAACTGCTCATCGAGGACGACGGCCGCCGCAAGAAAGAGGCCGAGCCCAATCCCCTCGCCCTCTGGCGCCAGATGAACCCGAACCTTCGCGCCCTCCTCGCCTCCGACATCCTCATCCGCTTCTGCGAGCGCATCCCCGACTCCTTCGTCGTGCTCTGGGTCACGCAGAACCTCGCCCCCGACGGCGGCGCCGCCACGGTCGCCCACGCGGCGTTCCTCTTCAGCGTGCTTTCGGCCGTCGAGCACGTCACGGCCGTCCTCTGCTACATCCCCGTGGCGCACATGGCCGACCGGTTCGGCAAGAAACCGTTCGTGGCGATCACGTTCGGATTCTTCACGCTCTTCCCGCTGGTGCTCTTCTTCACGCGGTCGTTCTGGCCGCTCGTGGCGGCGTTCGTGCTGCGGGGACTCAAGGAATTCGGGGAGCCGACGCGCAAGGCCCTCATCATGGACCTTGCCCCCGAAGGAAGGAAGGCCGCGATGTTCGGCCTTTATTACCTCGTCCGCGACGTCATCGTGGCCGTCGCCGCGTTCGGGGGCGCGCTCCTCTGGATGGCGGGCCCGTCCGTCAATCTCTTCGTCGCGTTCGGCTTCGGCATCATCGGCACGATGTGGTTCATCCTCCGCGGCCGCGACCTGCCCGCAATCAGCGAGACGCACGATTGAGGATGATTTCCTACCGCCGCGAGGCGTGGGCGGAGGGGGCGCCGGGGAGGATGAACCGGCTGTCGAGGTATTCCGCAGCGGTCTGGTAGAGCGACGTGGCGTCGAGGATAAGCTCGGGGTCCTGCGGGCAACCGCGCAACTCGCCTGCGGCGTCGACGCGATAGACGTTCGCGCGCTTCTCGGCGCGCATCAGCACGAAGCGGTCGCCCGTAACCCATCCGAAGTCCTGGTAGTTGGACACCGCCGCGCATCCCCCGCCCGACTGCGCCAACACGTCGTGCCCGAAGAACCGGCTCTGGTAGCGGAACTTCATGAGCCCCAACACCGTGGGCATCAGGTCCATCTGGCCGGCGATCCCTTCCACGCGCCTCGGCGCGACGAGCTTCGGGGCATAGACAATGGCGGGGATGCGGAACATCTCGGGCGCGATGTCCGCGAGGCACGCGCGGTTGGCCTGGTGGTCGGCCACGAAGACGAAGAGCGTGTCGTTGAACCAGGGCTTCGACTGCGCCTGGCGGATGAACTCGCCGACACAGGCGTCGGAATACTTCACCACCGCCTCGCGCGTCCGGTTCTCCGGCGCGATGCCGGGCGCCACGAACGGCTGGTGGTTGGAGCAGGTCAGCGACGCGACGCAGAAGCGCGCGCCCTTCGCGTGCATCTCGTCGCACTCGCGCACGATGCGGCCGAAGAGGTCTCCGTCGCACACGCCCCACGCCGTCTCGCAGGTCACCTCCGACGACCGGAACCGGTCGCGCCCGACGACATCGAAGCCGTTGGCGACGAAGAAATTGCCCATGTTGTCGAAGGTCGGGTCGCCGCCCAGGACAAACACCGGCCGATAGCCGCGCTGACGCAGAATCACGCCGAGGGCGTTCGGGTCGGGCGTCATCTCCCGCTTGATCGTGCAGCGCCCCGGCGTCGGCGGCAGCGACTCGATCACCGCCTCCAGGCCCCGGTCGGTGCGCGTGCCCGTCGCGTAGAAGTCCGCGAAGAATACTCCTTCCGCCGCCAACCGGTCGAGGTTCGGCGTCAGGCCCCCCGTCGCGCCACAGGCCCCGACGAAATCGGCGCCCATGCTCTCCATCACGACGACGATGACGTTATGGGGCGTCTCGGGGCCGACGGGCCCCGCCTCATGCAGCGGGTCCCGCGCTCCGGCGCCCGCGGGGAAGCGCGCCCCCTGCGATTCGAGCCTCCGTTCGAGCCGCACCCACGCCTCCGGCGAGGAAATGGTCCGGTAGTCCGCGCTCCACGTGGCGCCGTTATAGCGGATGGCCGCAGCGAAGCTGTATACCCCGTTCTTCGAAAGCTCGTTGTTGTAATGGTTGCCGTTGATCTCCGCGAGCGAGAGGTTGACGAAGAAGACGGACACCGCCGGCGCCAGCGCAAACACGGCGGCCGGCCGCAGGCGCTGGCGGAAGGAGCTGACGGAGTCGAACGTGCGGACGAGCAGCGGCCGCGTCGCGAAGAAGACGATCGTCACCCCGGCGATGAGTATGCCGATGAGGATCGGCATCGGCAGCGCCTGGACCAGGTTGCCGGTAAACTGGTGAACGTAGGCCACGTAGTCGACGGAGACGAAGTTGTAGCGCGTGCCGAACTCGCCCCAGAAGAGCCACTCCGCGATGACGTCGAAGACCAGCGCGAAGACCGCCAGGAAGTAAGTCGTGTTGACGATGACTCGCGTCGCCTTCGAGCGGTAGATGCGATCCGGCACGACAAGCAGGAAGATCGCCGCCGGAAGCGCGCAGTAGAAGAACGTGACCGCGTCGTAGATCATGCCCACGAGGAACATGTGCGCCAGGACGGAAGGCGTGGTGTCGATGAGGGCGAGGGAACGGAGGCACAGGGCGAAACGCAGGAGCAGCGAGGCGCCGAGAAAGAGGACGCCGAAGACGTAAAGTCCTCCGAACCTCGATCCCAGTGCTCTGCGGATGAAGTCGCGGCACTGCGCCAGGCCGAATCTTCTCATCGGCTGTCCCCCCGGCACGACACGTTGAGACCAGACCGCGCACCAGTATTATTCCTGTCGTTTTGCGGCCTGTCAACACAGAATGTGTAATATTTCCATGCCGTCTTAATCGTCGCGTGAAGCGGAGAAGCGCCGCAGAAATACCGAGCGTAACATCCCCCGCAGCAATGACTTGTGCCGTCGCCTGCTTTTCTTGTCCGCAAGGCCGGATCGCGATCACATCGCCATCGCCTCATAGCGTCGACGCAGGAACGCAGAAACGAATATCTGGACTGGACGGCGCCTCCCGGCGGGGGTAGCATGTTCAATGCGACCACCGCGATCGACTTGTATCGTAGGGGCACGGCACGCCGTGCCCGTCATGGTTCCCCGGTGCGAAGCAGTTATCCGGGGACATTTTTGAGCACACCACGACAGGAGGTCCTGACTTGCGAAAAACAGAAAGACGGGCACGGCATGCCGTGCCCCTACTCACCCTCCTCGTCGCGACAACCCTCTTCGCGCAAGACGCCCCGAAGGGCAAGTATGTCGACCCCGTGCCGCACCAGCTCATCACCCAGCCTTATCGCGTGTGCCAGGACCTCGACGAGCTGACCGCGCGCATCGACAACCTCTACCGCAAGCCGTTCGACAAGGTGCTCGACAAGAAGACGGGCGTGATGCAGCCGGAGACGATCTTCTTCAAGGACACGAAGTCGGGCCACGAGGTGATGGGCCTCACGCGCGAGTTGTCCGCGGAGATGTGCCACAACGGCCTGGGCCGGCCGGCGTGGAACTGTAACGGCTCCGTCATCTGCTTCATGGGCAACCGAGGCTTCATCGACGCCGACGGGAAGCTCGTCAAGGCCCCCTGGGCCGGATACAAGTACGTGATGGACGCCGACTACACGAACCAGCGGACGCTCATCATCGATTTCCCGAAGGACGAATACAAAGACCTCAAGGGCCGCGCGATGAAACGCGCCACCGGCATCGACGGGCCCTATTACATCTATGACCCGGTCGACCCCGAGAGCGTCTACTTCGCGGTGAACGACGACCTCTGGCGCATCCGCGTGGCCCGAGGGACCGCGGTCGCGACCGGGGAGCTTGTGTGCAAGCTCGCCACGCCCCACCGCAAGATCGTCCACGAGATCAGCGACGACGGACGGCTCCTCATCCAGGACGTCAACGCCGACGTCGACCGCACGACGAAGAAGCCGGCCTACATGCCCGAAATCCACCTCGTCGACACGCGCAAGAAACCGGGCGAGAAGGGCTTCTACTATCACCACCCGCTCGACTACGGCCTCGCCGAGATCAAGGACGACAAGGGCAAGGTCGTCCACGACGCGGCCAACAACTACCAGGTTCACGGCATCGGCTTCGCCGACGGCGGCAAGGCCGTCCGCTGGAACTACGGCCCGCGCACGAGCGTGGGCGAGCCGCTCGGCTGGAGGCTCGACGTGACGAACGGCCTGGACGGCACGCCGACGCACCCGAAGATCATCGGCGGCAGCGGGCGCAACCCGTGGGACCAGTATGAATCCCACGGCGCCGAGTTCGGCGGCGGCTCGACCTCGGGGCTCTACTTCGCCGGGCCGGTCAAGGACGAGACCGGCAAGCAGGTGGGCGGATGGGGCATCTGGCTGCGCGATTACGCCGACGACAAGGCCGCACCGAAGTTCATCACCACCGCGCCCGGCGGGCACATCGCCGGAGGCAATTGCCTCAACCCCAACGTCTGGGCCGCGCACATCGGCAGCGAATGGCGCGACCGCGTCAAGGAAAGCGACGCCATCGTCTGGGGCGACGCGAAGGGCTGGTGGGAGGCGCTCTGCTACTCCTATTCCGACGTCCGCGGCGGCGTCTCCAAGGACCGAAAGACCGGCGAGATGAAGTGGACCGGGATGGACTCAAACGCGGCCCGGCCATACTCCTCCATCCCCCGCCCCGAGCTTTCGCCCGACGGCACCAAAGTCTGGTTCCACAGCGCCATGCTCATGCCCTACGACGAGTTCAACGGGATCTACGTCGCCGTGACGAAGCGGCCGGACCCGCCGACGGACCTGAAGATAGGGGGCGGCCCAGGAATCACCCTCCAGTGGAAACCGGCCGCGATGTCGCACGAGACGAAGGGCTATCACGTCTACCGCGGCACAGCCGACGGCAAGGACTTCCTCGAACTGACCTCGACGGTCGTGCTCCAGACCACCTACACCGACGGCGCCGCCGAGAGGGGAAAGACTTACACCTACGCCGTGACCGCGGAGGAATGGTCGACGCTCGAAAGCGCCTGCACGTCGAACCTGCTGACCGTGACCGCCGCAAAGCCCGACGCGAAGTCCGAGCCGAACGTCACCGGCTTCGACGAGCCGCTGCCGCAGAAGTATTCCTCCGCTCCCGGCATCACCGGCTGGGACAAGACTCCTCCGCCGGCCGTCACGGGATTCACGGTGACGAAGGAAGCCGATGAGGACGGGCAATATCGCCTCAAGTGGGACAAGTCGCCGGCGACCGACCTGCGCTACTACAACGTCTACTTCTCGACGAAGGGCAAGCCCGAGGTCTCTCAGAAGCGCCTGATCGTATCGCCCCTGGCCTCGATGACCGGCTATCTCGACTGGTCCGCACCGGCGGATGCCAGGCCGGTGTTCTACGCCATTACCGCCGTCGACCGGCAGGGAAACGAATCCGCGCCCGCGCACGCGGAACTTCACTGAGGGCAAGGGCTTGGGCAGACTCCATTAAGCGACAATATTTCTTGACAGACGAAGTCCGTTCTCGGTAATCTCTCAGCATTCGCTTTCCAGCACTGTCCGGGGGACGGGCCATGGCAGAAAAAGCGTCCGAGTATCTTTCCGGGGTCGCGCAGCGCCTCAAGGACAAGGCCGCCCAGGTGATGAAGGAGCATCTCGCCGGGGCCCCGCCGGTCGAGGGCGAGCCGGTCTACAAAAGTTCGCTCCCCTTCGCGGACGACCGGCCCGAGTGCCTCGTCATCACCTGCGGCGACTCGCGCTACCTCCCGCACACCCTCCTCTTCGTCGAGGAGGGGCTCAAGGTCTCGCGCTGGCAACTCATGGCCGTGCCGGGCGGCGTGCAGTGGCTGGCCCTGCCCGACGTGCTGCCCAAGCACGAGAAGGTGGCGCGCTGGGCCGTCGAGGCCATGGTCGAATCGAAGAACATCAAGCGCATCATCTGCGTCGCCCATTCCGGCTGCGGGGCCTACACGGACTCGAACGCCCTGTCCACACTCGCGCACCTCGCCACGGGCAAGACCATCGCCGAGCACCAGATCGAGCAGTTGCGCAAAGTCGGCCGCAGCCTCACCGCCGAGTTCCAGTGCCTCGTCGAGCTTTACTTCGCCTCCGTCGCCGACGGGGCCGTGTCCTATCGCAAGGTCGAGTTTGCCGATACCGGGAGCGCCAAGCCATGATCGCATTCTTCCTGATCGCCGGGCTTTACCTGGCCACCGTGTACCTCGTGCTGTTCATCTTCTCGGTGGTTTTCTCGATCTTCTCGTTCATCTTCGGCCACGACCACGACGTCAGCCACGACGTCTCGACCGAGATCGGCGGGCACGACATCGGCGCCGGCATGCCCAGCCTCTTCAGCGCGCGGGTGCTCTCGCTCTTCTTCCTCGGCTTCAGCGGCATGGGCCTCATCGCCACGCACGCCTGGAATCTTGGCCCCGCCCTGTCGAGCCTGTGCGGCATCGGACTCGGCCTCGTGCTCGGCGGCCTCGCCTACGCCTTCATGGCGATGTTCTACCGCGAGCAGGCATCCTCCATGGCCACGTCGGAGGATTACGCCGACCTCGAAGGCCGCGTCGCCAGCACCATCCCCGCAGACGGGACGGGTGAGATATCCGTCGTCGTCAAGGGACAGCTCAAGACCATTTTCGCCGTGTCCCAGGACGGCGCCACGATTCCCGAAGGACGGCCCGTCAAGATCGTCTCGATGGCCGGCGCCATGGCCACCGTCAAGCCGCTTTAGGCATGAACCGAGAAACCGCCATACTTTTTCCCGCAATTCGGAGGGCGCGCCATGTGGATGCTGCTCGCGTCGGTCGGTGACGTGTTCACGGACCCCTGGGTCATCGTCGTTATCCTGGCCATCGCCCTCGCCGTCATGGGCGCCCTGTGGGCCGTGGCCAAACGCTACAAGAAGGTCCCCCCCAACGTCGTCATGGTCGTCTACGGCCGCAAGCGCCGCACCGCCGACGGCAAGATCGTCGGCTACCGCATCGTCACCGGCGGCGCCACGTTCATCATGCCGCTGCTCGAAGAATACCGCATGATCAGCCTTAACCTCATCCAGATCCAGCTCAAGATCGAGAACACCCCCAACCTCGACGGCGTCCTCATCACCGTCGAGGCAGTCGGCAACGTCAAGATTTCCAGCGAGCCGGAGCTTCTGGCCGCCGCCATCGAGCGATTCCTCGGCTACGGCATCGACGAGATCACCCGCCAGATTCACGACATCCTCGAAGGCCAGCTCCGCCAGATCATCGGCACGTTGCGCGTCGAGGAGATCGTCCAGAAGCGCGAGAAGATCACCGAGCAGGTCACGCAGAACGCCGCGATGGACCTGAGCCGCATCGGCATCCGCTGCGACCTCATCGTGGTGAACCGCATCTCCGACGCCCTGGGCTACATCGAGGCCCTGGGCAAGAAGCGCACGGCCGAGGTCATCCGCGACGCCAGCATCGGCCAGGCCGAGGCCCAGCGCGACGCCACGATCAAGGCCTCGAACGCCCGCCGAGAGGGAGAGCAGACCCGCCTTGACAACGACGCGCAGATCGCCGCCGCGCAGCGCGACCTCGACATGAAGAAGGCGACCTACAACGCCTCCGTGGCCGAGCAGCAGGCCATCGCCTCGCAGGCCGGCCCGCGGGCGAACGCCGTGGCGATGCAGGAGGTCAAGAAGCAGGAGGTGAAGATCCAGGAAGTCGAAACCGAGGCGCGCATCGCGGTGTCGATGAAGGAAGCCGAGCGCAAGGAGAAGGAGCTCGTCGCCACCCAGATCCGCCCCGCCGAGGCGCAGAAGTCCGCGGTCGTCATCGCCGCGGAAGGAGAAGCGTCCGCCGCGGTGGCCAAGGCGGAGGGCGAGGCGAAGGCCGTGCGCATCCGCGCGGAGGGCGATCGCGACGGGCAGATCGCGCGCGCCGAGGCCGAGAAGGTCCGGCTCTCCGCGGAGGGCGAGGGCGAGGCGAACGCCGACCGCGCCAAGCGCCAGGCGGCCGGCGAGGGCGAGGCCGCGGCCATCAAGGCTCGCGGCGAGGCGGAAGGCTCGGCCATTCGCGCGAAGGGTCTCGCCGAGGGCGCGGCCATCGAGGCCAAGCTCGTCGCCGAGGCGACCGGTATCCTCAAGAAGGCCGAGGCTTATAAGGCCCTCGACCGCGCCGCGATGATCCAGATGGTCCTCGAAAAGGCGCCCGCCATCATCCAGGAGATCGGCGTCGCCCTCAACCAGGCCACCATGCCGCTCGCCGAACTCGGCAAGGGCATCGGCACGGGCCTGGGCAACATCGACAAGCTCCAGATCATCGACATGGGCGGCGGCTCCCGCGAAGGCGGCGGCGCCGTGCAGCGTTTCGCGATGACCGTGCCGGACGTGCTCTTCGGCGTGCTCGCCAAGCTCAAGACGCTCGGCATCGACGTCGACGGCATCCTCAAGAAGGTCGGCATCGACCCCTCTCAGCTCAACGAGCTCATCTCCGCCGCGCCTGCCGCCGCCAAGCCGGCCGACGTCGAGGAGACCTCGCCGGCCAAGAAGAAGTAAGGCGTGACGAACCGCAATCCTCACCACTCACCGGGCGCCCCATCCCATCGGGGCGCCCGAGGTCTTTAATCCCGCCAGTTGAAATCATCGCCGTCGGCGGGTAGACTTACCCTGGAAATCATCGAGCCCCCGGAGCCTCGACATGAAGACGAAACTCGCCGCGCTCGTCGCCGGTATCCTGGCGTCCGCCGCGCTGTCGGCGTGCAGCGTGCCGGTGTATCGGTACGCCCTCGAACGGTGGCCGGCCGAGATCTACCCGGTCACCATCGTCCACAAGGGCCCGCTGTCGCCCGACGACGCGAAGACCGTGGCGTGGATGAAAGCCTGTTCGACGGACGCCAACGTGCCGTCGAACGTCACGGTCGAGGACATCGACGTCGAGAAGCCCCCGGCCGGAGAAGATGCCGCTAAGCTGAAGGATCTGAAAGCCCGCGCGTCCGCCGACACGCCCCTGATCATCGTCGAGTGGCCCGAGGTCTACGATAAGAAGCCGGAGGCATGGTCCGGGCCGCTCACCCGCGAGAACGCGAAGGCCGTGCTCGACTCCCCCGCCCGCCGAGAGATCGGCAGGCGGCTCCTCTCCGGCGACGTCTGCGTCTGGGTCATCCTCGGCAGCCGCGACACGGCGGCCGACGACGCGCTGGAGAAGCTCGTCAAGGGCGAGATCGAGAAACTGACGAAGACGCTGGAACTTCCCGAGGTGGACCCGGCGGACGTCCAGGAAGGGGCCGAGAAGCCCAACCTCAAGATATCGCTGGGGGTCGTGCGGCTCGCGCGCAGCGACCCGGCGGAGAAGGTCTTCGCCGCGATGCTCCTGGGCGCACAGAATAACGTCCCCGACGACAAGCCGGGCCTCGGCACGGTTTTCGGGCAGGGACGGCTCCTCTGCACCCTGCCCCCCACCGACGTCAACGCGTCGATGCTCGGCCAGATCGGCCAGTTTCTCTGCGGCTCGTGCTCGTGCATCGTCAAGGACCAGAATCCCGGCGTCGACCTGCTGATGTCCGTCAACTGGACCGCCCTGCCCGATGCGAAGTGGGTCAAGCCGCAGGACCCTCCCGCGCTCACCGGCCTCGGCACGGCGGCACAGGCGCAGTCCCAGCCTCACAAGGCGCCGCCGGCACACCGCGCAGGAAAAGTCCAGCGCACTTACTTCATGGGCCTCACGCTCTTCATCACGACCGCCGGCATCGTGCTCGTCGCGGCAATCGTCGTGCTCGTCATCGTCTTCAGGCACCGGCCGGAATCGAGGTAATCCGATGCGCGGATTGTCGCTCGTCCTGAAAGAAATCGCCTGGCGGAAGCTCAACTTCGCCCTGGCCGCCCTTGCGGCGGCCGTGGCGGTGGGCGTGCTCGTGGGTTCGACGGGGCTCCTCAGCGCCTACGACGCGCATACGCGGCGAATCCTCGCCGACAAGGCGGCCGAGGAGAAGAAGGGCCTCGACAAGCTCGAAGACGACTACCGCAAGATCACGCTGAAACTCGGCTTCAACGTCCTCATCCTGCCGAAAGACCAGAAGCTCGCCGATCTCTACGCCGACGACTTCGCCGCGAAGACGATGCCGGAGGATTATGCCCAGCGCCTTGCCCGCTCGAAGGTGATGACGATCAACCACATGCTGCCCATCCTCGAGCAGAAGGTGAAGTGGACCGAGCAGGCTCGCACGATCCTTCTCGTCGGCACGCGCGGCGAGGTGCCGGTCTTTGCGGGGGACAAGCGCCCGCCGCTCCTTTCGCCGGTGGGTGCGGGGACTATCGTCCTGGGGAGCGAACTCTGGCAGCCGCTCGCGCTCAAGCCGGGCGACAACGTGACGCTGCTCGGGCGGTCGTTCAAGGTCTCGAAGACGAACGCCGAGCGCGGCACGAAGGACGACATCACCGCGTGGATATTCCTCCCCGAGGCGCAGGCCCTTCTGGACAAGCCCGGGGTCATCAACGCGATCATGGCGATCAGTTGCGAGTGCGAGGGGCCGCGGCTTGCCACGATCCGCAAGGAGATCGAGCGCGCGCTGCCCGATACGCAGGTGATCGAATTCGCCTCCCAGGCCGTCACCCGCGCCGAGGCCCGCGAACGCGCGCACGAACACGCCGACGAAACGCTCGCCGCCGCCGCGAAGGAGCGCGAGGCGCTTCGCGCCGGACGCGAAAAGCTGATCGCGATACTCGTCCCCGTCTCCATCCTCGGCGCCGCGGCGTGGATCGCCATCCTCGCCTTCCAAAACGTCCGCGACCGCCGGAGCGAGATCGGCATTCTCCGGGCGCTCGGAATGCGTTCCGCGGGGATCATCGGCGTCTTCCTCACCCGCTCCGCGCTGACGGGGCTCCTCGGCGCCGCGGCGGGGATCGCCGCCGGACTCACCGTCGCGGGGGCGCCTGTGCGCGTGCCGTTCGCAACGCTCGCGATCATCCTCGCCGTCGCCCCGGCGCTCGCCGCGTTCGCCTCGTGGCCCCCGGCGGTGCTCGCCGCCCGGCAGGACCCGGCGCTCATTCTCGGTGAGCCATGACGCGGACCATCGAAACCACCATCGGCGGCAGCCGCGGACTTCGGCCCAAACTCTTCTCGGCGACGAGAAAGCTGCTCGGCCTGAACGCCGCGCATTTCATCTTCCGCATGGCCGACATGGCCGCGCTCATCCGCAAGGCCGGGCAACCGGGCCTCTTCGGCTCCGTCGACATCACCTGCCGGTGCAACTTGAACTGCAAGCACTGCTACTTCACCGCGCAGGGGTATCGCCGGGAATTGACGGACGATGAATGGGTCGCGCACTTCGACCGGCTCAAGGAGGCGGGCTTCCCGTTCTACCAGTGCAGTTGGATCGGCGGCGAGCCGCTCCTTCGGCGCGAACTTATCGAGCGGCTGATGCCGCGCTTCAAGAGCAACCTCATCGCCACGAACGGCTCGCTTCCGCTGCCCGACTGGCGCGACGCGAACTTCTACGTGTCGGTCGACGGCACGATCGATTACTACGAGCGCATGAGGGGAAACCGCTCGCTCTACGAGCGCATCAAGAAGAACATCAACGACGCCCCGCAGCTCAAGATCGTGGCCGCGATGTGCGTCAGCAAAGAGAACCACGACTGCATTCCGGCGCTTCTTGAGGAGTGGCGCCCGACGCACGTCAAGGGGTTCCTCTTCCAGTTCTACACGCCCATCAAGGGAGATGACGCCCTCTGGCCGGGGTGGCAACTCCGCGACAGGATCATCGACCGGCTCATCCGCCTCAAGGACCGCTACGAGGGATTCATCATCAATCCCGTGGACGAACTGCGGCTGATGAAGTCCGCCGTGGCGCCGTCCGTTACGAGGAGCTGCCGCTACGCCGCACGGGCCTACGCCTTCGGCCCGGACGGCGCCGTCAAGCGCCCCTGCATGATGGGCCCCGGCGCCGACTGCTCGCGCTGCGGGTGCGTCCTTCCCTTCCACGTCTGGTCCGTCGAGCGCCGCAACCTCATCTTCCGCGAGGTGCTCCTCACGCTCCGCAAGGCCGTCCACAACCAAAGCCGCCGGCGAGATCGCGTCGCGGCGTATCAGGCACATGGGCATTGAAGAGGTGGTTACGGCCTGGCGGTCGCCCTGGCAGAACGCATTCGTCGAGCGACTCATCGGCTCCGTCCGGCGGGAGTGTCTCGCCCCCCGGCGCCGGAGGCGCGAGAGGGAAAAGTAACACTCACTCTGGCACAAAGAGTGGGGGCAGGTCATCGCTGTAGACGTTCTTCATGATTTGGATCGACGTCCCCCCGGCGGGAATGTCCAGCACCCTCAGCCGGATGATCTCCTGCGCTCACTCGCCCAACCACCTCAATGCCGGCTCCAATCTGCCCTCGAACCCATAAGAACCGCACAGCCGTCACGCCGATTCTCACCGCTTTTCAAGACGACGGATGGACTTTTCGGTAGACACAACAGCCACATGTACTTACTTCGGTGCTAATTCCACCGAGACCAGTGTCCAACGCACCTCGTCGACCGCCCCTTCCTTGCGGAATTCGGCCCTTAGTTGGTAGGCTTTCCCCTTGTACGCTATCGCGCCGTCCACCAGTATAGGCCCATCGGCTTTGCTCGCATCTATGGTCACTGCGACACACGGACCATACTTGGTTTCTCTTGCCGGATGAACTTGAACCGCCGTGGCGGGCAATGCTTTGCCATTGTTCTTTGGGGAGATGTTGTCAATTCGCAGTTCATCAGCTTGTAGCCTGTTTCCGTAGGTTCCCACTATGTTCATCCACAACGTGTCGCCATTGGAGAAAGGGCGTACCACACGCAAGGGACCCTGGCTCGTCTCCTTTGCGTCGCCCTTCTCGACCCCAGCAGGGAACACTACGCCCTGGTTGGAAAACGCAGTGCAAACTGACAAGACGACCACTCTGATCGAGAATAATCCTCTCATGCTTCGCCTCCCTATCTTACCGATTTTGCTGATCCCCCGCGCCTTT
>JBBIVY010000024.1:0-37077 GCA_037439485.1 Planctomycetota bacterium | reverse complement strand
TCCCACAGCAGCGGTGGACTGGCTTTGGGCCACCAGATACTACTCGGCAAATTCTGGCCAGGCAGTTCATCGACCGATGTATATGGTCCGCCATGATCGGCACACTTCAGTTGGTAGTGATATACCAACTGCGCCCCGTCCCCTGGATCACCAAACTCCCGTCTCCTCCACTGGCATGTTGCCTGAACATCGACTATCTGCTTGTCCTCGCCGGCCGTTCCGAGGGCCGTATAAGTAACCGCGGCACAATAGATTCCGTAATTCCAGAAGACGTCCTCACGGAGCGCCACGACGGAAGAGCCTATGCCCTTATTATCCACAAGTGCTTCTCGTAGATGTGTGTGAAAGTCAAACCCGGTCGGTTTATAGATATTGAAATCATAATTGGCGTCACAGTCAGCAAGAATCTCCCATCGTTGAACGGCCAAGCCCTCACGGTCCCACGGCCTAAACACTATGGTTCCCACCGCGCAGTCGCCAATCGGCTTGGTTTCCAGAAACCCAACCACCGAGGCTGACCCGCAGTACCCATTGCTGGGGTTACCGCCCGGCCCCCTATTTGTCACCTCCCAACCAAAGGCGCTCTTTCCAGCGTACATGTCATATTTCTTCAGCGTTCCATTCTCCGAAGGCGTTACTCCTGGATAGGTCACGCAATCTTGCCAGAAGTGGGGCGACGAGCAGTCGGGACTACACGGCCAGTACCATGTGCCCCAAGGTGTCGTATCCTTCTTCCAAAGCTCGCAAAGTACCGTACTAATAGCAACTTCGTCCTCGGTTACCCCAACGATCTTCAGCCGTACCCACCGCGGCCCAGCGATTACTTGCGGCCCTTGCCTGGCATTCCTCCCATCTTCGTCAATAATCAGTCCTGTTCCCGGTGTTGAAAAAACGAACAATGTGGCGCCACCCACGGGGACATATACCCATGCGCAGGCTCCGTCCCTGCGTTGGTCTTCGGTAACTTTCATTCTACTAGTCCCACCCAGCAGTACAGCGGACGATTTGTCTTCCTGGGTGGCCGCACAGGAAGCGGACAGGGAGCCCAGCAGAAGCACCGTGAACATGGTCGTCTTCCACATCATGTTAACCCCTCCCGATATCCATGAACATGGCCTAAAACCCCTACTTGACTCGACGCTAGCCTGACCTCTTCCTCGTCGGTGGGACCGACTCATTGGCCAGCGACTTCGGGCACAGGAATCCGAATCTCGCCCATCCGCTTCTGTAGATCGCGAACGGAATCGAGTGCCGAGGAAGCAGTTAACTTCTCGACTGAATGGAGCGCCTGTTCTGCTTCAGCCAGCGTACTCTTGGCCCCCTCACTATGCCCCATGATCGCCAAGTACTCAACAACCACCAGGAGGGCATCTATGTCTCCACAATTAGCTGACCTCGAACGGACGGTCTTCTTCACTAAGGTCACACCAAGATCAACCTGATTGGCTACCAGCGCCAAGAGCAGCAAATCATGGTACTCCGCTGATGTAGGATAATACAAGGGGTGCTCGGCTTTCAGGGCGCGGTCCAGACATTGATTATAAGCGTCGAGTAGACGCCGCGCATCCCCCAAAGACTCAACCTTCGAAGCAATCGCGATTACCTCTGCAGGAACACAGGTCCGGAATTGTGTGTCATTCAGGTCGTTGACTATCATCTCGGTCGCCTTCTCAATACTCCTATGGCCGGCCATCGTTAACACGGAGTCCCGAAGCATTAGCTGCGCTTCTTTGGGATTCTTCTTAATGCTCAGTCTCGCCGCTTGTCGCTTGGCTTCAACCGATTTCTCGGTATTGCCGAGAAGGAGTTGCAGGCTGGCCTCGGCCAGGTAGCGAGGCACTGTATTAGCCTGAGCACTCTCTACCGCCCGGAATCCCTCCAGAAGTTGCGCAGGGGTTGCGCTCTCCACAACGCTAACTGTCGCGGAAGGCGTGGCAGGGGCATCGCCGTGCGATGGCAAGCCACGAAAATCCCGTTGGACGAATACGGGGTCCGCGGCTGTTGGGTCACATACCTCGCAACCCCCATCATCTGCAGACGCAACTGGGCATCCCAACAAAAACAACAGGAATGAATTCGTGATTGCTAATCCCCAAACGCTCGTCATCATGCCTCCTCCTTTTGGTAGTGCAAGACCGGCCGCCCCTGCCGAACATCGGCTTACTGCTGGAAATATGTCATGTCTAAGCCTTGACAAGAGAGACCGTTGTCTATGCTAAAAGTAATTGCTTTCTCTTGTCTTGTCAAGCAAAAAACATGAAAATCTATGCTTCGTCTTGGCGGACTTGCCTGAAGCCTGACATTTCGGATTCCGGGGACAATTCTATCCGGGGACACCCATAACCGTGCATGTCAAGGGACAGAGTTCCGCCGGGGAGCGATTTTGGTGAAGGCTCCCGATGACAAGTCTTATGCGCGCAGTGCAGACACCCATTCGCACCGGTGCAGCCGTGCAAGATATGGTCCGCGGGCGGTCCGCCCAATCACCAATAGCGGCCCGATACTTCAGCGTCAAACGTCGGCCAGTCCCCAGGAGCGGGCCGGAGCCGCCCGATCACGCGCGCGGCGTATTCTCTCAAGCGGCCTGCGCTCGCTGCCAACGCATCAGCCGCTTCCAGCACGTAGTTTCCGGGGAAACCTGAATGAGTTGTCCAAACGGGGTGGGAGCCCCTTGCGTGAGAACGAGTTTGCCACAAGCCATCCAGAGGCGCGTGAAGGGCTCAAAACCTGGGATGTTTGGCTTGATCCTGGTTTCAGGCCCTGCCGTGTCGTGGTGGTCGACAACCAGACAGGTGAGGTACGGTCTTGGCCTTCGGGGCAACTTCGTTGAGGTTTCGCTCCTTGGGATTAGGCCCTAAGGGGACGGGACAGAGAGAGGACAGAGAGGGACAGGCCCCGCTTATTTCTCCTTTCCGTTTGCCGGCCGAGCGCGAGGGGACGGGCCCCGTTTATATTGAACGCTTCATCCGCATAGACGAGCGGGGAAAAAGGCACTGTGTGCATTTTTCAGGCGTATCGGACGGGCCAGCGGTCGCGCTCGGAGTCGGTGGGGAATCGATCCAGGACCGTGAGATCGACGCGGATCTTCTCCGGGCAGGCGCCGACACATTCCGCGGGGGGCCGGCGGACGCCGATGACCTTTTCGCCGGAGGCGGGACGGAAGGTCTCGTCGACGCAGGCGAGAACGAAGAACGTCATGTCGTCGTGAACGTAGGCGAAGCTCGTCACCTGTCCGACGGGGCGGCCTTCGGCGTCGACGATGGCGTGTCCGGCGCGGAGGCTCCGGCGGCCCTGTCCCTGAAGGCGCAGGAGGTGCCGGCGCGAGCGGCGGATGCGTTCGAGGTAAGGCTTGCCACCCACGAAGAACGTGTCATGGCGACGCGTGACGAAGCCGTATCCCGCCTCGGCGAGAGAGATCCCCAGGTCTCCTTCAAGCTCGTGGCCGAAGAGCGGCAGCCCGGCTTCGAGTCGCGCGGAGTCGCGCGCGCCGAGCCCGGCGGCAATCGCGCCGAGCGGCCTGCCGGCATCGAGCGCCGCCGACCAGAACTCCGCCGCGAATGAAGGGTGGAGGAAGACCTCGAACCCCACGCGCTCGCCGGTGTAACCCGTCCGCGCCACAATGACGCGCGAGCCGGCAAGCCCCACCGTCGCGACGTCCTTCGACGCCAGCCGTCCCAGCGCCGCGGCGTCCTCCGGGCGCGAGGCGAGTTTCGCCAGCACGTCGAGCGATCTCGGCCCCTGAAGCGCAAGGACGATGAGCGAGTCGGCGCCCGCGTCGCGAAGCTCGCGGAACTCCACCGGCCCGTCGAGCGTCCGTTCGGGCACATCGAGATCGACGCAGGCGCCTCGGCGGCTGATCGTGCCCAACCAGCCGGCGACCGCATCGGCGTTCGAGGCGTTCGACACGACGAGGAACCGCGCGGGCTCGATCCGGTAGACGAAGAGGTCGTCGATGGCGACGCCGTCTGGCCGCAGGACGGCGGAGTACTGCGCCCGGCCGACCGCCAGGCGCGACGCGCACCCGGCCAGCGCCTGGTCGAGGAACGCCTCGGCGCGCGCTCCGGCAACCTCGATCACGCTCATGTGCGAGACATCGAAGAGTCCCGCCGCCGTGCGCACGGCGCGGTGCTCGGCGAAGATGCCCGTCGGGTACGACACCGGCATGTCCCAGCCCGCGAACAGCACCAGCCTGGCCCCCGCGTCGCGGTGGAGGGAGTGGAGCACGGTCTTCCGGAGCGGCGCATCCGTCCGGGCCGCATTGTCTTGGGACAGCGTCATGGGGGCCTTTCTCGTTGGGACTCGGAATGACAGCACAAGCAACGGCTAATTCACCACGTTGATCGGCTTTCCCGCGAGGAACGCCGCGACGTTCTCGACGGTGGTCTGCATGAGCCGCTTGCGCGCGTCGAGCGTCGCCCAGGCGATGTGGGGCGTGATGACGCAGTTCTTCGCCGAAAGCAGCGGGTTCGCCCGGTCGATGGGCTCCCGGCTCACGACGTCCACCGCGGCCCCCGCGATACGGCCGGAGTTGAGCGCCGCGGCGAGGTCGGCCTCGTGGACGAGCGGCCCGCGCGCGGTGTTGATGAGGAAGGCCGTCGGCTTCATCGACGCGATGAGCGCCGCGTTCACCATCCCCTGGTTGGCGTCCGAGAGCGGGCAATGGAGCGACACGACGTCGGCCTCGCGGAAGAGCCCCGGCAAATCGGCCCAACGGACGGGATAGGACGGGGCCTTGCCGCGGATCGCGTCGAAGGCGAGGACGTTCATGCCGAACGCCCGCGCCACCTCGCCGACGCGGCGGCCGATGCGGCCGAAGCCGACGATGCCGATGGTCTTGCCCGAAAGCTCCACGAGCGGCGTGCGCCAGAAGCAGAAGTCGACGCTCTTCGACCCTTCCCCTTCGCGCACGAGCCGGCTATGAAGCCCGACGTTGTGGCAGAGTTCGAGCAAAAGCGCGAAGACGTATTGCGCGACGGAGTCGGTGCCGTAGACGGGGACGTTGGAGACCGGGATGCCGCGCTTCCCGGCCGCGGCGACGTCGACGACGTTGTAGCCGGTGGCGAGAACCGAGACGAACCCGAGATCCGGAAGCTTCCCCAGCGTCTCGGCGGAAAGCGGGGTCTTGTTGGTGAGAAGGACCTTGGCGCCCTTCGCGCGCGCGAGGATATCGTCGGCCGCCGTGCGGTCGTAGACGGTGAATTCGCCGAGCTTTTCGACCGGGGCCCAGGGATTATCGCCGGGGTTGAGCGTGTAGCCGTCGAGGCAGACGATTTTCACGGGGGGCCTCCGTCATTCCTGGGAAAGCCGACGGAGGATGCGCGGGTGGGGTGTATCGCAGGACAGGCGTTTCTGCCTGCCGCAATCGATGGCAGACAAGAATGTCCGCCCCACAGAGCCCGCAACCTCCGATCCGGGGACAGGAATCCCCCGAGACTCACCTCTGTCCTGGAACCTGAGAGATCGCCCCTGCTGACAAATTGGGGCTTACACCTTCGGTGACCGAGGTCTCTCCAGAGGTTGCGTGGCCGGCGTCCCTTTTGCCTGAGAGTTTCGTCCCGATGTATCGGGATTTGCCCCTTCGGCGGTCCCGACAAGTCGGGACGCTCTCCGCCAGCCGAGTTGGATTATAGAGGACGCCTCGCGACGGTGTCAAGCAGGATATCCCGAAAAGAGATCGTGCTCCCCCCGCATCGGGATTTTCCCGATAGGACTCTTCGCCTTCGGCGGATAACTTGAAGCCTCTGTTGAATCGCAACAGCCCTTGTTATAATACCCCGCAGCCGGGACAACACTGAGTGTGACGGGGGAACCTCCTTGCCGCTCCTGGCCGTCCAATCCGTGCCTCTCTGGCCGCTGGCGGTCTACGCCGCCGTCATCGTTCTGATGGTGGCGGGGCTCCTGGTCCTCTCCTATGTCCTCGGCGAGCGCCACAAAGAGCGCGCCACCGGCCTCGTCTACGAATCCGGCATGATCCCCACCGGCGCCGCGCATGGCCGATTCTCCGCCGAGTTCTACCTCGTCGCCGTCTTCTTCGTCGTCTTCGACATCGAGGCCGTGTTCATCTTCGCCTGGGCCGTCGCCGTCCGCCCGCTCGGATGGGTCGGCTTCGGCGCCGTGTCCGTCTTCGTCGGAGTGCTCCTCGCCGCGCTCGTCTACCTCTGGCGCGTGGGCGCGCTCGATTGGAACAAGCGGAAAGGCCGCCGAATTGAACGCGAACAGCATTGACGACAACATCAAGCGCAGCGTCCTCTTCGCGCGCCTGCAGGACACCGTGGCCTGGGGCCGGAAGAACTCCGTCTGGCCGTTCAACTTCGGCCTGTCGTGCTGCTACGTCGAGATGGCCACGAGCCTGACGAGCCGCTACGACATCGCCCGCTTCGGCGCCGAGGTCATGCGCGCCTCGCCCCGCGAGGCGGACATGATGGTCGTGGCGGGCACGGTCTTCATCAAGATGGCCCCCGTCATCCGTCGGCTCTACGAGCAGATGATGGCGCCCCGCTGGGTCATCTCCATGGGCTCCTGCGCGAACTCGGGCGGGATGTACGACATCTACTCCGTCGTCCAGGGCGTCGACAAGTTCCTTCCCGTCGACGTCTACATCCAGGGCTGCCCGCCCACGCCCGACGCGTTCATGAACGGCCTGCTGCTCCTCAGCGAGGCCATCGGCACGGAGCAGCGCCCGCTGAGCTGGGTCGTCGGCCCGCAAGGCGTCCATCGCCCCAAGGGCCCCATCATGCGCGATGTGAAGCTCGCTGAGAGATCGAAGATGACGGACCTAAGACCGCCGGACTGACATGAATAGCGCCCCCGACATCCTGCGCGACCTCGCCGACCGCTTCGGCGCCGGGACGATTACGCCCCAGCCGACCTGCGACGGGATTCCCACGGCCTGGGTCCCCGCCACGCGGGCGCATGAGATCCTCGCGCACCTGAAGTCCGGCGTCGACAATCCCTATCGGATGCTCTACGACCTCACCGCCATCGACGAAAGGGAGCGCGTTCACCGCGCGGGCCAACCCGCCTCGGACTTCACCGTCGTCTACCACTTGATGTCCCTCGACCGCAACTCGGACGTCCGGATCAAGGTCGCGCGTTCCGGCGAATCGCCCGCCATCCCCACCGTCACGGACCTCTGGCCCGCGGCGGGTTGGTACGAGCGCGAGATGTGGGAGATGTTCGGCGTCGCCGTCTCGGGCCACCCGAACCTCCGGCGGCTCCTCATGCCTCCTTGGTGGAAAGGCTTCCCGCTGCGCAAGGACCACCCCGCGCGCGCCACCGAAATGGGCCCGTTCACGATGAGCGACGCCGACCGCGACGCATGGGAATCCTCGATGGAATTCCGACCCGCCGAGTGGGGCATGAAGGAATCGGGCGAGGATTTCGACTACCTGTTCCTCAACTTGGGCCCCCACCACCCCGGCACGCACGGCCTCCTCCGCGCGGTCCTGCAACTCGACGGGCAGGAGATCGTCGACCTCGTCCCCGACATCGGCTTCCACCACCGCGGCGCCGAGAAGATGGGCGAGCGGCAGTCGTGGCACACCTATATCCCCTACACCGACCGCGTCGATTACCTCGCCGGGGTCATGAACAATTTCCCCTACGTCCTCGCCGTGGAGCGGCTCGCGGGCATCGACGTGCCCGACCGCGCGAAGGTCATCCGCGTCATGCTCGCGGAGCTGTACCGGATCATCAGCCACCTCGTCTTCTATGGCACTTTCGCCGCGGACGTCGGGCAGATGTCGCCCGTCTTCTACATGTTCACCGACCGCGAGCACGCGCTCGACGTCGCCGAGACGATCACGGGCGGACGCATGCACCCCAACTGGTTCCGCATCGGGGGCGTCGCGCAGGACCTGCCCGAGGGGTGGGAAACGCTCATGCGCGATTTCCTCGATTACCTGCCGAAACGCCTCGACGAATACGACTCGATGGTGATGAAGAACGCGATCTTCCGGGGCCGCACCGTCGGCATCGGCGAGTTCACCTCGGCCGAGGCGATCGAATGGGGCGCGACCGGCCCGATGCTGCGCGCAACCGGCGTCCCCTGGGACCTGCGCAAGGCGCGCCCCTACGGCGGCTACGACCAGTTCGAGTTCGACGTCCCCACCGGCGCGCGCGGCGACTCCTGGGACCGCGCCGCCGTGCATGTGGAGGAGATGCGGCAGAGCCTGCGCATCATTGAGCAGTGCATAAAGGTGATGCCGCCCGGCGACTACAAGTCGACGCACCCGCTCGCGACGCCGCCGAGGCGCGACCGGATGCTCCACGACATCGAGACGCTCATCGACCACTTCCTCGCCGTGAGCTGGGGGCCGATCCTCCCGCCCGGCGAGGCGTCGTTTGCGGTTGAGGCGGCGAAGGGAATCAACAGCTATTACCTGATCAGCGACGGGGCGAACCACGCCTATCGCCTGCGCATCCGGACGCCCTCGTTCGCGCACATCCAGATGCTGCCGATGATGACGCGCGGACTCCAGGTGCCGGACCTGATTTCGATCCTGGGCAGCGTGGATTTCGTCCTGGCGGACGTGGACCGGTAGCCCCTTCCCCTTTTCCCTCTCCCTCCGGGAGAGGGCTGGGTGAGGGGGACCGGAGAAAGGCCCGAGCATGTTGGCCGACGCCGAAAAACACGAGATCGAGGCCGAACTGGAGCACTACGCCAACCGTCGCGGCGTGCTGCCCGACGCGCTGAAGATCGTCCAGCGCCGTCGCGGATGGGTCTCGGACGAGGCGGTCGCCGACCTCGCGGACTACCTCGGCATGACGCCCGCGGAGGTGGACTCGATTGCCACGTTCTACTCGCTCATCTGGCGGCGGCCCGTCGGGCGGCACGTCATCCTCGTGTGCGATTCGGTGAGTTGCTGGGTCTGCGGCTACAATTCCGTCCGCGAGCACCTCACGAAGCGCCTCGGCATCTCTCTCGGCGAGACCACCGCGGACGGCCGATTCACGCTGCTCCCCTGCGCCTGTCTCGGCGTCTGCGAGCAGGCCCCCGTGATGATGATCGACGACGACCTGCACGGGGATCTGACGAACGAGAAGGTGGATGAGATACTGGCGAGGTACTCGTGACCCAGGCGACCGACCGACCCTTGACGAAGAACTTCCAGCCTTCCGGCGCGCCCCTCGACCTTAAGGGTTACGAGGCCGCGGGGGGATATGCCGCCTTGCGGAAGGCGCTGGGGATGGGGCCGAAGGCGATCCAGGAAGAACTGCTGAAATCCACCGTCCTCGGCCGCGGGGGCGCCGGGTTCGAGGCGGGAAAGAAGTGGCGGCACATGCCGACGGGCGACGACGCGAGGCGGCCGAAGTACCTGGTCGTGAACGCCGACGAGATGGAGCCCGCGACGATGAAGGACCGGTTCCTCATGGAGGGCGACCCGCATCAACTGGTCGAGGCCGTCATCATCTCCTCCTTCGCCGTCGGCGCCGACGTCGCCTACATCTTCATCCGCAACGAGTATCACCTCTCCGCGGCGCGGCTCGAAAAAGCCATCGCCGAGGCCCGCACGGCGGGGTACCTCGGCAAGAACGTCTGCGGCTCCGGCTACGCCCTCGAAATGCACCTGCACCAAAGCGCCGGGCGGTATATGTGCGGCGAGGCCGCCGCGATGCTCAATGCCATCGAAGGCCGCCGGGCCATCCCCCGAAGCCGCCCGCCCCACATGGCGCAGGTGGGTCTGTGGGGAAAACCGACGCTTGTCGACAACGTGGAGACGCTGTGCTGCGTGCCGCACATTGTCGCACACGGGGCCGAGTGGTTCCTCGGGCTCAGCCGCACCGCCGAGGGCGGCACGAAGATCTTCGGCGTCAGCGGCCGCGTGAAGCGCCCGGGGCTTTACGAGCTTCCGATGGGCACGACCGCGCGCGAGATCATCATGGAGCACGCGGGGGGAATGCTCGACGGGCGCGCGCTCAAGGCCTTCATCCCCGGCGGCGCATCGAGCGGGGTCCTGCCGGCGGAGGCGCTCGACGTCAAGATGGACTTCGCCAACGTCCGCGCGGCGGGGTCTCACTTCGGCACCGGGACGATGGTCGTCCTCGACGACACGACGTGCATCGTGGGCGCCCTGCTGAGCCTGGAGACGTTCTTCGCCCGCGAATCGTGCGGCTGGTGTACCCCCTGCCGCGAAGGGTTGCCGTGGGTCGCGCGCACGCTCGATGCCATCGAATCCGGCCGCGGCGAGCCGGGCGACCTCGACGTGCTCGAGGACCACATCCGCATGATCCACGACGACAATACCTTCTGCGACCTCGCCCCCGGCGCGATGCAGCCCCTCCGCGGAGCGCTGAGGCATTTCCGGGGCGATTTCGAGCGGCACGTGAGGGAGAAGCGCTGCCCGTATTCATAACCCTCCCCCCTTGGGGGAGAGGGAAAGAAAAACATCGACGGAGTCGAAGATGCCGACGATCTTCATCGACCACCAACCCTACACCATTCCGGAGGGAGACCGGAACCTGCTCGACGTCTGCCTGTCGCTCGGGTTCGACATCCCCTACTTCTGCTGGCACCCGGCGATCCACTCCGTGGGCGCCTGTCGGCTCTGCGCCGTGAAGAGGTTCAAGGACGAATCCGACGCCGCGGGAACGCTGGTCATGTCCTGCATGACCCCCGCCTCGGACGGGACGCGCATCTCCATCAACGACCCCGAGGCCGTGGAGTTCCGACGCAAGGTCATCGAGTGGCTGATGGTCAATCACCCGCACGACTGCCCCGTCTGCGACGAAGGCGGCGAATGCCACCTGCAGGACATGACCGTGATGGCCGGGCACGTCCGTCGGCGATACCGCTTCACGAAGCGCACGCACAAGAGTCAGAATCTCGGCCCCTTCGTCGCTCACGAGATGAACCGCTGCATCCAGTGCTACCGCTGCGTGCGATTCTACTCCGACTACGCCGGAGGGCGCGACCTGAACGTCTTCGGCTGGCACGACGACGTCTATTTCGGCCGCCATGCCGACGGCGCGCTCGAAAGCGAGTTCTCCGGCAACCTCGTCGAGGTCTGCCCCACCGGCGTCTTCACCGACAAGACCCTCAAACGCCACTACACGCGCAAGTGGGACCTGACCTCCGCCCCGAGCGTCTGCGTCCACTGCGCCCTCGGCTGCAACACGTTCGCCGGCGAGCGATACGGGATGCTCCGGCGCATCCTCAACCGCTATCACGGCGAGATCAACCGCTACTTCCTCTGCGACCGCGGGCGGTTCGGATACGAGTTCGTGAACGGCTCCCGCCGAATCCGCAGGCCGCTCGTCGGCGGCAAGGAGGTCACGAAGGCCGATGCGCTCGCCCGCATGAGGGAGATACTCGCTTCCGGCCGCGCGATTGCCATCGGTTCGCCCCGCGCGACGGTCGAGACAAATTACGCGCTCAGGAAGCTCGTCGGCGCCGACCGGTTCAATTGCGGCCTCTCCGAGCGCGACTCGCGGCTTGCGGCAACCGCGCTCAATATTCTGCGCACGACCCCGGCGATGATCGCGTCGCTCGCCGAGGTCGAACGCTGCGACGCGGCGCTCGTCCTGGGCGAGGACGTCACGAACACGGCGCCCATGCTCGCGCTCGCGCTCAGGCAGACGGCGCGGCAGAGGCCCATCGCGGAGGCGCTGAAACTGGGCGTTCACCGATGGGACGACGCGAACCTCCGCAACGTCGCCCAGCGCGACAAGGGCACGATCTTCATCGCGACGGTCGATGCGACGAAACTCGACGATATCGCCGCGAAGACGTTCCGGGGCTCGCCCGACGACCTCCCGCGACTCGCGGAAGAGGCGTTCGAGACGCTGAGGGCGGCGGATCGCCCGCTCATCGTCGCCGGCACAAGCCTCGGCAGCGAGGCGCTGCTGACCGCCGCGGACGATGTCGCGGCCCGCCTCGCGAAGGCCGGGAAGTCCCCGCGAATCGCCCTGGTCCTGCCCGAGTGCAACTCGCTCGGCCTCGCGATGATCGGCGGCGGATCGCTCGAATCCGCGGCCGAGTCGCTGCGCGCGGGCAAGGCGGACACGCTCGTCATCGCGGAGAACGACATCACCCGGCGGGCGCCGAAGGCCCTGGTGGACGAACTCTTCCGGCTCGCGCGGCACGTCATCGTCATCGACCACACGTCGAGCGCGACCTCGGAGCGCGCGGAAATCGTGCTTCCCGCGGCGACGTTCGCGGAATGCGCCGGCACGCTCGTCAATAACGAAGGCCGCGCGCAGAGGTACTTCCAGGTGTTCGCGCCCGAAGGCGACATCCAGGCCGCGTGGCGATGGGTGCAGGATTCGCCCGGCCTCGACGAACTCCTCGACTCCATCGAACGCGAGTTGCCGCAGTTTGCGCTCATCAAGGCCGCGGCGCCCGCGGAGGACTTCCGCGCCGTCGGACAGAAAATCCCGCGTCGGCCGCATCGCTGGACGGGCCATGCGTCCAACACCGCGAACATCAGCGTCCACGAGCCGAAACCGCCCGCCGACCCCGATGCGCCGATGGCGTTCTCGTCCGAGGGGTTCGAGGGTCATCCGCCGAGCGCGCTCAACCCGCGCTACTGGGCGCCCGGCTGGAACTCGGTCCAGGCCGTCAGCCGATATCAGTCCGAGGCCTCAGGACCGCTCCTTGCCGGGGACCCGGGAGTGCTGCTGATCCGTCCCGGCGAGCCGCACGGCGCCCTTCATTCGGCGCAGGCCCCCGCGGCTTTCACCCCTCGCAATGGCGAGTTGCTCGTCGTGCCGTCGCACCACATCTTCGGCTCGGAGGAGTTGAGCGCCGGCGCGGAGGGAATCCGCGAGGCCGCGCCCGCGCCCGCCATCGCGCTCAATCCCGCCGACGCCGCGCGGCTCGGGCTCAGGGCAGGCGACGCCGCGAGGGTGACGATCGGCGATGTCGCCACGACGCTCGCCGCGCAGGTTCACGACGCTCTCTTGCCCGGTATCGCGACGATGCCCGCGTCGAGCGAGCTTCCGGCCTGGGCGAAGGTGGCGCGCGCCTCGAAGGAGCCGCAATGAGCGAGGCGGTGAAATACATCCTGATCGTCCTCGGCGTGCTGCTCGGCCTTTTCACAATGGCGGCGCTCCTCATCTGGGCCGAGCGGCGGCTTCTCGCGCTCTGGCAGGACCGCCTCGGCCCGAACCGCGTCGGCCCCGCGGGGCTCGCGCAGGTCGTCGCGGACATGATCAAGATATTCATGAAGGAAGACTGGGTCGCGCCGTTCTCCGACAAGCCGGTCTTCATCATCGCGCCCGCCGTCATCATGATCGCGACGCTCGTGTCGTTCGCGGTCATCCCGCTGGCGCCCGGCATCGCGGTGACGGACCTGAACATCGGCCTCCTCTTCTTCTTCGCAATGTCTTCGATGGCGGTCTACGGCGCGGCGCTGGCGGGATGGTCGTCGAACAACAAGTATTCGCTCATCGGCTCCATGCGCGCCGTGGGACAGATGGTGAGCTACGAGGTCTTCATGGGCCTATCGCTCATGGGCGTGGTGGTGATGGCGGGCTCGTTCTCGCTCGGCGACATCGTCGAGGCGCAGCGGCGGTGCTGGTTCTGCGTGCCGCAATGCGTGGGCCTGGCGGTCTTCACCGTCGCGGGCCTGGCGGAGGTGAGGCGCATCCCGTTCGACCTGCCGGAGGCCGAGAACGAGCTCGTCGCGGGATATCACACGGAATATTCCGGGCTCAAGTTCGCGATGTTCTTCCTCGGCGAGTACATCGGCATCACGCTCGTCTCGGCGCTCATCGTGACGATGTTCCTGGGCGGATGGCTTGGCCCCTGGCTGCCGCCGATCGCGTGGTTCCTGCTGAAAACGGTCGCCGTGATCCTCTTTTTCCTCCTCGTCCGCGGGGCGCTGCCGAGGCCGAGGTACGACCAGCTCATGGCGTTCGGGTGGAAGGCGATGCTGCCGCTGGCGCTCGCGAACCTCATGGCGACGGCCGCAGCGGTGCTGCTTCTGTCGTAGGGGCACGGCATGCCGTGCCCGCAATTTGGAAAGGGCTGACCATGTGGAGCCTCATCCGTTCCGTCTGGGGCGTATTCCTGCACGGCTTCCGCAGGCGCGCGACGGTTCAGTATCCGGAGGAGAAGCGTCCGCTTCCGGCGCGAACGCGCGGCCGCATCGTGCTGACGCGCGACCCCGACGGCGGCGAACGCTGCGTCGCGTGCCACCTCTGCGCGGCGGCGTGCCCGGTGGGGTGCATCTCGCTCCAAGCGGCGGAGGATGAGCACGGGCGGCGCTATCCCGAGCACTTCCGCATCAACTTCTCGCGCTGCATCTTCTGCGGATTCTGCGAGGACGCCTGCCCTACCTCGGCCATCCAGCTCATCCCGGATGTCGAAATGGCCGAGTATGAGCGCCCGGGCCTCGTCTACGAGAAAGAGCACCTGACGATTGCGGGCGAGGGGAAATATAAGGGCTACAATTTCTATCGCGTCGCCGGCGTCGCAATCGGCGGAAAGAAGACCGGCGAAGCGGAGAACGAGCGGCCGCCGGTGGATGTGAAGACGCTGATGCCATGAAGAAAGGCCGAAGGCAAAAGGCCAAATGCCGAAGGAAGATTCGCGCACGGGCGCTTCTCCCTCGGCCTTCGACCTTCGGCCTTGCAGCGCCGGTGACGCATCGTCCGCAGAAAGGCGTTTGAATGACCGCCGTCTTCTACATCTCGTCCGTCGTCGCGCTCGTCGCGACGGCAATGACCATCACGCGGAGGAACCCCGTCCACGCGCTCCTGTATTTCATCGTGTCGCTGCTGGCGGTGGCGGTGGACTTCTTCGTGCTGGGGGCGCCCTTCGTCGCGGCGATCGAGGTCATCGTCTACGCCGGGGCGATCATGGTGCTGTTTGTGTTCGTCATCATGACGCTCAACGTGTCGAGCGAGGCAGCGGGGGAAAAGCCCGCGATCTTCGCGCGAGGCGCGTGGATCGGCCCTTCGGCGCTCGCGTTCGCGCTGCTGGTCGAGCTTGCCTACGTCATCGCGAAATCCGCGGGCGCCGCCGCGGGAGGAGTCTCGGTCCCCCCCGCCGAGGTCGGCCGGGCGCTCTATGGGCCGTATCTCATCGCCGTGGAGTTGGCGTCGCTGCTCCTCCTGGCAGGCCTCGTCGGGGCCTATCACCTCGGCCGGCGCGAAGTTGCAGGGAAATGATTGTAGCCCGGCCCCTTGTGGGCCGGAACAAAGCAGGAAGGCGCCCCACAAGGAGGCGCCCTGCACAGAACACACGTGGGCAAGACGGAGAATTGCGTGGTTACGATCCCGATGGAGCACGGCTTGATCTTCGCCGGGGCGCTCTTCGCACTGGGGCTGGCTGGAGTGCTGCTCCGGCGGAACCTGCTCTTCATGCTACTCTCGATCGAGATCATGCTGAACGCCGCGGGGGTTGCATTCGTCGTCGCCGGGGCCAAGTGGCAGGAGGCCGACGGGCAGGTGATGTTCTTCTTCATCCTCGCCATCGCCGCGGCCGAGGTGTCGGTCGGCCTCGCGATATTGCTCCAGATGTACCACCGGTTCAAGACGCTCGATACGGACGCCGTGAGCCGAATGAGAGGCTAACGTAGGACAGGCATCCTTGCCTGTCCCATGTCGGGTCGGACAGTCCCGACGAGTCGGGATGACCCACGGTGAAGATGAGAGGGTGACATGCAGGATCTGCTCGCGCTCATCGTGATGCTTCCCCTCGCGGGGTTCGCCGCGCTGATGTTCGGCCGGCGGTTCCCGCGCGGGCTCGTCGCCGCCGTCGGCGTCGGGTCGGTCGGGGCAAGCGCCGCGATCGCAACGATTGTCGCATGGGGCACATCGGGGACGTTCACTCAGCCGCTCTGGAGATGGCTCTCCGTCGGGGCGTTCCGCGTCGATATCTCGCTCCATCTCGACCCGCTGTCGCTGGCATTCGTCATGGTCGTCACGTGGGTCGGGTTCCTCATTCACCTTTATTCCGCGCGGTTCATGGCCGAGGGCGAGGGCTACGCGCGGTTCTTCGCCTGGATGAACCTCTTCGTCGCGTCGATGCTCATCCTGGTGCTGGCCGACAACCTGCTGTTGCTCTACCTCGGCTGGGAAGGCGTGGGGCTGTGCTCGTATCTCCTCATCGGGTTCTGGTATAAGGAGCAGGCCAACGCCCGCGCGGCGGTGAAGGCGTTCATCGTCACGCGCGTCGGCGATGCGGCGCTCGCGGTCGCGCTCCTCCTCATCTGGACAAGCCTCGGCACGCTCGACATCGCCGCCGTGGGCGCGAAGGCCTCGGCACAGTGGGCGTCCGGCTCCGGCCTCGCGATCGCCGCGGCGCTGCTCTTGCTCGGCGGCGCCGTGGGAAAATCCGCGCAGCTTCCCCTGCAGACGTGGCTTCCTGACGCGATGGCCGGCCCGACGCCGGTGAGCGCGCTGATTCACGCGGCGACGATGGTCACCGCGGGGGTCTACCTCATCGCGCGGATGCGCGCGATCTTCGAGCTTGCGCCCATCGTGATGACGCTCGTCGCCGTCATCGGCGCGGCGACGCTGCTTCTGGCGGGATTCAGCGCGCTCACGCAGCGCGACATCAAGCGCGTGCTCGCCTATTCGACGATGAGCCAGGTCGGCACCATGTTCCTCGCGCTCGGCGTCGGCGCGTGGTCGGCGTCGGTCTATCACTTCGTCACGCACGCGTTCTTCAAGTCGCTGCTCTTCCTCGCCGCCGGGGTGGTCATCCTCCGGATGCGCGAGGAGCACGACATGTTCCGGATGGGCGGGCTCCGAAAGAAGCTCCCGCTCACGTTCTGGACGTTCCTCATCGGCGCGCTCGCGCTTTCGGCGTTGCCGCCGACGGCGGGATTCTTCAGCAAGGACGCCATCCTCGCGGAGGTCTGGAAGCGCGGCGGCGCCGGCCTTTGGCTTGCGGGCCTCGTGGGCGCGCTCATCACGTCGCTCTACACGTTCCGCATGGTCTTCCTCGTCTTCTTCGGCGAGGCGAAAGAAGAGCCGAAGCAGGACGCCGGATGGACGATGGGCATACCGCTCGTGATCCTCGCAACGTCTAGCGTGGTTGCCGGATTCTTCCGGCTTCCCGAGGGCGGGCGGACGGAGTGGCTGCTGATGTCGGCGTCGGCCGCCGCGTCGCTCGCGGGCATCCTCATCGCGTGGCTCATTTACGTCCGTCGTCCCGAGGCGGGATTCCGCTTCGGCCGCACGAAGCTCGCCGCGTTCTGGCTTTCGGGGTGGGGTTTCGACGTCGCCTATGACACGCTCTTCGTAAGGCCGCTCGCCGGGTTCGCGCGCGTCAACCGCGGCGACTTCATCGACGCGTTCTTCCGCGCCCTGGCCGCGCTCGCGCTTCTCGACCATCGCGCGTTCAGCGGTAGCGTCACCGGCCGCGTGCGCTGGTACGTCGCGGGACTTGCCTGCGGGGCCGTCGTCGTCGTTGCGGTCCTGGTGCTCTTATGAAGGACCGCATTCCCTCCCCCGCCGGGGGAGGGTCAGAGCCTGCCCTGAGCGAAGTCGAAGGGGTGAGGGCGAACGCCGGTGGCCGTCGAACGCCCCCTCCCGGAGGAAGAGAGATGAAGGGCTTGGCACCACTCAGTAAGGTGAGTAACCTATGATTCTCGCCGCGATCATCGTCGTGCCGCTCGCAGGAGGCCTCCTCGGCTGGCTCGTCGCCCGCCGGTCGGAGACGCTCTGCCGGTGGATCGCGCTCGTCTCGGCGGCGGCGATCCTCGTCCTGGGCCTCGCGGCGTGGAAGTGCCCCTGCGAGTTCCGATGCGACTGGATTCCCCAGATCGGCGCGAGCCTGCACCTCGCCGCCGACGGCCTGAGCCTTGTGATGATCCTCCTCACCGGGTTCCTCGGCGCGCTCGCCATCGCGGCGTCGTGGACGGAAATCCGCGAGCGCGTCGGGGCATTTCATCTGAACGTGTGCCTGGTGCTGGCGGGAGTCACCGGGGTCTTCCTCGCCGCCGACCTCTTCCTGTTCTTCTTCTTCTGGGAGCTGATGCTCGTCCCCATGTTCTTCCTCATCGACCAGTGGGGACACGAGAAGCGCCACGCCGCGGCGGTGAAGTTCTTCCTCTTCACGCAGCTCGGCGGCCTGTTGATGCTCGTCGCAATCCTCGGGCTCTACTTCGTTCACGCCCGCGAGACCGGACGGTATACGTTCGACACCGCGGAGCTGATGTGCACGCCGATGTCGCGCACGGTCGCGACGTGGCTGATGCTCGGCTTCTTCGCGGCCTTCGCGGTGAAGCTGCCGGTGGTGCCGCTCCACACGTGGCTGCCCGACGCGCACACGGAGGCCCCGACGGCGGGCAGCGTCCTCCTCGCGGGGCTCCTCCTGAAGACGGGGGCTTACGGGATGCTGCGCTTTGTCATCCCGCTCTTCCCGGGTCCGGCCCGGGAGTTCGCGCCCTTCTTCATGATCCTCGGCATCGTCGGCATCCTCTATGGCGCCGTGATGGCGTTCGCGCAGACCGACCTCAAGCGGCTCATCGCCTACACGAGCGTGAGCCACCTGGGCTTCGTGATGCTCGGGGCGTTCTCGCTCACCCCCGCGGGCCTCCAGGGCGCGGCGCTGCAGATGGTCTGCCACGGCATCAGCACAGGCGCGCTCTTCATCCTCGTGGGCGCGCTGCAGGACCGCATCGGCACGCGCGACCTGAACGAAATGGGAGGCCTTCAGGCCGTCGTCCCGCGCATGGCCGGGGCGATGCTCTTCTTCGCGCTGGCGTCGCTCGGACTGCCCGGCCTCGGGAACTTCATTGCGGAGGTGCTTGCCCTGCTCGGGGCATACCAGGTCAGCGTCGCCATAGCGGCCGTGGCCGCCGTGGGACTTGTCGCGGCGACGGTCTATTCGCTATGGCTCGTCTATCGCGCGTTCCACGGACCGATGCAGCGCGAATGGACGATGAGCGACCTCGGCGCCCGCGAGATGGCAATCCTCCTCGTGATGGCCGCGGCGCTCCTCGCGCTCGGACTCTACCCGCAGCCGACGATGGACGCCCTCGGCGCGGCGCTCGATGCGATTGCCCGCTCGGCGGCGGGAGGCGCGGCATGACCCTCGCCGACATGACCGCGCTCCTCCCGCTGATGGTCCTCGCCGCGACGCCGGTCGCCGTGATGCTCGCCATTGCGGCGCATCGCAGCCATGCCCTCGCCTCGGGCATCACGATGGCCGGGCTCTTCGCGACGCTTGCCGCCTGCTGGGCCGTCTGGCCCTCGGCGCCGAGGCCGGTGGGCGACCTCTTCATCGTCGACCGATGGGCGCTCTTCTACATGGGCCTCGTCGCCGCCGCGGCGCTTGTGGTCACGATGATCTCGCGCGGCTACCTCGAACGTCGGACGGCCAGGCGCGAAGAGTATTACGTGCTGCTGACCCTCGCCGCCGCCGGCGCGGCGGCGCTCGTCGCGAGCCGCCACGTTGTGTCGTTCGTGCTCGGACTGGAGCTGCTGAGCGTATCGCTCTATGCGCTCGTCGCCTACGTGCGCGAGGAGGCGATCGGCATCGAGGCGGGGATGAAATACCTCGTCCTCGGCGGGACATCGTCGGCGTTCCTCCTCTTCGGCGCGGCGCTCGTCTACGCGGACACCGGAAGGCTCATGCTCGCGCCGGAGCCGTGGGGGCCGCTGACGCTGGCGGGGTTCGCGATGGTCCTCGTCGGCGTCGGCTTCAAGCTGGCGATCGTGCCGTTCCACCTGTGGACGCCCGACGTTTACGAAGGCGCGAGCGCGCCCGTCACCGCGTTCGTCGCGACCGTGTCGAAGGGCGCGGTGCTCGCGCTCGTCGTGCGGTGGTTCGGGCCGCTCGTCGCCGGGAACGCGGGGCAGGACGGGACGAACCTCGCGACGCTCCTGAGCGCGCTGGCCGTCGCGAGCATGTTCGCGGGGAACCTCCTCGCGCTCCGGCAGGAGAACGTCAAGCGGATGCTCGCGTATTCGTCCATCGCGCACATGGGGTATCTCTTCGTGGCGCTTCTGGCGGGGGGCGCACTCGGCGCGACCGCGGTGAGCTTCTACCTCGTCGCGTATTTCGTGACGACGCTCGGCGCGTTCGGGGTGATCGCGGCGCTCTCGACGGATCGCGACGCGGATCGGACGGAGGACTTCCGCGGGCTCTATCGCCGCCGGCCGTGGCTCGCGATGCTAATGACCGCGATGCTGCTGTCGCTCGCGGGGATTCCGCTCACCGCCGGATTCATCGGGAAGTTCACCCTCTTCCTCGCGGGGGTCGGCGGAAGCCTGTGGCTGCTCGTGATATGCTTTGCGATCAACAGCACGATCGGGCTATTCTATTACCTGCGCCTCGTGGCGACGATCTTCAAGCGCGAGGGGTCCGCGCCCGCTCCAGCGCCCGTGCCGACGATGGCCGGCATCGCGCTTGCCGCGCTCGGAGTGCTCCTCCTCGCCCTCGGAATCTGGCCGGGTCCGCTCATCGAGCTCGTCCGCGGTCTCACGCCGTGAGCCCCGCGGTTTCCCTATGAAGTGCGCCAAGACTTCGGGTATACTTTTTCTACCTCGATTCCAGCGAAAGACGCCGCTCGGCCGAACGGTGCTTCACGCTCGGGGCCAAGAAGCAAGGCAGCGCCCCATCATCGGAGGACCTCATGTCGAACGCCATCACGTGGTCGGTGTTCACCAAGGCATGGAAGACGATGCCCATCGCCGAGTTGGGCGCGTTCGTGAAGAAGCTCGGCTTCGACGCGATCGAGCTGCCTGTCAGGCCGCAGTTCCAAGTCGAGCCCGCGAACGTCGCGAAGGACCTTCCCGCCGCGGCGAAGGCGCTCGCCTCCTGCGGCGTCAGGATCGCCAGCATCTCGGGGCCCCTCGACGAGGCCACCTTCGCCGCATGCGCCGAGGCCGGGGTCCGCATCAATCGCCTCTGCGAATACACCGGCGGCAAGAGCTACCGCGCGGCCGAAAAGGAGATCGTCTCAAGATACAAGGCGGTCGAGACGTTGTGCCTGAAATACGGCGTCACGATCGGCCTCCAGAACCACTGCGACGATTACGTCGCGAACTCGACGCAGCAGCTTCGCATCTGCGAGAAGTTCAAGCCGGCCGTCGTCGGCGCGGTCTACGACGCGGCGCACAACGCGCTCAACGGCGAATGGCCCGAGCAGGCGTTCGACCTCCTCTGGCCGCACCTGTGCATGGTGAACCTGAAAAACGCCTACTGGCGGCGGAAGAACGGTTATGAAGCGCCCGTCGCCGAATACGAATATTGGTGGACCACCGGCCGGCAGGGCCTCGCCAACTGGCCGAAGATCGCCGGCGAACTCAAGAAGCGAAACTACTCCGCCGTCATCTGCCTCACCGCCGAGTACTCCGACGAGCCCGCCGTCGACCGGCTCATCGCCGAGGACATCGCGTTCGCCAAGTCGCTGTTCGCGTGATGCTTTCCACGGAGAGAAGCCATGCCCCTCCTGTCCAAGACGTGCGTTGCGCTCGCGGCCGCCGCGGCGCTGGCGTGTCCCGCGTTCGCGGAGTTCAAGGCGACTCCCCACCGCGCCCCCGCGGCGGGCGAGATCGCGGTGACGGGGCCGGGCGCCTGTGTAGAGGCGGGAAAGACCTACGTCCTGACGCAGGACGTGTCGAGCGACCGGACGGCGATATTCCTCGGCAAGGACGTGACGCTCGACCTCAACGGCTACACGGTCACCTTCGCCGCGGGGAAGTATGAGCACGTGCCGAACTACGGGTTCGAGGAAGGGCTCAAGGGCTGGGACGTGACGAAGGCCCCCGGCGCGAGGGTCGTGCCGTCGGCGGTCGAGCCGATGGTCGGCGATAAGATCCTCGAGATGAAGGCGGGCGACGAACTCGTCTCGCCGTACATCACGCTGCCCGTGGCCGACCGCTCCTATTACGCGATGTGCGCCGTGGCCACGAGGGAGATGCGCGTCACCCTCAGCGTCGAGGACGAGAAGGGCAACCCCGTGAGGTGCGAGTTTAACGGCGGCACGAAACCCCGCGTTTCGTCGCCGCTCGCGAAGCAGGGGCCGGAGCTGGGCGGGGGCGTGCTCTTCGCACACCTGCATTACCTTCCCGCCGGCAAGTATCGCATCCGCATCCAGGCCGATACCGACGCGCTCGTCGACGAGTGCGATATCCGCCCCGCGCTCGACGCGGGCATCGCCGTCGTCGGGAGCCTCCAGCCCTACGCCACCTATGCCGACGTCACCCAGTGGAACCCGTGCAACTTCTTCGACTACAACAAGAAGGACGCAAAGGCCGGCGTTCCCGTGGACGGCCTGCCGATCGTCAAGGGCGAAGGGACCGTCACGATTAAGAACGGCACAGTCAAGAACGGCTTTCCCGGCATGCGCACGCTGGGCGTCAACTCCAACGCCGACGGCGTGACGGTGCTGCTTGCGAACCTGAGAATCGTGAACGCCGGCATCAACGCGAACGCCGCGAGGCTGTCGAAGGGCGCGCTCAGGGACTGCCGGTTCGAGGTCGATACGCCCTTCATCATCAACCGGCACGACACGTCGGAGATGAGCGTCAACGTCCTGCACGCGACGGAGGTCTCGCACTGCGAGTTCCTCGGCGGGCAGGGCAATTTCGCCGGCGAGTGCCCGGAGATCCACGACAACCTGTTCGTGAACGGCCAGACGGTCACCAACCACTACTCCATCGGCCCGCGCACCGGCACGAAGATCTACCGCAACCGCTTCGAGCCGAAGATCGGATCCGGCATCTACATCGGCGGCGGCCACGACGTCGACGTCTACGACAACGTCTTCAAGATCGAATCGGCCCCGCCGAACTGCGAATACCGTTACGGCGCCTACTCCACCAACGCCGTCCGCATCAGCGACTACGACACGCCGCCCACCGGGCCCGCTGAGAAGCGATGCGCCGGCAACCGCGTCCACGACAACAGGATCTTCATCTCCGGCAAGAGCTACCCGCAGTTCGACCGCTACACGCCGAGCACCTACGCGTTCTTCATCTCCGTCGGAGGCGGCACGAATTACGTCTATAACAACGAGATCGTCGTCGAGAAGAAGGACTCGGGCAACGCGCGGGCCTACGCGTTCTACGTCGGCGGTTCGTCCAACGGCGGCGAGATCTACAATAACAAGGTGACGAGCAACTGCACCGCGGCGTGGCTCGGAAACGATTACGGCAACGCCTCCAACACGCTCTTCTACGGCAACACGTTCATCCGCGCGGCGGACACCCCGGCGGGGACGAAGCTGTTTGACCTGGGCGACGGGGGGCAGTCCGCAAAGGACATCGGGTTCTACTCGAACGTCTTCCAGGGATGGACGGACCTCTTCGTCTATCACGCGAACACCAACACCTATTCCTTCGGCCACACGCTGACCGTCACGGTGATCGACAAGGCCGGCGCCCCGAGGCCCGGCGCGGAGGTCGTCGCCGAGGCGGCGGGCGAGGTCGTGAAGAAACAGGCCGACGACAAGGGCGTCGCGGTGCTGCACCTCGCCGAGTACAAGTTCGCCGGCGGCAGGAAGACCGACTGCGGCCTGTGGACGATCAGGTGCGGCACCGCCGAGGCGAAGGCCGACGCGAAGAAGGACGGCGCGGTGACACTCAAGGCCGACTGAACTCAGCGCGGCGCCGCCGCGACCTCCGCCGCAAGGTCATAGAGTTTCCGCGTGCGCTCCTGCCAGCCGGACGTCTGGTACCAGTAGTATCCGACGAGGCCCGAGTCGCAGTGCCAGTCGTGGATGCGCCAGTAAGCGCCCACGTCCTGGAAGCCTTCGAGGACGTGGTTCGAGAGGCCCATGACGAGGTTGCGGTTGCGCTCGGCAAGTGTCTCTTTCACGCGCGCCGCGAGGGCAGGCGGGAGCTTGCCGCCATCGAGCGCCCGCTCGATGAAGATGCGCGCCTCGCACTCCTCGACGCCTTCGCGCATCGCCTCGAAGCGCACGGTCGCCACCGGCCCGTCGGGCCCGGCGCCGAGGAACGCGGTCTTGATGTTCAGGTTCCGCCAGTTGGCCTTCGCGTATCGCTCGTAGACGCGGCCGGCGCGGACGCCCCGCCGGTCCTTGAGCACCGGCCAGTAGTCCGCGCCCCATCGCCCGAACCCGCGCTGGTCTCCGCCGACGTTCATTTCGCCGATGCACCGGAAGACGGTGAGCGGGTTATACTCCGTAACGTCGCGGGCGAACTGCACGACGAGGCGCGGGTTCTTCCAGCCTTCGCGGCTCGTGCCGTCATACGAGATGAACCGTGGCGCCCAGACCCCGCCGGTGTAGAGGACGGGAATCTTCTGGATGTCGGTGCGCAACGGATGCGCCATGCTCGCCCACGGGATGCCGGGGAGCAGCTCTTTCCACAGGTCCATCACCGCCGGGGCCGGCCGCGCGTCGGTGGCGAGGCCCAGGGCCATCGCCGATTCCCACCCGCGCTTCTTCATCCGCTCGCGCAGCTCATGAGCCAGCGGCTCCCAGAGCGCCCGCGCGGCGGGGTCGGAATACTGCGGAAGCTGGAGCTTCGAGGCCTTGCCGCCTTCGAGCAGCGTGACCTCGGGCCCCTTGCCCTTCCAGCCGAGCCGATCCTCGATGACCGTCTTCCCCTCCAGCCGCTCCACCTGGTCGCCGAACTCCCCGCCTTCGAGGTAGTTGTCCCACACCACGAAGCACACCACCGCGGGCGGGCCCTGCCGCTTCTCCACGAGGTCCAGGTAGCGGTCCAGCACCGCGAAGTCGTAGCGGTACCTATTCTCCCCCGCCTTCACCCAGCGCACCATCGACTGCTCGTTGCCGAGGTTCGTCTCCGCGATAAGCGGCACGTAGGCCACCTTCGACCCGGCCTCGCCGCAGAGCGCGAGCGATCTGTCGACGCGCTTCCAGTGCGACTCCGACCAGAGCGCGTCGCCGTATTCCAGCGCCAGCGTGTCGGGCGACTCGACCAGCTCGACAAACGTCCGACGGTCCTTCGCATCGGGGAGCGCGAAGCCGGAGACGTGCAGCTCGACCGGAACAGGCGAGTCCTTGCCCCCCGCGGCAATCTTCAACATCCCCCGGTAGTCGCCCGGTTTCGCGTCGGCGGGGACATTGACGGTGATCCACGCCGGCACGACCGCGCCCGGCACGGGGCTCATCTCGCCGGGCATCATCCGCACGGCGTCCGGGTTCGGCTTCTTGCGACGCACCGTCACCTCGGCGGGCGGCGATTCGAGGAGCGAGTCGAAGCGGTTGAAGTCCGACTCGGCTCTCGGCAGGTCGGGCACGGCGTAGCGGATCTCGACCGCGGCGGCCGGAATCTTCGCGCCCGAGGGGCCGTCAAGATCGCCGATGCTCGCCTTGAGGCCCTTGATGTCGCTCGACGAGCCCACGACAACCTTGCCGGAGAACGACCCGTTCCGCGCGCCCACGATGCGAATGGGCTTCAGCGGCTCGTTCGGATCGCCCCAGTCGGTGTCGCGGTCGGCGCGCAGGAGGTCGGAGTTCCAGACTTGGAGCCCCGCGGACCGCGTCGCGTTCTGCTGAACCGAGTCCGGCTCGGAGGCTTCAAGCCGCGCGGAGAAGAGCCCGCAGGCCTCCCACGCGCAGAACGAAACATCGTAGTCCTTCAGCGGCTTCAGCTTGTCGTAGGCCTCCTTCGTCAGCGGCGAGCGGTGGATGTCGAGCGCGAGGACGTTCGTCCCTTTGCGCAGGACCGACGCGGGGATCTCGATCTCGGCGCTTCTCAGGCGCTTCGGCAACCGGTCGGAGTTCGAGCCCTTGCCGCCATAGCCCCTCGGCAGCTCGCCGTCGGCGAGGAACCAGGCCTCGCGCGGATAAATCTCCGCGGGCGTCTCCGGCGCAAGCGGCCCCTGCTTCGGCAGATGCTCCCGCGCGATTTCTTTGCCGTTCACCGAGACCGCCACACCGCCGCGGTACGTGAGCGACAACTTGAGCCCCTTTGCGCCCGCCGGGTCGTCCACGTGGAACTTGCCGCGGAGACACACCTCGCCGACGGCGAGCGACGAGCGCGAGCAGTAGAGGAAGCCCACGTTCGCCCGGGCGCAGGCCTCCCAGTGGCTCCACGTTGCGAAAGGCGCCCCGGCAATGCGCACCCAGCCGGAATCGTCGAACTCGGCCGAGGTCCAGTCCGCGGGAGGCGCCGGGGTGTTGCACGGAGCGCCGACCTCTTTCAGCAAGTCCCCGTCGCGGACCACGACGGTGCGCAGGACCGGGTAGAACCGCCAGAAGCCATTCGTGTCGAGGATGATGTTGCCCGTCGGCGGGGGCTTCGGCTGGGCCGGGACCGGAGCGGAGGCCGCCAGGCACCCGGCGAAGAGGACTATCCATAGGGCGAGGCGCAGATGGCTCATGGGGGTCGTCTCCTTGTCCGTAGTAGTATGTCAACGGGCCGCAACTATTCCGCCGAACTCAGCCTCTTCCTTATTGACAGACGGGAGAGGACTCATATAGAGTTGAGACATCGATCCGGGGGAAAGGATGAAGATAAGCCGACGCAATTTCCTGAGTTACTCCGTGGGCGCGGGGGCCCTCGCGGCGGCAGGTCCGGCCTTCGATTCCTTCCGCAAACTCTATCCTTATATCACTCCGCCCGAGCGCATCAAGCCCGGCAAATGGACGCTTTACGCGACGACCTGCCGCGAGTGCCCCGCCGGATGCGGGCTGCACGCGCGTGTCGTCGACGCGAGGCCGATCAACGTCGCGGGAAATCCGGCCCACCCGGTCAATCACGGCGGACTCTGCGCGCGCGGGCAATCGTGCGTGATGGGCCTTTATGACCCGGATCGCCTGACCGGCCCGCTCAAGGACGGCAAGCCGACGACGTGGGACGCGGCCACGTCGGCCGTTTCGTCGCGCCTGCGCGAGTCCAAGGGAAGGGTCATCGTCCTCAGCGGCATCGAGACCGGCGCGCCGGCCGGAGTCATCGGCAAGTTTGCAGCGGCGTTCGGCGCGGATCGCCCGCTCTTCTACGAGCCGTTCAACGCCGAGACGGTCGCCTCAGCCAATCAACGCATCTTCGGCCGCCGCGACATACCGCGGTATCGCCTCGACGACTGCGACTTCATCATCAGTTTCGGCGCCGACTTCCTCGAGACGTGGATATCGCCCGTGGAATTCGCCCGCGGGTTCACCGCGGCCCGGTCGCTCGACCGCGAGAGACCCGCGCGGTTCGTCTACGTCGGCTCGCGCCTCTCGATGACCGCGGCGAATGCGGACGAGTTCATCATGGTCCCTCCGGGCGGCGAGAGGCTCGTCGCCGCGGCGATGCTCCGCGAAGGCGATGCGCCGCTGCCCGCGGGCGTTTCACGTGAAATGTTGGCCCGCCTGCGCAAGGAGTTCCAGCAATCGAAATCGCCCGTCGCGCTCGGCGCCCAACTCGGCAAAGAGGCTGATTTCTCACAGACGCACGCCCTCGGCCGGACGACGCCCATCGACAACGTGCGCAAGGCGCTCGAATCGATCGGGCCGGACGATATCGTCATCGTCCACAACTCCAACCCCGCATTCACGATGCCCGCCGTAGTGCCCGCGCTGAAGCGCGCCGGGATGGTCGTCTATCTCGGCACGATGCCCGACGAGACGGCGGCGCTCGCGCAGTTCGTGCTGCCGATAGACTCGCCGCTCGAATCGTGGGGCGATTACGAGCCGTGGACGGGCGTTCACGGGCTCATGCAGCCGGCCATCACGCGGCTCTATGACACGCGACCGGCGGGAGACGTCCTCCTCGCGCTCGCCGCGGCATCGGGCCGCGCGCTGGTGCCCGAAGGCGCGTCGAAGTCCCCGGCGACGTTCGAGGAATGGCTCAGCCACGACTGGGAAATGCTCCGCCGACGGGTCGCGCCGGATGCGCCGTGGGAGGAGTTCTGGCGAAATGCGCTCCGTTCAGGCGGCGTCTTCGAGACGCCTCCGCCCGTCAAGATCGAGCAACAGATCGTAGTAGATCCCGAGCCCGCCATCCCGGCATCGCCCGCGAAGCCCGGCGAGCTGGCTCTCGTGACCTGGCCTTCGGTGATGCTCTACGACGGCCGCACCGCGAACCGCGGGTGGCTTCAGGAGGCGCCCGACCCCACGACCACGGTTGTCTGGGGAAGCTTCGCGGATATCCACCCGAAGACCGCCGCGATGCTGGGCGTCAAGGGCGACGACCTCCTCCGCATCGCTCGGGGGGAAAGCGCCGTCGAGATCCCCGCGCGCGTCACGGAGGATGTGGCCGAAGGGGCCGTCGCAATGGCCTTCGGCCAGGGGCATACCTCCTTCGGCCGGAACGCGACCGGATGCGGCGCAAACGCCTTCCTTCTCGTCGAGCCCGGCTCCTCGTCCGCGTCGGTCGTCGTGGCGAAGGCCGGACGGACTCGCGCGATCACCACCTCCTGCACGACGCAGGACCAGCACCACCGCGAGATCCTGCAGTGGGCGACTCTCGCGGATGTGCGCGCGGGGCGCATCCCGGTGCCCCAGACGTATACAATGCCCCTGCCCTCCGGCTACGACCCCAAGGTGGACGTCTTCCCCGGCCACAAGTACGACGAGCACCGATGGGTCATGGCGGTCGACCTCGCGAAGTGCACAGGCTGCGGGGCGTGCGCGGTGGCCTGCCAGGCCGAGAACAACATCCCCGTCGTCGGCGAGACGCAGGTGAAGCGATACCAGTTCATGGCGTGGCTGCGCATCGTGCCGTATCGACTCGAGGAGAAGGGGACAGTCCCCCCAACAGCGTCAGGGGGACAGTCCCCTTCTCCTCACATTGCCTTCCTGCCCATCATGTGCCAGCAATGCGACTCGGCGCCGTGCGAGCCGGTGTGCCCCGTGTTCGCGTCGGTGCATAACGACGAAGGGATCAACTCGCAGGTGTATAACCGCTGCATCGGCACGCGCTACTGCTCGAACAACTGCCCCTACAAGGTGCGGCGGTTCAACTGGCAGAACTTCGAATGGCCGAAGCCGCTCGCGATGCAGCTCAACCCCGAGGTGACGGTGCGCGAGCGCGGGGTGATGGAGAAATGCACGTTCTGCATCCAGCGCATCCGCGGGGCCGAGATCGCCGCGAAGCGCGAGAATCGCGCCGTGCGCGACGGCGAGATCGTCCCCGCGTGCGTCCAGTCCTGCCCGACGCAGGCATTCATCTTCGGCGACCTGATGAACAAGAAGTCCCGCGTGTTCGAGGTCACGAACAACGACCCGCGCCGATATCACGTGCTCGAAGAGCTGCGCACCAAGCCGGCCGTGGCGTACCTGAAGCGGGTGATCGTGGACCGGGAGGCGTAGAGGCGGCGTGGGGACCGCGTCAACCACGCTGTCATCCTGAGTCCCGATGTATCGGGACGAAGGATCTTGCCGGCAATTCAGGGCATCGCCAGGTTTGCGGCTGGATTCTTCGCTGCGCTCAGAATGACAGCCAGGAGATGGCGGGCATTGCACCCATGGAGTCCGACGTGAGCAACGAGACGGACAAGGTCCATCGGCCGCTGACGATGGAGGAGATCGACCAGGACGTGCTGGAGCCGACGGTGTCGGCGCGGCCGCTCTACTGGTACGCCGTGATCCTGATCGGCGCGATCGTCCTCTACGGCACCGGCTGGTGGGTGGCCCAGGCCCACCTCGGCATGCAACTCACGGGGCTCAGCATCCCGGTCGGCTGGGCGTTCTACGTGACGAACTTCGTCTTCTGGGTCGGCATCGGCCACGCGGGGACGCTCATCTCGGCGATCCTCTTCCTCGTGCGCTCGCGCTGGCGCAGGTCCGTCGCGCGCTCCGCCGAGGCCATGACCGTTTTCGCGGTGATGACCGCCGGGCTCTTCCCGCTCATCCACCTGGGGCGCGTGTGGGTCTTCTACTACATCCTCCCCTACCCCTCCGAGCGCCAGCTCTGGCCCAACTTCATCTCGCCTCTGGTGTGGGACGTCTGCGCGATCAGCACGTACCTGACGGTGAGCGTCATCTTCTGGTATGTCGGCCTTCTGCCGGACCTCGCCACGGCGCGGGCGTGGTGGTCGAAGCGATTCGGCGAGGACCACCCGCGGACGAAACTCTATCGATTCTTCTCGCTCGGCTGGAGCGGCGCCGGGAGACACTGGCGCCACTACGGCCGCGGCTACCTCTACTTCGCGGCGCTTGCGACGCCGCTCGTCGTGTCCGTGCACTCGGTGGTGTCGTGGGACTTCGCGATGGGCAACCTGCCCGGGTGGCACGTCACGCTCTTTGCGCCCTACTTCGTCGCCGGGGCCATCCACTCCGGCCTCGCGATGGTGCTGACGCTGCTCATCCCGATGCGCCGTATGATGAAGCTCGAACGCGTCATCACCATGGAGCACTTCGAGGCCGTCGCGCTCACGATGATCGTCACCACCATCGTCGTCGGCTACGCTTACGCCGTGGAGCCGTTCGTCTCGTGGTACTCGGGCGACACGTTCGAGCAGCAATACGCCTTCTGGCGCGCGACGGGGTGGATCGCGCCCTTCTTCTGGGCCCTCGCCGCGTTCAACGTCGTCGCCCCGCTCGTCTTCCTCTTCAAGCGGATGCGCCGGAGCCTCGCGGCGCTCTTCGTCGTCAGCATCCTCGTCAACATCGGTATGTGGCTCGAACGGTTCGTCATCATCGCCGGCTCCGAGTCGCACGACTTCCTGCCGCACAACTGGCACGCGTATTCCCCGCGCCCGGTCGAACTCAGCATCACCATCGCGGGATTCTGCTTCTTCCTGTTCTTCTTCTTCCTCTTCTCGAAGCACCTGCCCACGGTCTCCATCACCGACCTGAAGGAGAAGGAATCCGAGCCGCCGCCGGGCGCGGCGTTCAAGGCGCTCCGTCCCACGACGCTCGTCGACGCGTGCCGGGAGACGTCGGGCGTCACGGGCGTCTTCAGGACGAGCGGCGCCCTCCTCGGGGCGATTCGCAGGGCGCAGGAAGCCGGGCTCGATCGGCTGGAGACCTTCACCCCTTCGCGCATCGAGGCGGTCGAGGAGGCGCTCGGCCGCCCGCCGAGCCCCGTCCGCTACTGGACGCTCATCGGCGCGGTCTCGGGCGCGGTCGGCGGATTCTCGCTCGCCATCGGCACGGGGCTGGTCAATAACCTCATCGTCGGCGGCAAGCACGCGGTGTCCGTCATCCCTTACTGCATCATCGGATTCGAAGGGCTCATCCTCTGCGGGGCGCTCGCGAACTTCGCGGGGATATGGTGGCACGGCGGCATCGGACGCTCGAAACTTCCGCCCGGCTACAGCGATCGGTTCGTCATCGACCGATTCGGGCTCATGATCGCCTGCGGTGAAGAGCACAAGGCGTTTGCAGAGACGATCCTGCGCGAGGCCGGGGCCGAAGAAACGATTCGCTTTTAGCTTTTGGATTTTGGATTTTACACCGCGATTCGGGCGCCGGTTCGCGAGTCGCTGTTTTCAATCCAAAATCCAAAATCGAAAGCCCAAAATGGAACAACGGAGGCCGCTGGATGCCGTGTGAAACGCCCAAGAGCAGAATGCCCCTCGTCTGGCTCGCGTTCCTCCTCGCGGGGCTCGCGGGGTGGACGTACGCCGCGTGGACCGGCGATGTCGCCGACCAGTCGCGCGCATGGCGAGCGCTCTTGATCAACTTCATCTTCTTCACGCCGCTGGCCGGCGGGCTCGTGCTCTGGCCTGCGATCGTCCGGCTCGGACGGGGCGAGTGGGCCAAGGGGCTGGAGGAGCCGCCGCTGGCTGCGCTCTCGTTCGCACCCGTCTCGCTCGTCGCCTTCGCCGCACTCTGGCTCGGCCGAGCGCACTGGGCAACGTATGACCCGTTGCTTTCCAACGCCGGCTGGCTCCATCCGAGTTTCCTTTTCGGCCGCGACGCCGCGCTGCTCGTGGGATGGTGGATTCTCGCCGCGTGGTTCGTGCGCCGGTGGCCGAATCCGTCCAATGCCCTCTGCGGGTGCCTCGCGCTTGCCTACGGGTGCGTCTTCACAATCCTGGGCTTCGACCTTGTCATGGCGCTCGACCCGAAGGGCTACAGCTCGCTTCTCGGCTGGTACTACTTCGTCACCGGGGCCTACGCGGCGGTCGCAGCGTGGACGCTGATGATGCTTCTGCGACCGGCTCAGGCGACCGCCGTCGAGCAGCGGGCGGACCTGGCGAAGCTGATCCTGGCCTTCAGCCTCCTCAGCATGTATATGATGTTCGCGCAGCTCATCGTCATGTGGTATGACAACCTGCCGTCCGAGGCGCGGTTCATCGTGCCGAGGCTGCGGTTTGCGGAATACGGCTGGGTGAGTGCGGCGCTCGTGCCCACGATCTACCTGGGACCGCTGGTGCTGCTCTTGCCCTTCCGCGCGAAACGCAGCCGCGGGTGGCTGGGCTTCATGTGCGTGATGCTCCTCGCGATGCTCTGGGTCGAGCGATGGTGGCTTGTGACGCCGATGGTCAAGGGCCCGCTCGCCTTCGGACTCAGCGAGTTCTCGATGACGCTCGCGTTCCTTTCCGCGGGAGTTCTCGGCCTCATCGTGTATAATCGCCGGGCGGCAGGATCATGACCGAAACACCGAAGACCACCGGAAGCGATGCGCCGAGGCGCGGAAGATGGGCCGCGGCGTGGATCACCGCGCTCCTCCTCACGACGGCGGTCGTGTGGCTCTATTACCAACTCGTCCCGGCGGACCTGGGGCCCGCGCAGCCGATCTCCTTCAGCCACCGGTTCCACGTCTCGACGAAGGACCTGAGTTGCTTCTGGTGCCACCCGGGCGCCGTCGATTCCGCGCACGCCGGGGTGCCGCCGCTGGAGACGTGCATGCTCTGCCACAAGCGCATCATCACGGAGCACCCGGAGATCGTGAAGCTCCGCGCGCATTACGAGTCGAAGCGGACGGTCGCGTGGGAGCGCGTCAACGACCTGCCCGACTTCGTCTACTTCGATCACTCGATCCACCTGCACCGCGGGATCGACTGCGGCCGGTGCCACGGCGACGTCGCGCACATGGACCGCGTGCGCCTCGAACAGAGCTTCCAGATGGGCTTCTGCGTCCAGTGCCACCGGGGCTATGGCGTCACGCACGACTGCTTCGCGTGTCATCGGTGAGGGGAGAGCACGATGCCGAGCTTCATGAAGCGCGAGAACAGCGCGTCGGTGGCGTTCCTGATCGCGGGAGCGGTCTGGTTCGTCGTGGGCACGCTCTATGGGCTCGTGAGCGCCATCAGCCTCGTGGCGCCGGAGTTCTTCAACAACATCCCGTGGCTCGTCTTCGGCCGCACGCGCCCGGCGCACGTCAACACGGTCTTCATCGGCTTCGTCGGCGGCACGCTTATCGGAGGCGCCTACTACTACATCCCGCGCCTCCTCAAGACGAAGCTCTGGTCCGAGCCGCTCGGCTGGGCCTCCTTCTTCTTCTACAATCTCGCCGTCCTCAGCGGCCCCCTCACCTTCGCCTGGGGCGTTACGCAGGGCCGCGAATACGCCGAATACATCTGGATCTTCGACGTCTCGGTCATGCTCGCGCTGCTCGCCATCGCCTTCAACGCCGTCATGACCATCGCCAACCGCAAGGAGAACCTGCTCTACGTCTCCGTCTGGTACGCCGTCGGCGCCGTCATCTGGACGGCGGGGGTCTACCCCATCGGCAACGCCATGTGGCATCCGTCCACCGGGGCCGTGCCGGGACTGCTCGACTCGGTGCTGCTCTGGTTCTACGGGCACAACATGGTTGGCCTCTTGCTGACGCCGCTCGCCATCGCCGCGGCGTATTACATCCTGCCGCGCGTTACCGGGACGCCACTCTATTCCCACACGATGTCGCTCGTCGGCTTCTGGACGCTGGTCGCCATCTACACGCACATCGGCGGGCACCACATCCTGCAGGCGCCGATTCCGAACTGGCTGAAGACCGTGTCCGTGGTCGACTCGATCATGATGTTCATCCCGGTCTTCACGGTGCTCGCCAACCTCTGGCTCACCGTGCGCGGCCGAGGGGGAAGCCTCTGGAGCGATCCGGCCGGACGATGGGTGCTCGCGGGAACGCTCTGGTATCTCATCGTCTGCACGCAGGGCCCGCTCCAGTCGCTGCCCGCGGTCCAGCGCACGACGCACTTCACCCACTGGGTCGTCGGCCACGCGCACATCGCGGTGCTGGGCTTCGCCGGGTTCATCGCGGTCGGAACGCTCTGGCATATCCTGCCGCTCGCCTCGGGGCGAAGGCTCTGGTCGAGGCGCCTCGTCAACCTCCAGTTCGGCCTCGCGCTCATCGGCGTCGTCGGGTTCTTCCTCGTGCTCACCGCCGCGGGACTCGTGCAGGGCGCCGGGTGGAATAGCGGCGAAACGCCCTACGTCGTGCTGCCCGAGATCGCCGTCTACATGGCCCTCCGCGCGCTCTTCGGAGTCTTCATCATCGCCGCCGCGTTCATCGGCCTCTTCAACGTCGTCATGACGCTCCGCCACGGGGACCCCATCGCCGGGGAGGGCGACGGGAAAATGTTACCAGGTGCTATTTATCCGACCTCCATCGGGGAGGAGAACCCATGAAGATGACCCCCGCCCTTCTCGTCGTCGGCAGCCTGATGGTTTTCTGGGCCGCGGTGTTCGTCGCGGTGGTGCTGCCGGCGATGACGATGGACGAGCCCAAGTCCGCTGCCTGGCGCGACTGGTCCGCCGAGGAATCGCGCGGGCACGAGCTTTACGTCGCGAACGGCTGCTCCTACTGCCACTCGCAGGTTGCGCGCGTCATCGACTGGGACACGCAGCGCATCGCCGAGCGCGGGGATTACGCCGGCTATAACCCCGCCATCCTCGGCACCGAGCGCACCGGCCCCGACCTCTCCCAGCAGGGCGGCGAGCACCCGGACGACTGGCACAAGGCCCACTTCACGAACCCCCGCACCACGCGGCCGATGTCGCTCATGCCCTCGTGGGAGTTCCTCGGCGAACGCGACGTCGCCCTCCTCACGCGCTACGTCCAGAGCATCGGCGGCCGCGACGCCGACACGCGATTCGGCCGACAGATGAAGTGGAAAGCCCCCTCTGTCCGCGCGGCGCACGGCTCCGCCGCGGAGAACATCGCGTGGCTCCACGACCAGATCCCCGCGGTCTGGCGGCCGATGCCGAACCCCTACCCGGCCGACAACGCGGCGCTCGCGCGCGGGGAGGCCACGTACCAGATGTTCTGCGCCGGGTGCCACGGGACGATGGGCGACGGGAAAGGCCCCGCGGCGAAGTACCTCGACCCGCCGCCGCTGAACTTCAGCACGCTGCGCGGGCACCTCGTCGAGGGCAAATACATCGGCGGAATATTCTACTACCAGATCATGAACGGCGTCACCGGCACGGCCATGCCGTACTTCAAGCGCGAGTTGCAGTCGGAGAAGATCTGGGACGTGTCGAACCTGGTCGCGGTGAAGTTCCTCGGCTACACCGACGCGACGCTGCCGCCGCGCGGCATCCCGGCGAGTTACGAGCCGGAGTGGGCGAACACCTATCCGTTGGTCGACAACGCCACCGGCACGCGCGTCGAAAGGAAGAAGCCATGAGCACCGCGACGACGCTCATCGTGATGTGGTCCGCGGTCGCCCTCGTCGGCATCGCGGGCGCCTCCGCGGCGCTCGTCTGGGCCGTGCGCTCGCGGCAGTTCTCCGACCAGGACCGCGCGCGATTTCTGCCGCTCGACGAGCGCCTCCAACCACGGGAGGACCGCCGTGTTCCGCATTGACCTGCTCCAGAACCAGTGGCTCTGGGCGTCGCTGGCGATCGGCTTGGTGCTCGTTCTCGCGACGGCGCTCGCCTATCTCGCGTGGTGGCGATCACCGAAGCCCAGTCGGGTGCCCTGGATACTGGGGCTGACCTATATCGCGCTCGTCATCTTCACCGTGGCGTATACGCTGTGGAAATCCGTGCGTCCGCCGAACTGGTGAGCAACATGTCCGAACACGAACGACATTCCGGCCTTTGGTCCTGGGCGATCATCGTCGGCTTCTCGGCGATCATCGTCGCGTGGGGACTCGCGCAGTTCCGGCTTATCCCCGATGCGCCCCGCGAGTTCGACTATGGCGCCCTCAAGGACGTCCCCGGGCAGTCGCAGTATTCCGTCGAGCCCGCCCCTCCGGGCACCTCCGTCCCCAGGCAGTTGCAGACGCTTCCCGAGGCCATGCCGGTGAAGGGAACTCCGAAGCCAGCCGATACGCAGCTCGACCGGAGGGCGCCATGAAACGTCCCGCGAAGGCGCTCTGGGCGCTCGCAGCCATCGCCACGATCGTCGGCTTTTCGTTCCTCCTCGTCGGCCCCCACATGACGGAGCAGCCGAACCGCCGCACGTATTACCACGAGATGCGCCTGCCCCCCGCGGGCGCCGTGCCCGTCGACGCCACGGCCGGCGTGCCCACCGAGGCCGAGGCTGCCAGGCTCGCAAACCCGCTCGCCGCAACGCCCGAGAACATCGCCGCGGGGAGGGGATACTACCGCTACTACTGCACCGCTTGCCACGGCGCCCGTGGCGACGGCCGCGGCGAAGTCGGCCAGAGTTTCATCCCCGCCCCCGCCGACCTCACGAGCGCCCGCATCCGCTCCCTCTCCGACGGCGCCCTCTACCGCGCCATCCTCACCGGCCAGGGCCACGCCCCCGTCACCGAGTACGCCATCCCCGAGGCCCATCGCTGGCCGCTCGTCCTCTACCTCCGCACCCTCTGGGCCCCATCCGCTCCCGCGAAGTAGTCCGGACGCCCCCGATCACAGGCAGCCTCGCCCCATCCTCTCCAAGATGCCGTAAACGTGCCCCATTTGCTAAATCTCGCGAACACACGGGGACTTGGCCAACTTGGCCAATTTATCCCTGTATCGGGCGCGACTCGGCATTGCGTCAATTAGTTGGGGTCATTTCGTTCTGGCACCCCCAATATATAGGTTTGTTTCTCGGAGGCCCGTCCGACCGGCGTTTTGCCCTCCTTCCTCAGTGTCTATAGGGCTTGGAATGCGAATTGCCACAGAGCAAGCAGCGATATTATGCCCTAGACTAACGTGCCGGTCAAGAGCCTATTAGGAAATTATCGCATTCTTTCTATGCGGAATGTCGAAGCTGCGTGGTGGCGCAAGAACTGTTCATCCGCCTTCCTTTTTCGCTTGCGCGTTGCGGGCGAAGCAGGTGGGGTGAATCCTACGTGGAATTGAAGCCTGTAAGGGCGAAGCTGATGAGGAGGCGCCGGGCGTGGAAGTGATCGAGCGCTCCCTCCGTCGAACGCCACGCCCCATGCGACGCAGTCCGAGACGCACA
>JBBIVY010000023.1:35111-37391 GCA_037439485.1 Planctomycetota bacterium | reverse complement strand
GCGACGAGGGTGCCGCCGGTCCAGGCGACGATGTTGAACCAGCGGCTGTTGACGTATTCGCCCATGATGGACTTGTCGTTGGTGATCCGCAGCATGAAGAAGATGATGACGGGGAGGAGCACGCCGTTGATGACCTGGGAGAGGACCATGATGCCGACGAGCATGCGGGTGGGCAGGACCGCGGCGACGGCGGCGCCGACGACGATGAAGATGGTGTAGATGAGGTAGTATTGCCGGGCCTCGGCGAACTTGCGGTCGACGCCGCGCTCCCAGCCCATCGCCTCGCAGACGCTCGTGGCCGTCGAGATGGGCAGGATCGTCGCGCCGAAGTGGGAGGCGACGAGGAGGCCGAGCGCAAAGAGGACGCCGCAGTACTTCCCCGCGATGGGCATCAGCGAGCTGGCCGCGTCGGCCGCGGTGGTGATCTCGACGTTATGGCGGTTCAGCGTCGCGGCGCACGCCAGGATGATGAAGTAAGCGACGACGGTGACGACGATGCCGCCCAGGACCGTGTCGGCGACGGAGTACTTGTAGTGTTTGAGCGGGATGCCCTTCTCGACGACGCTGGCCTGCTGGTAGAACTGCATCCAGGGCGCGATGGTGGTGCCGATGATGCCGACGACCATCGCGAAGCATCCGGCGTTCCATTGCATCTTCGGGACGACCGTCCCCTTGAGCGCCTCGCCCCAATCGGGCTTGGCGAGGAAGCCGCTAATAAGGTAGGTGACGTAGAAGGCGCAGGCGACGAAGAACCATCGCTCGATGGTCGAGTAGGTGCCTTTGATGACCGAGCGCCAGAGGATGAAAGCGCTGACGGACGCCGCGATCCAGGATGGGATGTTGAAGATCGCCGCCGCGCCCACCACCCCGGAGAAGTCCGCGATGGCGTTTCCCATGTTGGTGATCACCAGCGCAATCATCAGGTAGAACGACACCCCGATGCCGAACCGCTCGCGGATGAGCGAGGAAAGCCCCTTGCCCGACACCACGCCCATCCGGTTGCACATCTCCTGCACGAGGATGAGGAGGACGCACGTGGGTATGAGCACCCAGAGCAGCATGTAGCCGTACTTCGCGCCCGCCACCGAGTACGTGGCGATGCCGCCCGCATCGTTGTCGACGTTCGCCGTGATGATGCCGGGGCCGACCACCATCGCGAACAGTGCCAGGTGCGTCCGCCAACGCTGCCATCTCGTCATGGTCTCTTCTTTTGCAGGGGGGGATCCACGTGTCCCCCTTATAGGAGGCTGCTCTCACACGAACGGCGCCAATTCACCGAGAATCCGACGCTGCCGCACGGCGCCCAGGAACACCCCGTGCCCGTCGGTCACGGGGATGTCGTGAAAGCCGTATTTGACGAAGACGCGGGCCACGTTGCGAAGGCTCGTGTCGGGCTGAACGGAGACGACGGGCATGGTCATAAGCTCAGCAACCGGCAGGTCCGCCTGGGCGCGCAGCAGTTCGCGGATCGACAGCACCCCGACAAGCCGCTGCTGGTCGTCAAGCACGTAGACGTGTCCGAGGACCGCGGGCTCTTCGGGCAGACGGCGTATCCGCTCCAGCACCTCGCTGGCCCGCTCGGAGGCCGCCGCCGTCACGCAGGACGGCTCCATGACGCCCCCCGCGGTCGTGACGTCGTGACGCAGCACCTCGCGGACATCTTCCGAGGCGTCGGCCTCCATGCGCGACATGATCTGCTGGGCATCGCTGGCGGAGACGTCGCGGAGGACGTCCGCGGCTTCGGTCGCCTCCATTTCCTCCAGCACGTCGGCCGCCTTGCCGGGCTCCTGCTGCGCGATGATGGAACGCTGCACCTCGGGGTCCGTCGCCTCGAGGGCCTCCGCTGCGGTCTCGACGGGCAGCGAGTTGAACACGGTCTGCCGCTCTCTCGCGCCCAGGTCCTCCAGGATGTCGGCCAGCTCCGCCGGGGCCATCTCCGCCAGGCGGCCCGGCTCCCCGCTGATCTTCAGCCCTCCCGGCGACCCGCCCGGCGACAGCACCTCCATGTTCCGCCAGCCGAGGAACTCCTCCTTCACCTCCAGGTCCAGAAGCCACCCCAGCAGTTTCTGCACCGGCCGCTCGAACCCGAGCCGCCGGAGAATGCCCAGCATCCCCACCTCCACGTGGCCGATCATCAGGTGCCCCTCGGCGTAGAGGAGGTGGACGTCGTTGACCCGGCGCACCTTGGCCCCCTTCACGTCGAGGACCTGGTCGTCGAGCACGTCGCGCCTGACCCAGAAGTCGGCCACGGGGGCGGCCGGGCCTTGGGGGACCGTCCCG
>JBBIVY010000023.1:0-35011 GCA_037439485.1 Planctomycetota bacterium | reverse complement strand
ACTGTCCCCGTCTCGGCAGCCCCCCCCGCACCCCCGTCAGCCCCGACGACGATCCCTTTCGGCGAGAAATCCTTCACGCCCGACCAGGAAAGCTTCAGGTGCTTCCCGTGCGACTTCACGTCGACGCACACGGTCTGGGGATAGGCGACGATGCGCCGGACGCCGAGGTCGTAGAGCCTGCCGAAGGGCTTCCGTTCTCCCTCCCGCCGCACCGGGACGCCCAGGATCTGGGAGAGGTACAGGAACTCCGCCGTCTCCGCGCCCGACTTCACGCCGGGGGGAATGACCTGGTCCTTCGAACCGTTGGCGTCGGCCGGTGCCGTCATCAGAGGGTAGCTCGATTGAATCGGTCCACAATTCAGTAAAAAATATCACCCGCGAGCCCTCCTGTCAACCCGGCTTCCGCTCCGAGCGAAGTTTTTTTGCCTCGTTCGAGCCCGTCCCGCAGACTCCGGAAACGCGGGGGCCTCCGTCCGGAGTGCCCGACGCGGGGGGAAGACACGAACGTGGAGCCGTGGGACGCAGCCCGCAAGACCGGGCCGGAGATCGAGGAGCCGGCGCGGCGGTCGCCTGGGGCCTGGGGGATCAGACCGGCACGAGGACTTCATCGCTGAACTGCGAGCGGACCTCGCACACCCGGCTGAACGCGCGGTCGAAGGCGTCGACGACCGCCGGGTCGAAGTGCTTGGCCGACTCGGCGAGGACCGCAGTGCGCGCGGCCTCCTCGGAGAGGGCCTTCCGGTCGGGACGATCGGAACCGAGCGCGTCGTAGACGTCGGCGACCGCGACGATGCGCCCTTCGAGAGGGATGTCCGTCCCCGAGAGCCCCTTCGGGTAGCCGCTCCCGTCCCAGTGCTCGTGATGCGTCAGGGCGATGGCGGCCGCGGTGGTCAGAAGTCGGCCCCAGGGCGCCGACTCCGGCGTCGCGTCGCCCTCCCGGCCGAGCCACTCCAGATAGGGCTTCGCCGTCACGGCTTCCTGAAGGAGCATGTCGGCCCCGGCGCGGCAGTGGCCCTGCATGATCTGCTGCTCCTCGGCCGTCAGCGCGCCGGGCTTCAGGAGGATGGCGTCGGAGACGACGATCTTGCCGAGGTCGTGGAGCGGGGCCGTCAGGAAGAGGAGCTTCAGCGGCTCGACCAGCATTCCGAGCGACTCGCCGATGAGCCGGGCATAGCACCCGACGCGGACGATGTGGTTCCCGCTGCACCCGTCGCGGCGCTCGACCGCCTTGGCGAGCCGCCAGATGATTTCGAGACGGGACCACTCGATCTCGGCGGTTCGCTCGGCCACCTTCCGCTCGAGCCCGGCGTTGGCCTCCTTGAGTTCGTCCTGAACGGCCTTGAGGTGAAGCGCGGAGCGAATCCTCGCGATCAACTCCTCCTTCTCGACGGGCTTGGTGAGAAGGTCGTAGGCGCCCATGCCGAGCGCGAGCACGCGCAGTTCGCTGTCCCCGTGGCCGGTGAGCAGGATGACCGGCACGTCCCGGAGCCCCTCGGATTCGTGGATGGCCTGGAGGACCTTGAACCCGTCCTTGCCGGGCATCCGCACGTCGGTGACGACGGCGTCGAGCCGGTCGGTGCCGATCGTCGGAAGCACCTCTTCGAAGTTCCGGGCGAACACGAGTTCCCAGACCTCTCGCTGAGCGTGCAGGGCGCGCTCGATCCCGTCCAGGAAGTTGGAGTCGTCGTCCACGAACAGGATGCGTCGCGGCTTCGTGTTCATTTCTTCTCCTTTGACGGCGCCGGTTCCGCCCTCGGCAACCGGATGATGAACGTGGTGCCCTTGCCTTCCTCCGTCTCGAACGTCAGGGTCCCGCCGTGCTTCTCCACCACCACCGATCGCGCGATGGGCAGCCCCTGCCCCGTCCCGCGGCCGATCTCCTTGGTGGTGAAGAACGGCTCGAAGACCTTCCCGCGGACGCCCCGGGGAATTCCGGTCCCCGTGTCGGAGACGCGCACCTCGACCCATCCGTCCTCCGAGCGCGTTGCGACCGTGATCGTCCCCTTGCGCCCGGAGTCCTTTCCGACGGCGTCCTCGATGGCGTGCGCCGCGTTGACCAGGATATTGAGGAACACCTGGTTGAGTTCCGCCGGCAGGCCGGGGACAGCCGGCAGGCTCGGCTCGAAGTTCGTGACGACGTCGGCGACATACTTCCACTCGTTGCGCGATATCGCAATCGTCGTATCGAGGGCGTGGTTGACGGCAACCAGCGTCTTCCGGGTCGTCGGAGGATGCGAGAAGTCTTTCATGGCGCCGACGATCCGGCTGACGTGACGGATGCCCTCCAGCGACTGCTCGATGGCCTTCGGCACCTGGACGGCCAGGTAGTCGGTGTCCGCCGCGCGGAACGCCTCGAGGAGTTCCGAGCGCGCCTCGGGCGCGAGGCCCCCGTCGGCCAGCCGCGCCTTCACCTTCTCGATGAGCCCGACGAGACCCGGAAGCGTCTCGTGCAGGAACCGGACGTTGTCGCCGATGTACTGCGTCGGGGTGTTGATCTCGTGGGCGATGCCGGACGCGAGCCGGCCGATGGCGTCGAGCTTCTGGGCCTCGAGGAGTTGCTGCTCCATGTTCTTGCGCCCGGTGATGTCGCGGTCCATGCCCCGGTAGCCGAGGAGGTTCCCCGCCCCGTCGAGCATGGGAACCGCGTTGGTGAGGAGCAGCACGCGCCGGCCGTCTTTGGTGACGTTCCAGTTCTCCATGTCGACGATGGGCTTTTTCTCGGCCGCGATCCGCGTGAAGGGCTCCAGCATCCGCCGGGCCTCGTCCTCGGGCATCAGGTCGAACACGGTCTTCCCGATGAGTTCTTCGGGCTTGTAGCCGAGGATCGACTCGACGTTGCCCAGCGCCAGGGTGTATTTCCCCTGGGTGTCCACCTCCCAGATGTAGTCGCCGGAGATCAGCGCGAGGTCCTGGAATCGCTTCTGCGATTCCTTCAGGCGCTCGTCCGAGCGCCGGCGCTCGGTGACGTCCTCCACGACCTCGATGAAGCCCCCCGCCTCTCCGTCGGGCTCGAAGAACGGGAAGGCCCGGATTCGGAGGACCTGGCGGCTCCCGTCGTCCTGCGTGACCTCGGTCTCGGTCTCCGTGGGAAGCTTGGTGGCCATGGCGCGGCTGCCGGGGCAATGCGAACAGGGCTTGCCCAGGCCCCCGATTTCCCTGAAACACTTGCGGCCGACCATCTCGGCCGAAGTCTTGTGGGCCATTCGGTTGGTCGCGGAATTCGTCATGAGGACCGTATGGTCCTTGCCGATCAGGTTGACGCCGATGCCGATGTTCTCGACGAGGACCCGATATTGCGCTTCGCTCTTGCGCAGCGCCGCCTCCGCCTGCTTGCGCGCGCTGATGTCTTCCACGACTTCGATGAACCCCTTGGGCTCCCCGTTCGGCTCGAAGATCGGAAACGCCCGGACCATGACGGGCACCGCAGTCCCGTCCACGCGTTTCCCCACCGTTTCGACCATCGCCGGCTTTCCCGTCCGTATGGCCACAACGCCCGGACAGTGGGGACACCGCTGGTCGCGTCCCTCGAATTCCCGGAAGCACTCCTTCCCCACGAACGACTCCGGCGTCCGGTCAAAGAGCCGTCCCTGGGCCGGGTTCGTCATGATGACCCGGAAGTCCTTGCTGATCAGCGTGACCCCCAGGTCCATATGCTCGACCAGCGACCGATACCGCTCCTCGCTCTCACGCAGCGCCGCCTCCGCCAGCTTGCGCGCGCTGATGTCGCGCAGGAACACCACGAACCGCCCGCCCTCCGTGGGCCGATACTGGACGCTGACTTCGACGTCGAAGACGGTCCCGTCCTTGCGACGGTGCCGGGACTCGAAGCGGTCCTCGCCCCGCGCCATGATCTTCTGGAAATGGGCGGACGCGTCTTCGGGCGTTTCGCTGCCTTCCAGGTCCTGAATGCGCATGGACCGCAGTTCCCGCTCGCTGTAGCCGCTCATCCGGCAATAGGCGTCGTTGACCTCCAGCAGGCGCCCCTGCGTGTCCGCCAGCCAGAAGCCGTCCATCGCCGTCAGGAGGACGGCCCGGTTCTGTTCCTGCTTCGCGCGCAGCGCCGCCTCGACCTCGGCCTGACGGACCACCTGCGAGGCCGTATGGCCGATAATCTCCAGGAGCGCGTCATCCTCCGCGGAAATCGGGTGCCGGGAGAAGAGCGCCATCACGCCGAGGACATCGCCTTCCGGCGGGCGAAGGTGGTAGCCCGCGAAGGAGACCAGCCCGAGGTCCGCGGCCCACTGATGGTCGCGCACCCGCGGATCGTGCGTCGCGTCGTTCGTCAGGAACTTCGTCTCCGTCCGGCCGGCCTTCGGCCCGAGCCTGTGGTACCCGAAAGGCACCCGGCAATGCACGTCGCCGTCGAGGTGCGTGTAGCGCCCGGAACTCGCCTTCAGATGAAGACACCGGTCCCGATGGCGGCAGACGTCCGGGCCTTCCGTGACCTTGGCGTGAACGCAGCCGGACTCGCAGCGGTCTGCCTTCCGGGTGAGCCAGATACGGCTGAGGTCGGCGTCGAAGATCTCCACGACGACGTCGGTGATCTTCTTCAGCTTCTCGTCGAGGGGGGCGGGGCCGAGGAGTTCCTGCTGCAGGGCGCTCAACCGGACCTGCCGCCGGGCGATGCGCTCCTGGGCCTCCTGGGCCTGCCGGCGTTCGGTGACGTCGCGGGTGACCCCCTGAAAGCCCGTGACGTTGCCGGCGCCGTCGTGGCAGGGGACGGAGCGCACCTCGATCACAATCCGGCCGCCGTCCTTGCGCAGGCCGTCGGTCTCCACCGTGTAGAGGGGCGCTCCCGCCTGCATCTGGCCGTAGAACTGCGCCCCGGTTCGTTCGAGCGCGTCGGGAGGGACGAGATGGAACAGGCTCTTTCCGAGGAGTTCCTCCGGGGCGTATCCGAAGATCTTCCGGGTCTGCGGACTGGCGTAGACGAAGTTCCCCTCGAGGTCGACCTCCCAGAGCATGTCGGGAGCGGCATCGAGGAGGTTCCGGTGCCACCGTTCGGATTCCTGCAGCACCTTTTCGGCGACGTTCCGTTCGGTGACGTCGCGGCCGATCATGAGCGTGCCCGCGGCCGCGCCGGCCCCGTCGCTCATGGGGGCGATCGTGAGTCCGAGGCCCCCTCCCTCGCCGGACGGGCGCGTGAAGCGCAGGTCTTCGATTCGCCGCGAGGCCCCGGTCTCCCGAGAGTCGCGAAGCAACGGGCACAGCCGTTCATAGTCCCAGGACAGGCCGCATTCCGCCAGCCGTTTTCCGACCGTCCCCTCCGCCGCGACGCCGAACACCTTCGCCGCCGCGGGGTTCCATACGACCACCCGCCCCTCGCCGTCGAGCACGATGAGGATCGCGTCCATGGTGGAGAGGATCAACTGCTTCTCGGCGTCCAGCCGGCGGAGCGTCTCGGTATCGGCCATCTGCGAGGTGACGTCTTCGAGTATCACGCTGGCGGCGACGATCTTGCCGCCGGCATCCCGCACGGGGGCGGAGATCACCCGCAGGGTCGACGGCCGGCCGTCGATAACCATCTCTTCGATGTGCTCGTGGACCAAGCCGTCCGCGAACGTGGCGACCGCCGGACAGCCCGGGCAAGGTGCGTCTTTCGGAGGGTCCTTGCACAGGTAACAAGCCGCGGCGCCCTGCGGATCGGTCCTCGGAAACCATTTTCGCAGACACTGGTTGGCGGCGATTACTTCGAGGTCGGGGGTGACGAGCGCCACCCCCAGGGGGATGCTCTCAAGAACCGTGTGGCAGTGCGCCTCGGACCAGTCGCTCGTGGCCGGATGGCGGAGTGAAGGGGTGACGTCCCCACTCGAATGGGACACCGTGAGTCCTCCACCAGATGATGCCCCCACCCCTGTCCGTCGTGTTGTCAGGCCCGAATCGAGCACAGCCCCCCCCCGAGACGCGGCAGGCGGCATCCCGAGATGGTGTCCCGACACCCGTCTATCGACTTCGCCGTCCCCTACCCCCATAGTGTTTTCCATGATGGCCTATCCGTGAATCTCGCACGCTTCGCGCAACGAACACAGCGACTGCCTGTTAGTTCATCCATATGATAGAAAAGAGCCGTCCCGACGGATCGGGGCGGCCCTTTCATCAGCGATAACCCAGGATATGACTACTTCATCCGACGCCGGCGCACCCACCCGAACGCGCCCATCGCGCCGGAGCCGAGGAGAAGCAGCGTCGCGGGCTCGGGGACGGCATTGGCGAAGATTGTCCCGCCGTCGAGCGTCCACGACTGGCCGACGAGCGTCCCGTCGTAGGTCTTGCCCTCGGCGATGAGCTTGAACCCGTTGAGGTAGATGATCGACCCCGTGGCCATGTTCAGGTTGTCCCCGAGCTGGATCGTGATGTTCGAGCCGAGGTTCAGGACGGTCGTGCCCGTCAGCAGGTTGATGTTGTCGTCGAACTGATAGCCCGTCGGGTTCACGTAGTTCGTGATCGAGTGGCTCGGACCGTTGAAGCTGATCGACCGGCCCCATCCCTTGAACGTGCCGCAGTCGATCTCGAGGTTGCCGGTGAGCTTGAGGCTTCCGGCGCCCTTGTTCGTGCTGTTGTCCAGATACACGGCGCCGCCCGGGTTGTTGATGACCAGGTTATTGAGCGCGATCCCGCAGTCTCCGTAAAGCCTCAGAGACTGGACCTGGTGCCAGGCCGTGCCGTTGCCGTTGCAGATGACGGTCGAGCCGCCGGCGCTCCAGTTGCTGAGCGTCCAGGCGTTGGGCGCCTGGAGCTGGAAATTGCGGCCGACGTAGACGGTCGCGTTGCCCATGTCGATGGCGCCCTGGTCGACGCCGGCACTCCTGCCGACGATCAGATCGCGCCCGACGCGGATGACGGAGTTATTGAACTTGGCCTTGAAGTAGTAGTCGGTGTAGTATCCCTGGCCGTCGACGATGAAGTCGCGGTAGGTCGTCACCGGATCGGACGTCGTCGTTCCGTTTTCGATCGTATCGAAGACGTAAGTGCCTCCCTGATCGTTGATGTGATACATTCCGATGGAGAAGTCGCGGCCGACGGTGAAGCCGCCGCCTTTGATCCGCCAGGTGTAGGAGGTCTTGGCGTTCTGGACGGTGTCGATGAACACGTCGCGCGGGTAGATGACGCCGCCCGTGACGGCCAGCCGGCCCGGAGGTCCGTTGTCGATGCCGCGGGCGTAGGAGGCGTAGCCGTTGGCCCCGTAGGCGAAGTCGCAGTTGGATCCGAGCGCCGGCAGGTTGGCCTGGCCGTCCTGGAAGACGTAGGTGTGCGCCCACCACACGCTGTTGTACGACGGCTGGTTAAGCGCCGCGTTCGGGTTCGCGCCGATGGACCCGCCGTGCATCACGGTGACGGTATTCGAGACCTTGATGCTCGGCAGAAGACCGTTTTCCCACACTCCCTGGCCGTAGATCTGGACGTCTGCGGAGCCGCCGTCATAGAAATATACGGCCGTGTTGTTCCCCCGCATCTTGATGAGCGAGTTGACGTACCGACCTTCCAGGAAGCTGCTGGAATTGTAATAGTTCCCCGTGACGTCCCACGTCATGAAGGTGTTATAGCTGTACATGGTGCCGGCCTGGAGATAGCTGCCGCCCATGCCGAGGGAACCGTCGAGGGTGAGGACGGAGGTGCCCGCGTTTCCCGGGTACACGCCCGAGCCGCTGTTCCGCGCGACGACGTTGCCGACGGTGACGGCGGAGTTCGGCAGCGTGGGGGAGTGGCCGTTGAGGATCTGGACGGTGTCCGCGGCGGAATTGGGATAGGTCTTGCTCGAGCCGGAGCCGTTGTCCCAGTTCGTGGCCGTGGTCCACGCCGCGGCATCCGCGCCAATCCACGTGTAGCTGATCGCGCGCGCAGACCCGCACACCAGCATCAGCGAAACGAGCGCAAAGACACATTTCTTCATGGCCTGTCCTTCCAAGAGTTCCGGTAGCCGAATACGCAAGCGCCCCTCACCGCACTGTCCTGCATTACAGCAAATGCCGTGCCAAACGAATCTGACCGAGGCAGTTATTCTTCCCGCATCCGAGCCAAGTGCCCCGTGATGCCGTCGGAACCGCGATATCCCTTTTATGAAATCCGGGGGGATGACTGTCTCAGTCAGTTTTGGCTGTTGAGACGGCCGAATATCGCGTTGAAATTAGACAACATGGCGCGCGGCCCGCCGGGGCATGGTGACAATTTCTCGCACTTCGGGCCGGGAGGTGCTTGACAATTCACGCGAACGAACGACAATCTGACCCGGTCGCGGCAACGGAGGAAGAGACGACACATGGCCCAACCGTCAGCCAGGCAGCCGGACGTCCTGCGAATACTGCGCAGCCGGATCATCCGCGGGGTCTACACGGGGAAGATGCCGGGGGGCCGCAAGCTCGCGACGGACCTCGGCACGAGCGTGGCGACGATTGATCTGTCGCTGTCGACCCTCCAGATGCTGGGGCTCGTCCGGCGCAGCGCGCGCTCCGGCACCTACGTGGTCCCGCAGGAAGAGCGCGTCGGCAACGGCAGCCCAATCCTGGTGCAGGTGGTCGCCCCGCGCCCTTCCAACAACGAGCTCAACACCTACTGGTACGCCCCCATCGTCTACGGTTTCGAGCAGGCGTGTTCCGCCCGCGGGCTGGTGATGGTGCTTCACTATGCCGGAAAGGAATGGGAAGCGGACGACGCCGTGAAGTACGTCCTTCACTCCGCCGCGAGCGCGAACTGCGCGGGCACGTGCCTCTTCGAGCAGCTCTCCACGCGTCACGCCCTCGAACTGAGGCGGGCCAAGGCGCCGGTGGTCGCGGCCGACTGGGATTTCGAGGAGCCGTTGGTTCCCACGGTGACCTTTGACAACATCGAGGCCGGCGCGCTGCTGACCAGACACGTGCTGTCGCTCGGGCATCGGCGCGTCGCCGTCATCGTCAACGGCACCGACGGCCGGATGAACCCGATTTCGCGCGACCGCGTCGCGGGCATCACGAGAGTGCTGGCCGCCCACGGCTTGTCGCCGGTCCTCACGATCACCGATCCCCCGGACTGGGAGCGCGTTCCGGGGATTCTGCTGAATGCTTCTCCCCGCCCCACAGCCGTCCTCGGCACCCACTATTTCTGCGCGGAAAGCGTATTCCTCGCCGCCAAGAGGATGGGACTCCGGATGCCCGAGGATATGAGCATCGCGTCGTTCAACGACCCGACATGCACGATGCTGACGGGCCTTACGGTTGCGGCGCTCGAATACGAGGCGTTCGGGCGGCTTGCCCTCGAATCCCTGCTCGACGAGGACCTCTGGAAAACCCCCGCCCGCCGCCTCGTCCCCATCACCCGTGTCGTCGGCCGGACCACGGCGCCGCCCCCCGCGGAGAATCCGTAGCGCGTCGGGAGGGATTCCGAGAGGTTCCAGCACCGGAACCTCTCATTTCGCAAAAAGGGGGCAAAAACGGCCGAAATACTGGAGGTTCCGGGGTTCCAGTGATTGTGCCTCCACTGGTGCCCTGTGGACTGAAAGCATATTTTGTGCTTACCGTCCGCGCCAACCACAACCTATAGTGGCGGTGCCTTGGGGTCTGAAGCAGCCGCTTAGAGCGGGTTGCCTGCGGTCCAGCGTTCGAGGCAGGCGGGGATGCGGCCTTCAAGCAGGTCGACGAATGCGAGGAGGCTTCGGCGGGCGTCGGCGACGGGATAGCCGAGGACGTCCCAGTTCTCGCTGCCTTCGCCGTCGTGATTGGGGAGCACGAGGTCGAAGAGGCGCGCGAGGTGAAGCTCCACGAAGGCGCTGCCGGAGCGTCGCTCCAACTCGGCGAGGTCCTTGGGGCCGAGCGCGCCTCGCTGCAGCGTCATCCGGCGAAGAAGTTTCCGGCGCATCACCTCGGCGACGAACGGCTCGATCGGGATGCCGCGGGAGCGAAGCTCGGCAATCTCTTCGCGCGAAAGAGGCGACATGAAGACGCTGAGCGTCGCCGCGCCCGCAGCACCGGCAGCGTCCTTCAGCGCGCGGGCGACAAACGGGTTGCCTTCGAAGAACGCGTCGCCGCCGGCGAGGAGTCTCCGCAGTTCGCCCAGGTCCGCGGCCTGGAGATCGCCCCGGACCTCCATGACGAGGACGTCCTTCTTCCCTCGCATCCGTTCGATCTCGGCGCGCGGGCGGAAATGGTAATCGACTCCGTCTCGCTCGCCGGGCCGTGGGGCACGGTCGTTATAGAGGATGAACTCGCGTAGCTTCGCCCACGCTTCGGGATAGAACTTCCCCAGCGCCTCGCACAGAGGCCCCTTCCCCACGCACGATGGCCCGGTAAGGATGACGAAGCGGCCCATGCTGTCCCCTGGTTGCTTCATGTGGCATCCCGATCACAATCGGGACCCTCGCCTGTGCTACATATCCGCCGGGCCGCGCCAGACACTGCCGCCGAACGTGGTGACGTAGATGACGTCCGCGTGGTCCGGGTCGACGACGACGCGCTGGGCGTTGGAGAAGGGAAGCCCCTTCATCGGCGTCCACGTCTTGCCGTCGTCCTTCGAGAGCCAGAGCCCGGCGCCGGGAGCGCCCTCGGTGAGGGTCATGTAGATCCAGCCCGGATGCTTCGGGTGAAGATACCCGCCGAACGTCTGCGGGCCTTCGCGGCCGATGCGGGTCCACGTGGCGCCGCCGTCCGCCGTGCGCCAGAGGCCGCCCTGCTGCTCGGAGCCCGCGTCGCTGGCGCCGACAAGAATCCCCCGGGAGTCCTTCGGGTCGACGGTGAAGTCCTTGAGCCAGAGGAACGGGTGCGACGCGGTGATGCACTCCCACGTCTTCGCCCCGTCCTTCGAGCGCCAGAGTCCCGCGCCGGGCGAGAGGAACTTCCGCGTGGCCTTGTCGCGCCGGGCGGTGATGACGACGAAGAGGGCGCCGTCCTCATGGAGCGCCAGGCGGCAGACGCGCATGTTGGTCGGATCGCCCAGCCCCTCGCTCGCCTTGGCCCAGGTCTTCCCGTCGTCGACGGACTTATACACGCCGTTATTGAACATGCTCGTGTAGAGCGTGCGCCGGCCCGCCGGGCTCTTCGGGTCCACGATGACCGACACGCACGCCGAGTCGGGAAGGCCCGCATTGGAGGGCTTCCAGCTCCGGCCGTAGTCCGTGCTGACGCAGACCGCGCCCGGGTAGGAGTCCTTGTGATAATTGCCGATGATGTTGGCGTTGGGGATATCGTGGGTGCTGGAGAACGCGCCCCAGATCTTGCCCTTCTCGGCCGGATCGAAGGCCATCTCGTAGCACGTGTTCCGCCACTTCGGCTGCTCGGACTCCTTCGACCAGCGCCACGTCTTGCCGCCGTCGGTGGAGCGGCCGTAGCCGATGTCGGTGTAGCAGATGTACTGCCGCTTGTGGTCGGTCGGGTCGAAGTAATAGTTCCACGTCGTGGTGACGACGAGGCCTGTGTCCTTCCAGAGCAGCTCCCCGTCCGCCTCGCCGACCTTCCGCGTGTGGGCGCACTTCCACGACTTGCCGCCGTCCTCGGTGATATAGGCCCGGCCCATAAGGACGACGACGTGGTCGGGGTTCTTGTCGTCGACGGCGCAGCGCATCAGGCCCTGGTAGAACTGGCCGTCGGCGAGGGTCATGAAGTCGGGCTCGACGTTGAACTCCTTGAAGCGCGGGTCGGGGTAGAACGTCGCGTGCCACGACTTTCCGGCGTCGTCGCTGCGGAAACACGCCGTGTGGTGCGGCACGCGCACGCCCGTATTGGTGTTCATCGCCCAGACGGCGGACGGCTTCACGTCCGTCGTGAGGAGGTCGGTGTACTGCGCGACGGGGCCCATCGACCACGCATCGGCGGCCTCGGTTTCCTTGTTGATCCCGGCGCCCATGGCGGACTCCCACGTCTCGCCGCGGTCGGACGATCGGAAGACCCCGCCGACGTGCCGGCCTCCCTGGGCGCTTGCGGTGACGGAGACATAAATCATGCACCCCTTCGCGTTCGAGCCGCCGGCGAAGGCCTTCACCTCTGTATTCGGCAGGCCCTTCACCTTCGAGGCCCAGGTCTTGCCGCCGTCATCCGACCGCCAGACCCCCTGCGCCGTCGCGGCGAAGCACACCCGCGCGTCGGCGGGACTCGACTGGTCGAAGTGGAACGCCACGCCCTCCCCGTTCGGCCCGCTACCGCGCAACCACGTCTTGCCGCCGTCGGTGGAGAGGAACGCGCCGGACTTCTCGCCCACCATCATGCGGTCGGGATGGCCGGGATCGATGCGGACCTCGCCGCAAAGCTCCCTCGGCGCGCCTTCGAGAAGCGTCCACGTGACGCCGCCGTCGCGGGAGACCTTGAGCCCGACGTATCCCTGTGCGGCGAAGATGACCTTCGCGTCGGTCGGATGGAAGGCGGGTTTGCAACGGGTGCTCGCGCGGAGTTGGAGGCCGCTGATCATCGTCCAGGAGACCCCGCCGTCGCGCGACAGGTAGGCCCCGCTCATGTCGCAGTTGGCCATGATGAGCTTCGGGTCAACGGGGCTGATGGCGGGGGAATACATGCCGCCCATGCCGGAAAAGCCGACGGATTCCCACGGGGGCTCCGGGGCGGCGGGGGCGGAAGAGGAGACAAGCAACACGGCGAGGGCACAGAGGGACAGTGCGCGCATGGCGGTCTCCCGTAAAGGGGTTCCGATATCCGCCCTATTAGTGGCGGCTCCGGGAAGAACCGTGCGCAGAAAGCGGACTTCACTCCCCCGCGGCGGGCTCTTCCACGGGCTCGACGGGAGGCAGCAGCGGCGCCTCTTCGGGCTGGGTCTCGCCGTGCAGCCACACGCGCAGCTTCTCCATGTAGACGAAGAAGACGGGCGTCACGTAGAGCGTGAGGGTCTGAGAGAAGAGGAGCCCGCCGACGACGGCGAGTCCCAGCGGCCGGCGGCTCTCGGCCCCGGCGCCGTAGCCGAAGGCGATGGGAAGCCCGGCCATAAGCGCGGCCATCGTGGTCATCATGATCGGGCGGAACCGCACCATGCACGCCTCGTGGATGGCGTCGGCGGCGCTCTTGCCCTCGTTGCGCTGGGCTTCGAGGGCAAAGTCGATCATGATGATGCCGTTTTTCTTGACGAGGCCCACGAGCATGATGATGCCGATCCACGCGTAGATCGTCAGCTCGGCGTTGAAGATGAGGAGCGTCAGGAGCGCGCCGAACGCGGCGAGCGGAATGGCCGAGAGGATCGTGAACGGGTGGTAGAAGCTCTCGTAGAGGATGCCCAGCACGATGTAGATGACGATGATCGCCAGGCCGAAGAGGACGATCATGCTGGAGAGGGCGGACTGGAAGACCTGCGCGGCGCCCTGGAACGAGGAGCTCATGCCGTTGGGGACGCGGTTGATCTCGTTGATCTTCGCGATGGCGTCGCCGATGGAGACGCCCGGCCGGCAGTTGAACGAGATCGTCACCGACGGGAGCTGGCCGGTGTGGTTGATCTGCAGCGGCCCGACGCTCTCGGTCTGCTTCGCCAGGACCTTCAGCGGCACCAGCGCCCCCTTCGACGATCGCACGTAGAGCATCGAGAGCACGCCGGGATCGGTCTGGTAATTCTTGTCGAGCTCCATGATCACCTGGTAGGTATTCGTCGGGGTGAAGATGGTGGAGATCTGCTGGGTGCCGTAGGCCCCGTAGAGAGCGGTCTCGATCTGGAGCGGCGTGACGCCCAGCGTGAAGGCCTGGTCCCGGTCGATCTCGAGGTCGAGTTCGGGGTTCTTGAGCTGCATGTCGCTGATGACGTCGGTCAGCTCGCCCATGGCGCGCATCTTCTGTTCGAGCTCGTCGGCGTAGGCGTAAAGCTCGACGGTGTCGGGGTCGAAAAGGGTGAGCTGGTAGAGGGCGCGCGACTGGCGCCCGGAGACGTTGATGACGGGCGGATTGATGAGCGTCGTGCGGACGCCCGGCACGGCGTTGAGCCTTGGACGCAGGTCGTCGATGATCTGGTCGGCGGTCTTCTCCCGCGTCCTCTTCGGCTTCAGAATGAGAAACATGCGCCCCTTGTTGGCCCCGCCGCCGCCCGGGTTCGCCCCGGACGAACTCATGAACCGCGTCACGTCCGGGTCCTTCTGGACGATGTCGACAAGCTGCAACTGGTGCCGCTGCGTCTCCTCGAACGACGCGTCCTGCGCCACGTCCATGTCCGCCTGGAGCTGGTCGCGGTCCTCGTTGGGGATGAACCCCTTCGGCACGACGACGAACAGGAACCCCGACGCCACGAGAAGCCCGATCGCCACCAGCAGCGTCGCGAACCGGTGCCTCAGCACGAACCACAGGCTCCAGTTGTAGAACGCGAGGACGCCGTTGAAACCCGCCTCCGTCACGCGGTAGGCCACGCCGTGCTTCACGTTCTCGGGGTTCCTCAGAAACCGGCTGCACATCATCGGCGTCAGCGTCAGCGACACGAACCCGCTGACGAGCACCGCCGCGCCGATCGTCACCGAGAACTCGCGGAAGAGCCGTCCCATGATCCCGCCCAGGAAGAGCACCGGGATGAACACCGCGGCCAGCGACAGCGTCATCGACACGATGGTGAAGCCGATCTCCTTCGAGGCGTCGAGCGCCGCGCGCACGCGCTCCTTGCCCATCTCCAGGTGCCGCACGCAGTTCTCCAGCATCACGATCGCGTCGTCCACCACGAACCCGACGGAGAGCGTCAGCGCCATCAGCGACAGGTTGTCGAGCGAATAGCCCAACAGATACATCACCGCGAACGTCCCCACGATGGACATCGGCAGCGTGAGGCTCGGGATGATCGTCGCCGAGAGGTTGCGCAGGAAGAGGAAGATCACGAGCACGACGAGCAGCAGGGTGAGGAGCAGCGTGAACTGCACGTCGTTGAAACTCTCGCGGATGAGCGTGCTCGCGTCGCGGAGGATCGTGAGGTCGACCGAAGCGGGCATCTTGTCCCGAAGCGTGGGCAGCACCGCCTTGACGGCGTCGCACACGTCGACGGTGTTGGTGCCGGGCTGCTTCTGGATGATGAGGATGATCGCGCGGTCACGCTTTTCGGGCGTGACGTACCACGCCGCGGTCTGGTCGTTCTCGACGCTGTCGAAGGCCCGGCCGACGTCCTTGAGGCGCACGGGCTGCCCGTTGCGGTAAGCGATGATGAGCTGGTTATAAGGCTCGGCCACGGGGATCTGCCCGTTGGCCTGGATGGAGGCGAGGCGGTTCGGGCCGATGAGCGATCCGAGCGGCATGTTGACGTTATACTGGTCGCCGACGACGTCCGCGACCTCGTCGACGCCGATCTGACGCGCCGCCAGCGCCTTCGGGTTCAGCTCGATGCGCACGGCGTACTTCTGCGAGCCGAAGACCTGCACCTGGGCGACGCCGTCGATCATCGACACGCGCTGCGCGATGAGCGTCTGGCCGATCTCGTCGAGGTCGGACATCCGGACGTCGGGGCTGGTGAGCACGAGCCAGAGGATGGGCTGGTCGGTCGGGTTGACCTTGCGATAGCTGGGGGGCGCCGGCATGTTGGCCGGCAGCTTGCGCAGCGTGCGGGCGATGGCGGCCTGGACGTCCTGCGCCGCGGCGTCGATGTCGCGCGTCAGCACGAACTGAAGCGTGATGCTCGTCGTGCCCTGCGAACTCGTCGAACTCATCTGGTCGATGCCCGCGATGGTGCAGAATTCCTTCTCCAGCGGCGTCGCGATGGCCGAGGCCATCGTGTCGGGATTCGCGCCCGGCAGCGACGCGTTCACCTGGATCATCGGGTAGTCGACGTTCGGCAGGTCGCTCACCGGCAGCATCTTGTAGCCGATGAGCCCGAAGAGCATGATGCTGGCCATCGCCAGCGTCGTCGCGATCGGACGGCGGATGAAGAGCGCCGAGATGTTCATGGACTGGACCTCTTGGCGCCCGCGACGGGGGCGTTCTTCTTTCCCGGCTCCGCGGCGCCGGGGCCGCTCTTGCCCGAGCCGTTCGCGCGAACCGCCACCTTCGAGTCGCGCGTGAGCTGGAACTGCCCGTCCGTCACCACGCGCTCGCCGACGGCGAGTTCGCCCTTCACCACGGCGTCGTCGCCCGAGTAGTCGCTCACGACCACGGGGCGCACCTGCACGGAGTTATCGTCCTCAACGACGTAGACGTACTTGTTGTCGCGTCCGGTCTGCACCGCGCGCGTCGGCACCACGACGGCGTTGTCGTCCACGGCGAGTCCCAGCTCCACGTTGACGTACTGTCCCGGCCAGAGACGCCCGCTCTTGTTCTCGAACGTGGCGCCGAGCTGGATCATCAGGCTCACCCGGTCCATCGTGTTGTCCACGAACGTCACCTTCCCCTCCTCCGGCCCGCCTTCCTCCTGCGGGAAAAGCGCCCGCACCCGCACCGAGCCCTGGGCCAGGTATTTCTTCACCGTCGGCAGGTCGCGCTGCTGCACCGAGAAGAAGACGTCGATGGGGCTGATCTGGTTGATCGTCACGAGAGCCGTCGTTGCGGCCATCACGACGTTCCCCTCGTCCACGAGCAGGTTGCCGGCCTTGCCGTCGATGAGCGAGCGGAGGGTGCAGTGCTCGCGCTGCAGCTTCGCGTTCAGGAGCGACGCCTCGCTCACGCGCACGAGCGCCTTGTCCGCGACGACCGTGGCCTCGACGGCCTTCACCGCGGCCTCGTCGGACTGCACCGCGGCCTTGTAGGCGTCGGCCGAGGCGACCGCGTGGTCGTAATCCTGCCGCGCCCCGGCGCCCTTCTTGATGAGTTCGTCCAGCCGCGCCACGTCCCGCCGCGCGTTCGCCTCCTGCACCTGGTCGCGCACCAGGGCGCCCTGCGCCTGGCCCACCGCCGCCTGCGCCTGCATCACCGCCGCCTGCGCCTGCGAAAGCGACGCCTCCGCCTGCGCCACCGCCGCGTCGAACGGCCGCGGGTCGATCTCATACAGGAGGTCGCCCTTCTTCACGCTCTGGCCCTTCTCGATGCAGACCTTCACCAGCATCCCCGTCACCTCGGGCTTCACCGTCACCGACGCGTTCGGGTCCACCCATCCGAAGAGCCCCGTGATCTGCAGCGGCACGCTCTTCGTCCGCACCAAGCCCACCGTCACCGGCACGGGACGGGCCTTCATCGACTTCTTCGCGGCGTCGCCGGTGTCCTGCTTCGCGCAGGAGACGAGCGCCGACGAGCCCACGATCAGCGCCGCGGCGCACCCGGCGGCAAATGTCCTGGAGAGCATCGCGCGAATGGCGTTTCGAAAGACCACGCATGGCTCCTTCAAGGTTTCACACCGCGCTGGAAGACCCCGACCACGAACTCGCAATCTCTCAGGCGCTCCGGCGCCTCGGGAAAGTCCCGAGCCTGCGCGCGCAACATGCCCAAAAGCAGCGCCGCCAACACGTCGGCCGGCACGTCGCTTCGGATCGCGCCCGCAGCCACGCCCTTCGACAGGATGGCCGCCACCGCGGACACGAGCCGCGTGCGCTTCTCCATCCACCGCTCATACATCCCCCCGGAGGGGCTCATCTGGAGGCGCGACTCCTCGGCCTGCATCATCCGCATCAACTGCCGGCGGGACGTGTAGAACTCCCGGACCTTGCGGCAGGCCGCGAGGAGTTGCTCGGGGAAAGCCGCATCGCCGGGAACGCTCGCCTGGAGAATGTCGCACAACTCGTCGAAGCCGTTCGTGGCTGTCTGGAAGAAGAGGTCGTCCTTGTCCCGGAAGTGCAGGTAAAGCGTCCCCTTGGCCACGTTCGCCGACTCCGCCACGTCCTCCATCGTGACCTCGTGGAACCTCCGCGACGTGAACATCTTCTCCGCCGCCTGCATGATCAGGTGTCTCTTTTCCGGGCTGCGATTCATAGGCGGTTTCTTCCTCTGTAGGGGGTCCCGACGCGTCGGGATGCCCCCGTGCTTCTTCGCCCCAAGAGCAGGAACACGCGCGGACACCCAACTTTGCCCCTGCCCAGGACGCAAATTGGCATGACGTCGGAATTATATCCTGCACTGACCGGTCAGGCCAGTCAAATTCTCGTTAATTCCGCGCCAATCCGGCCGAGGAGCCTTTGTAACAAATGTACCTGTCACCTTTGTTTTGCCTGTTTTCCGCGGCTTACAGCCGGTCGAGGAGGCGGAGGAGGCCGTCGAGGATGGTCAGGGGGTGAGGCGGGCAGCCGGGGACATAGAGATCCACCGGGAGGATGCCGGGGGTGCCGTTGTGCTGATCGGGGCGATCGATGTAGGGGCCGCCGGAGATCGCGCAGGAGCCCACCGCGATGACGAGCTTGGACGAGGGCACGGCCTGCCAGGTCTTCTCAAGCGCGAGGCGCATGTTCTCGCTGACGCAGCCGGTGACGAGCACGCCGTCGGCGTGTCGCGGCGAGGCGACGAACTGGATGCCGAAGCGGCCGAGGTCCCAGCCGACGGTGCCGAGGACGTTGGTGTCGGCCTCGCAGGCGTTGCATCCGCCCGCGCTCACCTGCCGCAGCTTGAGCGACCGGCCGAAGAGCTTCTTCGCCTTCGCGTCGAGCGCCTCGGCAAGGCGGTACTCCCCTTCCCCGATCGTGAGGTCCGCGCGGGTTCGCGTGGCGAGCCGATATTCCCGCGTGAACTCGACAGCGGCGTTCGGGCAGGCCGAGGCGCACTCGCCGCAGAAGAGGCAGCGGCCGAGGTCGAGGCTGAGGAGTCCCGCCGGGGCGAGCGACAGGGCACCGGTGGGGCAAACCCCGATGCACTTACTGCATCCGCCCTTGCAGCGCGAGCGGTCAATGCGCGGACGGCCGCGAAAACGCTCGGGGAGTTCGGGCGCCGGGCCTTTCGGGTACTTCATCGTGCGGTGCTTCTGCTGAATCCGCGCGAGGAGGATGTCGATCATCGCTAGGCTCCCGTCACCCTACAGGTCGTGTCCGCAATACGACAGGTTGAAACTCTTGTTCGTGAGCGGGAAATCGGAGATGGGCTCGCCCCTCAGCGCGAGCGCCAGTCCGAACCAGTTGTGGAACGACGGATCGACGATCTTGTAGGCCGCAAATCGCCCGCCGGAGTCGGTGATTCCCACGTGGCAGATCTCGCCGCGCCAGCCCTCGACGAGCGACACGACCATCGAGCCCGGCGCCGGCTTCCCCACCTCCGAGCGCACGGGCCCTGCAGGCAGCGCCCGGAGCTGCTCGCGCACGAAGGCGAGCGACCGCTGCGCTTCGAGATACCGCACGTAGGCCCGTCCGAAGACGTCGCCGGTGTCCCATGTGGTCACGGGGATGTGCGCCATGCGGAAGATGCCGAACGGGTTGTCCTTTCGCACGTCGCGGTCCAGTCCGCACGCCCGCGCCGCGGGACCGACGAGGCCGATGGTCCGGGCCTCCTCGGCCGTGAGCGCGCCGGCGCCTTCGAACCGCGCCGTGACGCTGGGCGTGTTCCAGAGCAGTTCCACCGCCGAGCGCGTGTCCTTCGCCGCCGCATCGAGCCGCGCGAGCAGGTTCTCGACGATCTTCGCGTCCACGTCGAACGCGACGCCTCCCGGCCTCACGAGCCCGCGTCCGAAGCGGCTGCCGCAAAGGACAGCCGTCATGTTGAGCACGTCGCCGCGGATGCGTCCGCAGAAGGACATCGTGGGCAGGAATCCGACGTCGCCCGCGAGCGCGCCGAGGTCGCCGACGTGATTGGCCACGCGCTCCAGTTCGAGGGCGATGCCGCGCAGCGCCTGCCCGCGCGCGGGGACCTTGCAGCCGGCGAGGGCCTCGACGACGCGGGAATACGCCGTCGCGTGTCCGACCGTCGTGTCCCCCGCCGCGGTCTCCATGAAGTGAATCGTGCGCTTGTCCGGCCCGCCGACGAGCGCGCGCTCGATGCCGCGGTGCTGGTAGCCGAGCGAGATCTCCAGGTGATAGACCTTTTCGCCGTGGCACTGGAAGCGGAAATGCCCCGGCTCGATGATGCCCGCGTGAACGGGGCCGACGGCGACCTCGTGGACCTCTTCGCCCTCGACGCGGAAGAAGTCGGCGACGCCCGGGAGGATGTCCTCGGGCCTGCGTCCCCACGCATCGGCGAGCGCGCGGTACGACGCGTGGAAGCGTATCGGCTTGAGCCACGGATGGCCGTCCGGACGCACGCCCCACTGCTCGGCGATCTCGCGCTCGAACCAGTGGACCTCGGGGCAATCGGGCGTGAGCGAGCGGTATGAGCCCGCGACGTCCGTGGCCGCGACGCCGATGTCTCCCTGGCCCGGGCAGGCGATGACGGCGTAAAGCCGCGTGCGTCCGCCGGGCGCGGGGCAGCCGAAGAGCGCGCTGACGCGCGATCCGGCCTCGACGGCCTGGAGGACGGTTTCGCGGAAGCGCGGGAAATCGAGGACGCGGGCCTCGTCGAGCGAGGCGCGCCGGCCGTTGCCGAAGGCGACGCCGTGGATGTCGCTCATGGCGTCCCTCCGATGATCTTCGCCGCCTCGGCGAACGCCCCGGAGGCGAAACTCGGCAGGAAGAGTCCGAAGGCGAGCATCGCGGCGAGCGGCAGGAAGACGAGGGCGATATCGAGCGCGCCCGCGGGCTCGGGCCGGATGGCCTCATCCGCCGGCTCCCATGCGGCGCGCACGGCGTGCCTCAGCGCCCCGACAAAGACGATGCACGTGCCCGCGACGAAGAGAGCGAGCGTGACGAGGGCGCCGGTGTCGAACGCGGCGCGGAGAATCTGGAACTCGCTCATGAAGATGGCGAAGGGCGCCACGCCGATGAGGGCGAGGAGGCTGAAGAAGAATCCCCCGCCCCAGACGGGCGAGACGCGCAGAACGCCCTTCATCTTCGTCATGTCGTGGGTGCCGTACATCTGCCCCAGGCGGCCGGCGGAGAAGAACCCGAGCGGCTTCGCGATGGAGTGGTTGGCCGCGTGGAACATCGCCGCGAAGACGCCGAACCCTCCGAGCCCCAGGCCGACCGCGATGATGCCCATGTGCTCGACGCTCGAATACGCGAGCAATCGCTTCGCGTCGTTCTGGAAGACGATGAACCCCGCCGCGATGAGGATGGAGGCGAGGCCGAAGAGCGTGAGGATTCCGAGCCCCCAGCCGACGTGCCCCGTGCCCGCTTCGACGATGGGGATGTACCGCATGATGCAGTACAGGGCCGAGTTGAGCAGGAACCCGGAGAAGACCGCGGAGACCGGCGCCGGGGCCTGGCTGTGGGCGTCGGGCAGCCAGCCGTGCATCGGGGCCAGGCCCGCCTTGGTGCCGTAACCGACGAGCAGAAAGATGAAGCCCATCTTGAGGAGCGTCGGGTTGAGGTTGCCGGCGACCGCCTTGAGGTGCGTCCAGAGCAGCGCGTCGCTGCCGTCAAGCTTCGCATGGGCGGCCGACGCGCTCACCAAGAGCGTGCCGATGAACGCGAAGGCGACGCCGACGGAGCACATGATGAGGTATTTCCACATCGCCTCCAGCGACGCGGGCGACACGTGCAGGCAGATGAGGAACGCCGTCAGCAGCGTCGAGGCCTCCACGCCGACCCAGAGGATGCCGAGGTTGTTCGACTCCAGCACCAGCGTCATCGCCGCCGCCGCGCCAAACCAGAGCGCGCCGAAGCGCCGCGCCGTGCGCAGGTCGAAGCGCGCCTTCTCGTGCGGATGCGCGAAGTACTTCCACGAGTAGAGCGAACTCAGGCCGAAGACGATCGACAGCAGCACGAGGTGATAGGCCGAAAGCGCGTCGAGGAAGAACCACTCCCCCACGGCGCCGAGCGTCCCGTGAACGTGAACGGCCCACACGGTCGCCCCCGTCGACGCGGCCATGACGAGCGCGCCGAGCGCGACCGTCGCGAGCACCGCCTTCGGCGAACGCAGCACGAGGCACGCCGCCGCGAAGAGCGCGGGGAGCGCAAGCTGGATCAGGATGAGAGCGCCTGCGTCCACGAGTTAGCCTTTCAGCGCGTCCAACTGGTCCACATCGACGTGGTCGAATTCCCGGCTGATGTGCCACGTCGCGATGCACATGACGAAGACGGCAACGAAAACGTCCATCAGCACGCCCAGCTCCACGAGCACCGGGATGCCGCCGACGACCGTGACGCCGAACGCAAAGATGCCGTTTTCCATCGTGAGGTAGCCGAGCACCTGCGTGACGGCCTTGCGTCGCGAGGCAATGGTGAAGAGGCCCACCATCACCGTGAAGAGCGCCAAGGGGATGACGAGGGAGCCGGTCGGATTGGCCTCGACCGGCATCTGCGCGCCGATCCAGAGGGCGAAGGCGAGCAGCACGAGGCCCACGAAAAGCGACGTGCTGAACCCGACGAACGGCTCGACCTCGCGGCGGATATTGACGTTGCGGGCCGTGCGCAGGAGCAGCACGGGGAAGACGATGCCCTTGACGATGGCGCTGGCGGCCGCGACGACGGCGAGGTCCACCGTGATCGGCTCCGCGCGCAGGAGCACCGCGGCGAGTCCGAAGAATATGCCCTGGACGGCGACGACGCGAATGCAGACGCTGAGCCGGCTCGACCCCAGAAGGCCGAGGTTGGTCAGCGCCACGAGCACCACGATCACGTCCGTCCACGCATTCATGCGGCACGCTCCGTCAGTAGATCACGAGCACCAGCGCCACGACCGAAAGCGCCAGCGCCCCCATGAGAAGGTGCGGCACGCTCAGGAGGCGCAGCCGCGCCATCACCGACTCGACGACGCCGACGACGACCGCCAGCGCCAGCATCCCCGCCACCGCGACCACCGGCGTCCAGACCGGGTGGGCCGGGTGAACGGGCAAGAGGCTGCCGACGACCAGGGCGCCGATGACCCAGTGCTTGAGCGCGGCGCCGTATTGAATGAAGGCAAGGTCCGGCCCGCTGTGGTCGAGCACCATCACCTCGTGGATCATCGTCAGTTCGAGGTGCGTGTTCGGGTCATCCACGGGGATGCGGGCGTTCTCCGCGAGAAACACGATGAAGAACGCCCCGCCCACGAGAAGCACGATCGGCCCCATCTGGAGCCACCACTGGAAGATCGCCGGGCCGTGCGCCGCCGCCGATGAGGCCGAGCCGGCGAAGATGCCCGAGAGCGACAGGCTGTGCGTCCTCGCGGCGAGCGCCGCCAGGCCGAGAAGCAGCGCGGGCTCGGCCACCGCGGCGAACTGCACCTCGCGGCTGGCGCCCATGCCCTCGAAGGCGCTTCCCGTATCGAGCGCGGCGGAGACCGTGAAGAACCGCGCCAGGCCCAGGAGATACGCGAAGAGGACAAGGTCCCCCGAGAAACTCACCAGCGCCGGCGTTCCGCCCATCGGCACGAGCATCAGCGCCGCAAGCGTCGAGCCGAGACCGATCGTCGGGCCCGCGCGGAAGACCCACGTCGTCGTGCGGCTGTAGACGGCGCCCTTCCGCAGGAGCTTCGCGAGGTCGTAGTAGGCCTGCAAGAGCGGCTGGCCGGTGCGCCCGGCGAAGATGGCCTTCACGCGGTTGATCACGCCCAGAAGAAGGGGCGAGAGCACCAGCGCCAGCGCGACGGAGACGAATTGTTCTATCGCCATGGCTTACCTCATCTTCCACACGAGGAGGATCAGGAGCACCACCGCGATGTAAAGCACGTAAAGCTGCAACCGGCCGTGCTGGATCTGCCGGACCTGTTCGAGCTGCTTCGAGACCCACTGGAAGACCGGCTGCCAGACCCTCCGGCGGAAGGCGTCGGGCGTGTGCGTCGACACCGCGGCCTCTTTCGGGAACGTCTCGTCCGGCATGTTCACGGCGCTCTGCGTGCGCAGGAAGAAACGGAACATCCGCGTCAGCGGCTTGGCGAAAGACGAGGCCGTGTATTGCATACGCGCGGTCGGCCGGGCATAGCCGCAGTCCCACGTCCCGGACTGCGTCACCGTGCGGCCCTTGAGGAGCGCATAGCGCAAGAGGAGCAGCGAGCCGATCATGATGATCAGCACCGCCGCGACGAGCACGACGCTCGCGAGGCACCCCACAGCGGGCCCCAGCTCCCTCATCGCGTCCGCGGGCGCAAGCGACGAGGCCCCGGCGACCGCGGGCGCGACGCCGGCCACCATCATCGGGCCGAGCAGGCCGAACGCCACGCACGCGACGGCGAGCGTCACCATCGCGAATTTCATGCTGCCGCCGCACTCGCGGGCCTGGGTGGCGTGCTCGCTGCGCGGCTCGCCGAGGAAGACGATGCCGAACGCCTTGGCGAAACAGGCCGCGGCGAGGCCGCCGATGAGCGCGAGGCCCCCGATGGTGGCGAGGCAGGAGATGACGGAGAGCGGCCCGGTGCCGACGACGCCCTTGAACGCGCCGAAGTAGATGAGGAACTCGCTCACGAATCCGTTCAAGGGCGGCAGCCCGACGATGGCCACGCAGCCGACGAGGAACGTGACGCCCGTCCAGGGCATTCGCTTGAGGAGCCCGCCGAGATGGTCGATCTCGCCGGTGTGCGTCGCGTGAAGCACCGACCCGGCGCCGAGGAAGAGCAGGCCCTTGAAGACCGCGTGGTTCAGCACGTGCAGGAGCGCCCCGGCGAAGCCGAGCGCCGCGATCGCCGGGACGCCGCGGCTGAGGCCGATCATGCCGACGCCGAGGCCCAGCGTGATGATGCCGATGTTCTCAACCGAGTGATAGGCCAGAAGCCGCTTGAGGTCGTGCTGCGCCAGCGCGAAGAGCACCCCGAGCACGCCCGACGTGATGCCGATGCCGACGAGCGCGACGCCCCACCACATCGGCGGCGGGCCCAGGAACAATATCACGCGGATGAGGCCGTAGATGCCCGTCTTGATCATCACGCCCGACATCACCGCCGACACGTGGCTCGGCGCCGCGGGGTGGGCCTCGGGCAGCCACACGTGCAGCGGGATGAACCCCGCCTTCGTGCCGAAGCCGATCACCGCGAGGATGAAGGCCAGCGACGCCAGGTGCGGCGCCGACGCGCCGAACGTGGCGAAGACGTCGAAGTCGAGCGAGGCCGAGCCCTGGCCCAGCATCACGAAGAGCACCAGCAGGAACGCCGTGCCGAGGTGCGTGGCGACGAGGTAGGTCCAGCCGGCCTCGCGCACGCCCGGCTTCTCGCTTTCGAACGTCACGAGGAAGAACGACGCGAGCGACATCACCTCCCACGCGACGAGGAAGAGGACGCCGTTGCGGGCGAGAACGACGAACATCATCGACGCCACGAGCAGGTTATAGAAGAGACACGCCGGCCCGAGCGCCTTCTTCCCGCGCCACGCGTCGAGGTAGCCGACGCCATAGATTGCCGCCACCGCCGAGACGAGCGCGATGACGATGAGGAAGAACGCCGACAGTCCGTCGAGCGCGATGTGGAACGAGCCCAGCGGCATGTTCCAGGCGCAGTTCAGCGAGAGCGTTTCGCCCGTCGCAAGGACTCCCACGGCGGGGATCGCGGCGAGGACACAGCCGACGACGGCCCCGGCGGCGCCGATCACGAGCGCGGCGCGGGATTTGCCCGGCACGGCGAGGGCGACGAGGCCGCTGGAGACGAGAATTCCCACGGCGACCAGACAGAGCAGCATGGTCGGTAGTTCCTGCCTTAGATGGAGAGTCGCCGGGGATGCGAATCAGGGCGCCCGTTCGACCCGGAGGGCCTCGGCGAGGATCTCTTCGCGGGATCCCTGACGAAGCACCGCCTGTTTGAAGCCCGGATCGCGCATGGCGAAGGCAAGCCGGCTCAACAGGTGCAGGTGAGAGCGCACCGTCGGACTTACCAGCGTAAAGAGCACGTTCACCGGACGACCGTCAAGCGCCCCGAAATCGATGGGGCGTTCCAGAAAACAGAGGCTGACCATCGGACGCTCGATGTGCATCACGATGGGATTGCGCACGTGAGGGATCGCGATGCCGTCGCCCACCGCCGTGGAGCCGAGCGACTCCCGCGCCAGGAGCACCTGAACGAGAAACTCCCGGTCCACGTCGTCGGGCAGCCGCATGATCTCGACCACGTTGCGGATGACCGACGCCTTGTCGGCGCCCCCGATGCGGTAGAAAACGCCCCCCGACACCATCGCCTCGCTCAACGCCGGCAGCGGCGCCGTCGCGCTTTCCGGCTCCGCCATGATGTCCGCCGAGACGTTCACCTTCTGCGCGGTGGCCCATTCCAGCAGCTCTGTGCGGTTGAACCGATACTGCCCGTGGATGTTGTAGGCCGGCAGCGACCCTTCCTTAATCCACCGGTAAATGCTCTTCTCGGAGACCTTCAGGATGTCTGCGGCTTCACGAACGGACAATTGCACCCTCTGCTCCTCCACCTAGCCCGTACCTGCCCATCCTTATACGACCCGGGTATTATGTCCACTATAGTCCATTTTGTCAAGCACGATTCGCAAGTCGCAGTGATCTCCGGCCTTCCGTCTACTTGACCATTCATCGTCTTGACGTTGAAATCGCTTCCGCCGGGCTGGCAGCAGGAACTGAATAGGGACGGGTGCTATCTTTCGTGAGGTTCAGAGGGCGGAGGAGCCGTGGTGGCGAAGTCGGCAAGCCGGACTGGAATGAGCACCTTGCGAGGGCTCATGCCCGGCTCGATTTCGAGGAGGAGATCGAGGGCCTTCGTTCCCATCGCAACGTGGTCGAAGCAGAGGTGCGTGAAGGGCTTTTCCGCCTGGGCGGTTCGGATGTTGCCCATGGCGATGAGACTGACGTCGCGCGGGACGTTCAGTCCGAGCTGCGCGGCCGCCGCGGCCATCGCAACCGCATTGTGGCCTGCGCCGCACATGACCGCCGTGGGGCGGTCGGGCGCCTGGAGGAGTCGGACGCACTCCGGCACGCCCCACCCGAACTCCGGGCCGTGGACATATCGGAACGTGCCTCCAGTCTTGCGGGTCAGGTCGGCGGCCTCCTCGGCGCGCACCAGGCGGGCCGGGGAAGGCGGGAGAGGGTCGGCGAAGATGATCCGACGGTGTCCCAGCGCGAGCAGGTGCGCCGCCGCGAGGCGGCCGGCTTCCACGTTGTCAAACACCACGGTGGGCAGGACCAGGTCGGAGGTCTCCCAGTCCGCCAGCACCACGGGGCCTGGGCCCTCGGCGAGGCGCAGCACATGTGCGACGTTCACCGGCTGGCTGAACATGCACGCCCCGGCGCAGGTCAGGCCGTTCAGGTGAACGAGCGCGTCGCTGACGGCCGACGCGGTGTCCTCGAGGGTGTGCCGCGTCAGCACCATGTCGAGGCCGCGCGACTTTGCCTCCTGCTCGAAGGCATATATCACTTCGCTGGCCCATGTGTCCGTCGATACCCCCGGCTGGATACCGCTACCGTAGCTGAACAGCACGGACATGGGCACGGAGGATTTGAGGCGGTCCTCCCGGGTCACGACGAACGTCCCGCTTCGCAGCCGACGCTCGACCAGCCCTACCGCCTCCAACTGCGTCAGGGCGAGTTGGATCGTGGAGATCGCCACGCCAAGCTCCGCCGCTAGCCCCCGGTCCCCGGGCATGCGCCCCTCGTAGACCCCGCGCAGGATGCGCGATTTCAGCAGCCTCAATATGACGCGATGCTTGCCCTCGCGCATGTTCGTCGGTCGCCCCATGAGGTGATACGATACGGCCGGCCCCCGCCGAGCCATCGGGGTCGGTATCACGTGAGTCGGCATTCCGACATCAGGTGATGATCTTTCTCGACACTCCAACTGAACGGTCCAGATGGCGCCCTGACATTCTTCGGCATTTCTTGCCGAAAAATCCGTGAGAAACGGAGAAAAAGCCCATCGAAGGTTCTGAAAGACTGGGCGGTACAGTTCGTTTTGGCACACCATTTGCTTCCATGGACCGATGTTGCTCAAGGCAATTCGGAGCCCTGCTGCTCGGCCCGATTTGCCTCGGCCTCGGGTACCGTCATGGAGACAAGGCGATCTTGGAGGACTTGCAGATGAAGAAGACACTGGTGTGCGCGTTGGTTCTAGCACTGGTTGCGGGCACGGCGTCGGCGTTGTCGGTCGGTCCGGGCGGGTATATCTACTCCAGCGTGGGATATAAGTCAGGCAGCTATTGGGCGGGGTCGTATCTGTACCGCACGACCGTCAACGGGAACTGGGACAACACGACGAAGGCCGTGAATTTCGACACCATCGCCCCGGCCACGATGCTTGCGAGGCAGACGCCCAGCCCGACCACGCCCAGCGGACTGGACAAGGTGGAGGTGTGGGATCCCCGCGCCCAGGGCGGCCAGGGCGACCTCGCCCTCGTCGCGCCGGTGCTTCCTCGCTCCGGCTCATTGGGTACAGGCCAGTACTGCCCGTGGGACGTCGCGAAGATCGACGCCGACACCCCCGCGAACAACACGTCGTTCAGCGTCGCGGCGGGCAATGTCCTCATGGTGGGCTCCAAGAACGGCTCCAACAGCATTGGAGAAACCTCGATGGGTCGGCAGGCGGTGCGCACTCCGGCAAACTGGTCCGGCAAGACGACCAATGACGTCGGCATCGTGTTCTTCTCCGGCAACACGAAACAGGCCAGTTACCGCTACGACGCCAACAAAAACGGCACGGCGGACAACATCTCGTCGGAATTCACGCAATCGTACCTGGTGATGCCCACCCTCCCGGGCACCGCCAACCAGACGGTCGAATCGGACATGGAGATGGGCAAGGACGGCGCGCTCTATCTGTGCACGAGTTACGGCAGTCCCGGCGCCGGCACCGTGGAGGCCATCCTCCGCTACACGATGAGCGCCGACTGTCTCACGGCCACAAGGTTTATGACGGCGGGCGGCAGCGGGAACCCGATAGGCCGGCCGTACAACGGATACGCCTCGGGCATCGCTGTCGGCGGCACGGCCAACCAGGCCATCGTCTACGCGGTATGCCAGGACAACGTGAATTCCACCTACACCACGTCGATCTTCGCGCTCGTGGACGGCAACAACGACGGCGCGGTCGACTACACGAACTCGGCCGACAAGGTCGTCAAGATATGGAAGAGCGGCGACCTCAGCCTCACGCAGTCCGCGATCTACGACATCGAGTACTACAAGGACGACAACAACACGCAATGGCTCCTCTTCAGCGGCGGCAACGCCGACAGCAGGGGCATGTATTCGCTGTATGCCATGCAACTCGGCGACAACGGCCTCTCGGCCTCGGGTGCCAGGCTGGTGGGCGCCAATCTGGCCGGCCAGTATTTCGAGCTGGACGCCAACCCGGGCATGAGCGCCTCTGTCCCCGAGCCCGCGTCGATGCTCTTGCTCGGCACCGGCGCGCTGGCCGTCGCGGGCTATGTGCGCAGGAGAAGGATGAGCTGAGCCGCACGACGGTCGAAAACGCCTCGCTCCCAACACCTGACGGCCCCCCAGTCGCGACCGGGGGGCTGGTCATTGACAGAGGCGGCCCCTGAAAGGAGAAGGAAATGAGGAGTGCGGCGGCGGTGATGCTGGCGATGTTGCTGGGGACGAGCGCGTGGGCGGGCGAGAACCTGATTCAGAACGGCGGGTTCGAGAAGCTGGTGGAACACGTGCTTCCGTTCGACGGCTGGACCGGGTGGAACCAGGGCAAGAACGTGCCGCTGGTCGCGGGAGACGTCGTGGCGGACAAGACGGTGAAGCACGGCGGGACAGCCAGCGCGTCGCTTGTGTCAACGACGCCGCGCTGGCTCTGGATCGGCCAGAAGGTGAAGACGGGGCCGGGATGGTACAAACTGACGATGTACGTGCGCGCCGAAAACCTGACGGAGAACGCGGGGCGAGCGGCAAGGTTCGGGTTCGATACGAAGGGGTGGGCGTCGCTCGATGACGTCCTGCCGCCGGGGACCTACGGCTGGCGGAAGGTGGAACGGATATATCACCTGCCGGAGACGCCCGCAGACTATTACATGCTGTACATCTTCACGTACGGCTCGGGGAAACTCAACGTGGACGACGTGACGCTCGAAAAGGTGGACGGCACCGGATTGAAGGAAGGGATCTCCATCGAGACGCTTCCGGGGACAGCAGGGAGTGCCGTTCGTCCCCTCGGCTTCGAGGAACACGACCAATCCACCTGCTTGCCCCTGACGGGCTCACTCCTCCGCCTCCGCGGGCAGGCCTGAGACGGGCAAAGCCACTTCAACAGGCGCGTCGGCTTTGCGGGCGGAGGCGCGCTTGGCGAGTTCGGTGAAGACAAACACATGGAGCGCGTAGGTCCCGGCAACCGCAAGCACCGCGGCGCAGGCGGGCCAGCCGCATTCGCGGGGGAGGCTGTAGGCGACGACGGCGAGGAGCGCGGAGGCGGAGAGAAACGCGAACTTCCCCGCAAGGTAGACCGGGCCGCGGAGCGCCTTCGTGCCGGGATAGGCGGCGAGGAACGCGGAGGCGATCAGGATCGAGACCCCCGACATCCGGAGGCTCCCCCACGTCACGCACACGTAGCTGAGGCCGAACAGCACCGCCAGCGCCGCGTCCACGACGATGAGCCAGCCCTTCTGCGCCTCCCCCGCCACGTCCAGGTCGCGGTAGGAATGAATGTAGGCCAGCACATAGATGATCACAATGCTCGTCTTCGTCACCAGGAACCACTTGAAGCACGGCTCCCGCCAGAGCGGCACCAGGTCGTAAAGCATCGAACCCAGGATGCTCGGGTAAAACAGCCGATACACCACGTCCGACCACCCGCTCTTGTCCGCCAGCCTCATGATTCCCCCTCCGGTAACGCGAAACCACCGGCGCTATTCTAGCGACAAGCAGAGACACTTCAAGGGCCTGAGCAGAGACAAACCGAGGCGCGGCAACGGGCCGGCGGATTGCGGCCTTGCAGGCCGGAGGAAGAAGAAAGAATCGGGATGCGCGGCGGGAAAGGCGGAGCACACAGGAGGTCGGGGGCTTCACCCTCGCCCCTGCCCTCCCCCTGGGGAGGGAGAGGAGCGGATATGCCTAAACTCTTGCAGAGGCTTGAGTTGCGGATGGTGGGCGATACTGGACTTGAAGGTCCACTTCCATGACGCCCCGCCCGTTGAAGGGGATCGGGAGTTCTGCGTTGAGCCGGAACTTCCCGGCGGTCTGGGGCAGCACCGCATGTCCGATAATTGTACCGCATTGAAGCGAATCGTTATGCGCCTGGTTCCTCGGCGCAATGAACTGATTTCTCTTGTGAATCCGGAAAAGGCGGGCTACTGTAACCGGTCGGATAGTTGCCGATGAAGGTGGCGGCGCGCAGTTTCGACCATGTGCCTGAACCAACTTAAAAAGGAAGGGAAACTCCGGCTGTGGGCCGTTGTTGCAGAATATGCAACAACTGCGGCGAACGGGAACAACCCACTATCAAAGCTTGTTTGAGGATCGACGATCACCCCAGCGGAAAGAATTAGCCAATGGCCTATGGAAACGTGGCAATTCACGAGATCGTGGACAACTCGGTCAGGCACAGTTGGAGCATCCCCGAATTCCAGCGCGGATTTGTATGGAAGGCCACGCAGGTTCGCGATCTTGCCGAGTCTCTCTGGTATGACTATCCGATAGGGACGCTGCTCGTATGGAACAGCGCAAGCCCCACCGAGGCCGCGTTGATCACGATGGCCAGCCTCGTCGACAAGTTCAACGATGAGTCGAATTTCGGCGTAGCGCTCTACTGGTTCCTCCAGGCATCGCGGTTCCAGCGGTACAGCGGATCAGGAACCACTTCTCTGGATGAGGACCTGAAGGATATCCACGAGGCATCCTCGCTGATTCAGGCCGTCCAGAAACTCCTGGGGCGATTGTCCCATGAAGCACCGGAAGTGCCGTTGGAGGCCGATGATTTTCTGCGCGACTATGGGGACAGTCGATTCGGCCGATTCCTGCTTTATCTCCTGATCTACCGCAACGAGGCGCAGGATTGGGACGAACACGGCCACCGCATAGGATTCGAGGGCTTGGAGGTGCTGGCCGACTTTCGCCCGCAGTGGCATCACATCTTCCCCCAGAAGTACCTTGAGGGGAAGATCAACAACGATCTTGTCAATGCGCTGGCCAACATCGCCGTCATCGGTCCTTCCATCAATATTCGGATCAACAGCAAGGACCCTCTGGATTACGTGACGCGGTACAAGATTCCGCCGGAGAAACTCGAACAGCAATTCGTTGTGCGGGATTTCGCAAGGACCGGCTGCGAGGGTTACGAAGAGTGGCTGCGGTCTCGGGCCAAGAGACTCGCGCAGGAAGGCAATGCTTTCCTGAAGGAACTTCGAGGCGCTTTGTGAGCCGAACAAAGTCGGATTGTAACAAGGAAGGAGGGACAGACACAATGGCTTCACGCAAGCCGCTGTTCACCGAGCCCCAACTGAAACAACTCGCCGACGTGCGCTCCTGGGACCGGGGCGTCAGGTACTTCAACGATGGGCGAGTGACCGCGATCATCGAGAACCGAAGAGACATCGTCGCCAAGGTGATGGGCGCGCGGCGTTACCGAGTGGAATTGCGCGTTGCAGGCAATGAACTCGTCGGCAAGTGCTCCTGCCCCATGGGAGACGATGGCGTGTTCTGCAAGCACTGCGTCGCGGCGGGTCTGGCTTATCTTGCCGGCGCCGGAAACGCCGGGGGCAAGGCGATTGCGAAAAAGCGAACGACGGTCTCGCGGCTGCGGAAACCCGAAGACCTCAGCCTCGAAGCCTGGCAGGTGGCGCTGCGGAGGCAGTATGCGGCCGAGCAGAAGCTCAAGGTGCGGAACATCGGCCGAGAGGCGGTCTTCTCGGAATTCGAAGTCAGCAATCCCGAGACCAAACGTGCCTATCGCGTCGCGATTCGCGGCGGCGGATTGGGCGTCAACTACTGTTCCTGTCCGGACTTCGCGGTCAACACGCTCGGAACCTGCAAGCACGTTGAGTTCACGCTGGCCAGGCTCCAGCGCGCTCGGGGCGGCAAGTCCGCCTTCGCCCGCGGTTTCCAGCCGGACTACAGCGAGGTCTTCCTGCGATACGGGGCGAAGCGAGAGGTCATGTTCCGCGCCGGGACCCATTGCCCGGTCTCCATCCTCGGGCTCGCCGGACGTTTCTTCACGCCCCAGGGCGTCCTTCGCGACGACCGATACGGGCAGTTCCACGATTTTCTGGAGCAGGTCTCGGCTGACGGCGCCGGGGCGCACGAGGTTCGCTGCTATGACGACGCGCTCGCGTTCGTCTCCGAGGCCCGCGACCGCGCGGAGATGATCCGCCGCATCGACGCCGCTTTCCCGCGAGGCGTGCACGACAAGGCATTCCAGACGCTGCTCAACGTTCCGCTCTATCCGTATCAGCGCGAAGGAGCTCTCCAAGCCGCACGGGCCGGACGGTGTCTCATTGCCGACGACATGGGCTTGGGCAAAACCATCGAGGCTCTTGCCGCCGCGGAGATTCTCGCCCGCCACGGGGGTGTCCGAAGCGTGCTGGTGATCTGTCCGACGTCGCTCAAGCACCAGTGGCAGCGGGAGATCGAGAAGTTCACGGGCCGTTCGGCCGCGGTTGTCGAAGGGCCGACGCCGGCGCGCGCCCAGGGCTACGCCGCCGACGCGTTCTACAAGATCGTCAACTACGACGTGGTGCACCGCGATCTGCGGATGATCCAGGAACGCCGCCCCGACTTGATCATCCTCGACGAGGCCCAGCGGATCAAGAACTGGAAGACGCGCGCCGCCCGCGCCGTCAAGCAGCTTCAGTCGGATCATGCCTTCGTGCTGACCGGCACGCCCTTGGAGAACCGCCTCGAAGAGTTGCACTCCATCGTCGAGTTCGTGGACCGCCACCGTCTCGGGCCCATGTTCCGCTTCCTCGCGACACACCAGCACCTGGACGAGACCGGACGGGTGATCGGCTACCGTCGTCTCGACGACGTATCGCGCACGCTCGGACCCGTCCTCATCCGCCGGACGAAGGAGTCGGTGCTCAAGGAACTCCCCGAGCGTCTCGAAAAGCGATTCTTCGTCCCGATGACGCCCGAGCAGATGGCCCATCACGAGGAGAACCGCGAGATCGTCGCCCGCATCGTCGCGAAGTGGCGGCGCTGGGGCTACCTCTCCGAGATCGACCAGAAGCGGATGACCGTGGCCCTCCAGAGGATGCGCATGGCCTGCAACAGCACGTACCTGCTGGATCCCACAACCGATCACGGCGTCAAGTGCGACGAGCTTGCGTCGCTCCTGGGGGAAGTGCTGGAAGACCGCGAGGCGAAAGTCGTGGTGTTCAGCCAGTGGGTGCGCATGCACGAGTTGATCGCGCGGCGCCTCAGCGGCCGACGCTGGGGCCACGTGTTCTTTCACGGCGGCGTCCCCGGGCCGAAACGCAAGGATCTGGTCACGCGGTTCCGCGAGGATCCGAATTGCCGCCTCTTTCTCTCCACCGACGCCGGCGGCGTCGGCCTCAACCTCCAGCACGCCAGCGTCGTGGCCAACATGGACCTCCCCTGGAACCCGGCCGTCTTAGAGCAGCGCATCGGACGGGTTCACCGTCTCGGCCAGCACCGGCCCGTGCGCGTGGTCCACTTCATCGCCAAGGGCACCATCGAGGAGAGCATGCTGGGACTGCTGTCCTTCAAGAAGTCCGTGTTCGCGGGCGTCCTCGACGGCGGGGCCAACGAGGTGTTCTTGGGCGGGTCGCGACTGAAGCAGTTCATGGACTCCGTGGAGAAGGTCTCTTCGGATGCGCCGCGACCGATCCCCACCAACGGCGACGGCGCGGGGAAGACGGACGTTCCGGCGGCCCCCGCCGCTGCCGGGGCGCCCCCGGTATCTCCGCAGGCACTCGGCGACCTTCTGACCGCAGGCGCCGCATTTTTGAGCCAACTGGGCGAGTCCCTGCGTTGCCCGGAGGCCGGCGTGGCCGCGAATTCCTCCGGCGCGGGTTCCCTGATCGGCCGCGACGAGACCACCGGCCAAGCGTACCTCCGGCTGCCGCTGCCTCAGGGCGAAGCGCTCGATGCCCTGACGAGGCTGCTGCGCGCCTTTGGCGGCGCCCCGCGGCAGTAACCAACAATGCTCGACGCTGCACCGCGGGCGTTTGAGACGCTGGGGGCAAATTGCGCTTGGAAAGGTCAAAGCCTGCCCCCTATCGGAAGCCGTGACCTCGTGAGATCCTCCCAAACGTCCGCAGCGACGGCATAATTGACGCAAGTCTCAGCAACACCGGATGACACATCCGCAGCGTACAGAAACGCGCCCCGACGGCAAGGCCGGGGCGCGGCTTGACGCAAATGGTGGGCGATACTGGACTTGAACCAGTGACCTCGTGGGTGTGATCCACGCGC
>JBBIVY010000022.1:0-37715 GCA_037439485.1 Planctomycetota bacterium | reverse complement strand
GAAAAGCGGATGCTGATGACAATGCCCGGCGGCTGGAAGATGGGCCAGGTCCACGCCGAGCAGCCCGCGACGACCTACGGGGAGTTCAAGCACGAGATTTTGAACGAGATCGCTCGCTGCCTGAACATGCCGTTTAACATCGCGGCGTGCAACTCGTCGGGCTACAACTACGCCTCCGGGCGTTTGGACCACCAGACCTACTACAAGAACCTCCGTGTCGAGCAGGCGCACCTGGAGTTGGTCGTGCTCGACCGGCTCCTCACAGCGTGGCTCTCCGAAGCGATCCTCGTCTCCGACTATTTGCCCCTGTGGATGCGGACGGCAGGCGTGCCCGAGCACCAGTGGTTCTGGGACGGGCACGAGCACGTCGACCCTGCGAAGGAGGCGAACGCCCAGGAGACGCGGCTTAAGAACTACACCACGACCCTCTCGGACGAATACGCCCGGAAGGGCCAGGACTGGGAGACTCAGCTCAGGCAGCGGGCGAAGGAAGTGGCGATGATGAAGGAACTCAACCTGCCCGAGCCGCAACCGGCAGGCCAGAACTCAGGAGTCACGAACGATGAAACCGGAACAGCCGGAGAATAGCGGGCCCTTGAGCTTCTGCTCGGAGCCGGGCGCGCTGACCATCGAGGCGGCCGCCGCGCCCGCCGATGGGAAGGCGCCGCTGCCGCGCTTTTCGATGGTTGCCTACACCGGCGGCGAGATGCGACTCAGCGGCTGGCGCTATCCGGTCATCGTGGACCTGGCCGGCCTTTCGATCCCGTCGCAGAGCCGGCCCATCCGTTTCGGGCACGACCCGGGTGCGGGCGTCGGCCACACCGACTCCATCCGCGTAATGGACGGCAAGCTCGTCGCGACCGGCGTCGTGTCCCGCGACACCGCAGCTGCGAAGGAGGTCGTTGCCTCGGCGAAGAACGGCTTCCCCTGGCAGGCCTCCATCGGCGCGTCGGTGGACCAGTTCGAGTTCGTGAAGGAGAACCAGTCGGTCCTCGTGAACGGAAGGGAGTTCACCGGGCCCGTGAACGTCGTTCGCAAATCGACCCTCGGTGAGATCAGTTTCGTGGACCTCGGCGCGGACGGCAACACGTCCGCCAGTGTCGCTGCCATCAAAAAGGAGAGAGAAGACATGGACGAGAAGGACAAGGGCAAGGCAGTGGAAGAGAAGCAGGAGCCCGTGAACGCCGCCGCGCCGGCGAAGCCCGAGGCGCCGGTGACGCCTCCGCCCGCGGCCCCGGCCACGCCGGCTCAGGCTCCCGGGGCCCAGGCGGCGGCCCCCGACCCCGTCGCGGATATCCGCGCGAGGGCTGCGGCCGAGACCCAACGCATCGACGCGGTGCGCAAGGCCACGGGCGGCAAGCACCCCGACATCGAGGCGAAGGCCATCGCCGAGGGGTGGGATGTGGCCAAGACCGAGCTCGAGGTGCTCAGGGCCGAACGGCCCAAGGCGCCGGCGGTGATCGAGGCGCATCGCGAGACCGACCCCCGCGTCTTCGAGGCCGTCGCCATGATGGCGGCGGGCGTCCCCAACTCGCGACTCCAGACGCGGTACCAGCCGCAGGTTCTCGAGGCGGCGGACAAGCTTCGGGGTCTCGGCATCCAGGAGTTCTGCGAGCTCGCCTGCGGGCGGCAGCTCCCGCGGTTCCGGCGCGACGCGGCCGGATGGCTCCAGGCGGCGTTCAGCACGACGAGCCTGCCGGGCATCCTCTCGAACCTGGCCAACAAGCTCCTCCTCGACGGCTACAACTACGTCGAGGATTCCTGGCGCTCCATCGCCAAGATCGCGTCGGTCAACGACTTCAAGGAGCATACCCGCTACCGGATGACCGGGGCGTTCAAGTTCGAGCAGGTCGGCCCCGACGGCGAGCTCAAGCACGGCAAGCTCGACGAGCAGAAGTTCGGGCAGAAGGCCGACACCCACGGGATCATGTTCGCGCTGACGCGCCAGATGATCATCAACGACGACATGGGGGCGTTCACGGACATCCCGAGGCAGATCGGCATGGGCGCCGCGGAAAGCATCGCCGACGCGGTGTGGACGCTCTGGCTTTCCAACCCGGTCCAGTCGGACGGCAAGAACTTCTTCTCGACCGACCACAAGAACTACCTCGACGGCGCGGATTCCGCGCTCAGCGTGGATGGCCTGACCGCGGCTGAGGTGCAGTTCGGGTCGCAGACGAAGCCGAACGGCCGTCCCCTCGGCATCCCGGCGACGCTGCTCCTGGTGCCGACGGCGCTGCGCGTGCCGGCGGACATGCTGATGAAGTCGCCGCTCCTCAACGAGCTGACGACCACGAACAAGCCGAAGCCGTCCACCAACCCGCACGTCGGGAAGTACACCGTGGTCAGCTCCGTCTACCTCTCGAACGCGAGCTTCACGGGCAACTCCTCGAAGGCGTACTACCTGCTCGCCGATCCCAACCGCCTGCCGGCGTTCGAGGTCGCGTTCCTGAACGGCGTCGACCAGCCGACGGTGGAGCGGACGGACGCGGACTTCAACACACTGGGGATCATGTTCAGGGGGTTCATCGATTTCGGCGTCCGCGAGCAGGACTACCGCGGCGCGATCAAGGTCAAGGGCGAGGCGTAAGCCTCTACCAGGAAAGGAGATAGCGAGATGTCTCAGCAATTCCAGGCTCGGTTCATCCAGGAAGGCGACGCCATCGACTACAGGCCGTCGGGCGACGTCGATGCGGGGAAGGTCGTGGTGCTCGGCGCGCACGTCGGGATCTCGAAGGTCCCCATCCCGGCCAACACCCTCGGGGCGCTTGCCATCGAGGGCCTGTTCGACGTCGTGAAGGTGACCGGGGCGATCAACGACGGCGCGGCCATCTTCTGGGACGCCGACGGCAACCCGCTGAACGGCACCGCCGGCACCGGCTGCGCGACGACCGTGTCGGGCGGCAACACCTTCATGGGCTTCGCGGTGGGCGGGGCCCTGGAGACCGACGAGACGGTGCGCATCGACCTCATCGGCGTGGCGACCGTCACGAACACGATCCACAACGCCCTCACGGCGGTCATCGAGGACCCGGGAGCGGCGGGCGCGATTCCCGTCGCGGACTCGGGCCACGTCGATATCGTGACGGCGGCTGCGGAGACGCGCACTCTCGCGGCCCCGGCCAGCATCGGCGAGCTTCTCTTGCTCTCGATGAAGACCGACGGCGGCAACTGCGTGATCACCTGCGCCACGGGCCTCAACCAGGCCGGCAACAACACGATCACGATGGACGACGCGGGCGACTCGATCCTCCTCGTCGGCATCGCCTCGGGCGCGAACAAGCGCTGGAGGGTGGTCTACAACGACGGCTGCACGCTCACGACCGTCTGATCCGGGGGCCGGGCGTGGACATGCTCGAAAGCGGAAGCGCCTGGCTGGATAGCCAACGGGTAAGGTTCATGTCGAGGGTGGTCAGCTACACCCGCGGCACAGACTCGGTTGAGGTCCACGCGGCCATCGGCAAGACGGTGTTCGAGGTTGAGAGCGGCTACGCGGTGCTGGAGCGGGTGGAGAGTCGGGATTACCTCGTGCCGGCGGCGGAGCTCGTTCTGGGGGGCGAGACGACGCTGCCGGCGCGAGGGGACCGGATCAAAGAGGCCGACGGCGGCAAGACGTTCGTCTACGAGGTGATGGCCCCCGGAAACGAGCCGCACTTCATCTTCAGCGACCCGTATCGGAAGACGCTCAGGATTCACACCAAGTTCGTCGGAACGGAGAGCGCGACGTGACCCCCGATTGGATTTCGACGCCCATCGTGCAGTACGGATTCATCGGCTTTAGCGCCGTCCTCATGGGCCTGGTGATCTGGCTCATCAAGCGGCTCCTCGCGGTGCTCGACGCGAACACCCGCGTCATCGAGCAGAACACCTGCGCCATCCGGGACCTGACGAACATGACGTCGGACCTCCTGAAGCTCGACCGCTCGCTCCACGACAAGGTCATCTCCCGGCCCTGCATCGCGCGCAAGGAGATTTCCACGTGAGCCTCGCCATCGACATCGCGGATGGAGTGGTCGAGTTGCTCAACGGCGAATTCGCGCCGGACGAGGACCCCGGCGAAGGCGCGCCCGAGGATTCGGGGTTCGAGGCAGTCAGGGAATACCGGCCGCTCGTGGACCTGGCGGAACTCAAGGACCTGCGCGTGACGGTCATCCCCAAGACGGTGACGACTGTCGCCGCCGACCGGAGCCGCGTCCAGCAGGACGTCGAGATCGACGTGGTCGTGCAGAAGAAACTCGATGAAGGCGACGCCGAGGAACTGGACGGGCTGATGTCCGTCGTGGAGTCGATTGCGAGTTTCCTGAAGTTCAAGAGGCTGGAATCGGTCGGCGCGCTCTGGGCGAAGACGGCCAACGAGCCGATTTTCGCGCCAGACCATCTGGAGCAACTGCGGCAGTTCACGAGCGTCCTGACCCTGACGTACCGCGTGGTGAGGTGAGCGATGGGAAGACGGCAGAGGGCAATCCAGGCCGCGGACGCGCGGTTCGACGAGGCGACGGGCGCCTTGCTGGTGCTCAACATCCCGTCGGCTGCGCAGGAGACGTTTGACCTCCTGGGATTCCCGCTCTGGCACACGGAGGACATCGAGGACATCACCTGGGACGTGCATTTCGCCCTGGCGGAACTCGACGACCCGCTCTTCGAAGAGCCGATCATCAGCGGCGACACCTCCGTCAGCGTCACAAACCTCCTCGTGCGCGTCGACTACAAGGGCGTGCCCGGCACCATCGAGGCCGTAACCGCCGACGGGATCGCGACGAAGCTTTCCGAGGCCGATTCCCAGCTGCGCTCGGGGACGCTGTTTGTGCCGCTCCTTGAAACGACCCTCAGGCACCTCGTGCCGGGGAAGAAGTACATCCGCCGCTCGGCCCAGAAGGCGCGCGGCCACGACGAATGGAGCGTCTCGCATGACGAGATCATCGTGTGGTAAGGCATTCTTGACGGCGGCGGCGCTGGTGCTCGCGGCTGCGGGCGCGGCGTTCGCCTGCTTCGGGACGGTGCCGCCATTTGCGGCGATAAAGTACGACGCGGCGGAGGCGGCCGTTCTGCACGGTCAGCCCGAGGCGCTCGACAAGGCGCACCCGGTGCTGCTCCTCGACGTCGAGGCGAACGACGCGTCGCACTGGCTGGAGAGCACCGTCACGCAGCTGACGACGCTGAGGGCCTATGCGCACGCGGGGTTCGACTGGTCGCTCTATCCGGCCGACCCGAACGCGCCCGGCGCATGGGACGCCGCCGCCGCGAATGCCGACGCACGGGTCAGCCTGATCCAGATTTGGGGCTGGAAGGACACGAACGGCAACGGCGCGGCCGACGAGAAGGACACGACCACGCAGTGGGTGAAGCTCTTCGAGATCACCCCGGCGACGGGTGACGGGCATGCCGTCGGCTGGAAGCTCGCGCTCGACCCCTTGCCGGCCATCGTCACGTCCACCTGGCAAGGCGACCTTTTGCAGGGCCACGCCATCCCGCTCAAGGCCGGCGAATCGTGGCTCCTCCTCATCCGCGTCGTGGACATCCTCGGGAACACGAGCCTCATGTCCGAGGCGGGCGGCGCGGAGAAGTGGGACAGCGGCATCCCGGAAGGCCCGGGCAGCGGCGTCACGGAGGACCGCTACGTCGACCACCACGGCAACACACCGGGGACGGCCGACGCGCGGATCAAGGACCGGCACATCGTGTGGGTTTACGTCCCCAGGCTCAAGTGAAGGAGGAAGCGATGAAGAATCTCTGCATGGTTGTGGCGCTTTCGGCCCTTGCGGCCGCTGCGTTCGCGCAGGCGCCGGCGGATTCCCAGAACAGACCTTTGGCCGACGCGGTGAAGGCCGCCGAGGACGCGAAGGATGTCTCCGCAGCGCTGGTTGCCTCCCAGCGGCTGGACGCCGCCGCGCTCCACGACGCGACGTGGGGTGCCAACATCCGGAAGCTGGCGCAGTTGACGGTGAAGGCCGGGAAACTCGCTGACACCGAGGCGCTCTTGAAGGCCCGTGTCGCGGGGTTCGCCACGACCGACTTCGCCGACGACTCCGCCAAGCAGAGCTACCGGGTCTACTTGGTCTCCGCGTGCTCCGACGTGGCTTGGGCCGAGCCGGACGCGGCGAAGAAGGTAGAGATCGCCGCGCTGGCCGTGGCCCTCAACCCCGCGAGCGACACGGCGGTCTCGACCTATGCGAAGGCGCTGGCCGTAGCCGGGCGCGTGGACGACGCCCTGAAGGCCTGCGACGACGGGGTCGCCAAGGGCGCGTCGGCGGAGAAGGCGCGCATGGTAAGGGTTTCCGTCTGCACGACCGCGAACCGCCCCGACCAGGCGAAGGCCGAGGCGGTCGAGTACCTGAAGATCGCGACGGACCCCGCCGCGGCCGTGAAGGTCCTGCCCGTCTTACTTCCTGCCAACGACGCGAGCCTGTGCGCCGGCCTCACCGCGCAGCAGGTGGTCGACGGCTACAAGATCTATCTTCGAAAGACCGACCCGAGGCAGAACGCCGCGGCGCTGACGGGACTTGCCAACCAATTGACGAAGGGCGGCGACGCAAGGCCGCTTGTGGTGACCGACGAGGCGAAGGCGCTTGCCGCGAAGCTTGCTGGCGCGCCGCTTGCCGCCTACATCGTCCCGCTCCTGACGGGCGACTACCAGGCCGCCACGAAGGCCGCTTACGGCAAGATCACCGGCGCGCCCGACGACGTCGCCTACGTCCAGTGGGTCAATGCGACCGCTGCGGCCGTGCGCTGCATGGACCGGTGCTACAACGGCCGCGCGGTCGATTTCGTGAAGTTCATCAACGGCACCGGCCAAACGAACCCGATTGCCGGAGTGGTCGCGCCATGAGAATCCTCGCTCTGGTCGTGACGGTCCTCCTGTCCGCCGGCGCCTCTGCCGCCGATGGGATGCGGCCGCAGGTCCCCGTGGCGATGAGCACGGTCGCGGTCCCGAGTCCGGTGAACATCGCGGTTGCCGAGGTCACGGTGACGGTGGGCGGCCCGGTGAACGACAGCGGCCAGAATGCCTCCGTCGGGATTCCGGCGGTCCCGAAGCCGGGCTCCGAATCCGCGCCGGTGTCGATTCCGCAGGTCGTGACGCCTGACGTTGCGAGCGTTGCGCCCATCTCGGCCGCGGGGCCCTCGAAGATGGTGGAGGCCGACGCGGTCCAGCTGGCATTCATGGCTGAGGACGAGGCCGGGCTGCGGGACGCGCTCGTGCAGTGCGGGCTTGCCCTGCGGGACGTCGGCGCGAGCCGCGAGCTGCCGGCGTTCCTCACCGGCGTGGACTCAGACGAGATCATGTCCGTCGACGCCCCGGCCGGCGGCGCGCTTGCGATCCGCAGCGACTACGGCCAGGCCGTGTCGATGGCGGCGGGCCGCGCGAACGGCCGGTTCGTGCTGGTCGTGGACGCCGCGCATGTCACCGGCGACGTCCTGAAACTTGCGGCTTCGCCGAACGTCGCCGCCGTCATCGTCGGTCACGGGCAGGCGTTTGACGACGACGCGAAGGCGTTCCCCCAAGACGCGGCCGACGTGAATCGCGTGGTCGCGGCCGTGCGGCTCGTGTCGGACGCGCCGGTGCTTTTGGCCGTGTCACCCGTGGGCCGGAGGATGTCGAGCGGGAGGGCCTGGGCGGCGGCGTTCGGAGAATCGCTCGCGGCGTTCGACGGGTGGGCCGTCTACAACGTCCACCAGTTCCCGGCGATTCTCGAATCCCCGACAAACCCCCGCAAGGCCGTGCTGGCCATGCTCGGGTTGCCGGACAAGCCGTGCGTGCTTCTCGATTTCATCGGCGGGCCAGTGACGGCCTCGACCGACGGCGGCGCGAGGCTCAAGGCGGCGTGGCATTCGAAGGGCGGCGCGCTCGTGAAGGCGCTGAAGGAACAGGGATGGCGCGGCGTGATTGTCTATGCCGCCCGGTCGGGCGACGCGGCGATCAAATCGGCGGCGCTCGGGCAATAGAAGGAGGAAACAAGGATGTCTGTCAAGCTCGGCATGAACGGGAAGCTTTACCGCAACACGGGGACCTATGCCGCGCCGGTGTGGGCCGAGATCACGAACGTCAAAGACGTCACGCTCTCCCTGGAGACCGGCGAGGCCGACGTCACGACCCGGGCCAACAACGGCTGGAAGGCCTCGAAGGCCACGCTCAAGACCGCGTCGGTCGAGTTCGACATGGTGTGGGACCCCGACGACGAGGGTTTCGCGGCGATGCGCACCGCGTTCTTCGAAAACACCCCCGTCGAACTCTTCGTCGCCGACGCCGACCAGGACCTGGAGGCGGCCGAGGGCCTGCGGGCGACGATGTCGGTCATCAAGTTCGACCGCAAGGAGCCGCTCGAGGAGGCGATGACGGTTTCGGTGAGCGTCAAGCCGACCTACGCCGAGCACGCCCCCGAGTGGAAGACCGTGGGCGGCGCCGGCCTGCGCCTCTCCTTCGACGTCGCGCTTACGGCGGGCGCGGGGGCCGTCGACCTCACGGCCATCCCGTATGGTGAGGGGACCTACGACGCGACCGGGAAGAAGGTCGTCGAGTTGCGGGTGTCCAACGCCGGGGCAAATGTCCTGACGATCAGCAAGGCCGTGGCCAATGGCTACGACCTGTTCGCCTCGAACGACCCCATCGTCGTCCCGGCCGGCGGCTCCGTGCGCCTGGCGGGCACGAGCGGCGCGGCGGTCGCGGCGGACAAGAAGCTGCTCACCCTCGCGGGCACGGGCGCCCAGGCGAGCACGTGGACGATCCTGCTGGCCTGACCAACGGGAGGTGACGCATGGCCGCGTTCGTGGACGGGAAGCAGCGCAAGTGGGAAGTGGCCGTGACGGTGACGACGCTGGTGAAGGCGAAGTCGCTCTTGGCCATCGACCTCCTCACCATCATCGACAAGGACTCGCCGCTCCTGGCTCGCCTCATCGAGGACCCGGTGCTGCTCTGCAACCTGCTCTACGTGACGGTGAAGGAGCAGGCCGATGCCCAGAAGATCTCCGACGAAGAATTCGGGCGCGGGCTCTCCGGCGACACCCTCAACGATGCGACAAGAGCCTTCCTGGAGGGGCTCGCCGATTTTTTCCGGAGCACGACAAAGCGGACGGCGCTGAAGGCGGTGACGAAGGCGGTGTTCGCAGCGGAAGACCGGCTGACGAAGGCGCTGGAAGCGCGCGTGGAGAGCGGCGAGCTCGACCGGATAGCCGAGGCGGCTGCGAACTTGGCTCAAAAGAGTGCTGGAAGCTCATCTGGCGCCTTGCCGGGTGGATCGGCGTCGACCCCGGGCGACTGACGCTTCGGCAGCTCGTCGTCATGGCCGAGGGCCGCTCGCGCGAGATGTGGGAGCATACCAGCGCCATCCTCGCGATGATCGCCAACGTCAATAGGACGAAAAGTACCAGCCGCAAATTTACGCCGCTCGACTTTGACCCCTACCGTGCGGAGAAAAAGCGTGACGCCCAGAGGCAGCCGGCGGTCGGCACCGTGGGCGTCGAAATCCTGAAGTCGGTCTTCGTGAACAGGAAAGGAGCATAGCGATGAGAAAAGCATTGAGGGTGCTGTGCGTGCTGATGCTGGTCGTGGTCGTGGTGTTTGCGCCCGTGGCGGCGTTCGCGCAAGGGACCGGGGGTGCGTCGGCGGCGTCCGCGGCTCCGGGCTTCGGCACCGTCGTGTGGGACTTCCTGAACAGCGCCTTCGGGATCTCCTGCGTCGCCGTGGCGGTGATCTGGATTCTGAACAAGGTCTACGCGAAGCAGCCCCTGTGGAAGCAGTACGAGGGCGACGTGATCGCGGCGGTGCGCTACGCGGAGAAGGTCACCGAGGGAGGGGTTCCGGCTTCGGCCGAGGGGAAGCTCAACTCCGCGCTCCAGTACGCCGTGAAGATCATCGAGCAGGTCGAGCAGCGCCGGCTCTCCGCCGACGAGGTCAACGCCCTCAAACAGGGAATCCAGGTGACCCACAACTCGCTCGACGCGAGCGGCGTCCTGGAGCCGGGTGCCTCGGCGGGAGGCACGGTGCAATGAACGTCCTCCTTTCCATCCTGGCCTACGTGCTCCGGGCGGTCCTGCCGGCGCTGATCCAGTGGTGGTCGGAGCGCTCTGTCCCCACGGCGGAGGTCAGCGCGCCCAATCCGGCAAAGGCAAGTTTTCGGGAGGCCATCATGAACTCGCGATGGGGCAAGGTTCCGGTGGTCGTGCTGCTGTGCGGGACGCTTCTCTTTGCAGGCTGCGCGGCCGGTGTCCGCACCGTCTACGTCCCCGATGGCGAGCCCGTGAAGCTTGCGGCCGACATCCCGAACGCCGACGTTTGGGTGCTCGACAAGAGCGGGATCCCCGTCCGCGGGCGCTTGACGCTCCACGAGGGCTGGTACGCCGCGCCTGTGCCGGGGAAATAGCGTGGGCCGCGGAAACCTCTACGCGAAGTTCCGGATGCAGATGAACCCGGCCTCCGTCATGAGGCAGGGAAAACGCTTCAGCAGCGAATTCACCAAGGGCGTCGGCGCTTACGTGATGACGGCGGCGCGGTCGAGCTTGCGAGCCAGCAAAAGGCCCGCGGAGCCCGGCCGCCCGCCGCACACGCATGGCACCCAGTCGCCGCTCAAGCACGGCATCTTCTTCGCGACCGAGCCCAACACCGTTGTCGTCGGCCCGGTTGCGCTCTCCGGCCACAGCTACCAGGGCGTCACGGGCGCGCGGCTCCTCGAGGAAGGCGGCACTCGGGTTGTTACCTGGCCGGGCGGACGGAAAAAGACTCAACGCTACCGGAAGTTCCCATACATGGGGCCGGCTCTCAAGAAGGGCCTGGCCGACTACATCCGGAAGACCGGCAACACGCTTGTCCGCCATAGCCCCGTGGGCGGCGGCGGATCGGCGAAACCCATCGCCGGGCCGGGCAGCTAACAGGAGGTCCACATGAGATATCACGGCGAGGTTTTCAAGGGCGGCGATGGCTGGCGCTGGCGCATTGTCAGCCGGAATCACCGCAAGGTTGCCTGCTCGGGCGAGGCGTTCTCCGATCGCACGGCAGCGCGCCGGGCGTTTACGCGGTTCGTGGAGACGTTCGGAATCACTCCGCTCCGCATCCGATAGGAGCGTCTGCACATGGGCGCATCTGCGGGGGCAATCCGGGCCGGCCAGGCCTTCGTCGAGCTCTTCGTCAAGGACGAGATCGCGAAGGGCCTCGCCAAGGCGCAGAGGACGCTCAAGTCCTGGGGAAATTCCCTGTCGTCGGTCGGCACCGACCTGATGACGGGCGGCGCAGCCGTGCTTGGGCCGATGGTCGCCGCGGTGAAGATGTTTGCCGACGCCGGGCACGGACTCGAAACCCTCTCCAAGAAAACTGGGATGTCCGTCGAGTGGCTTTCGGCGCTCCAGTATGCCGTGGGCCAGCTCGGCGGGGAATTCGAGGGGTTCGACGTCGGCATCAAGAAGATGCAGAGCACCATCGCGGACGCCGGGCGAGGCGTGCAGCCGTCGGTCGACGCCATTGAGCGCCTTGGGATCAGCGTCCAGCAACTACAGGGACTCTCCCCCGAGCAGCAGTTCATGACGATTGGCGAGGCGCTCTCCCGCATCCAGGACCCCGCCCAGCGGGCTGCCGCAGCCGTGGACCTCTTCGGCAGAGCCGGCACAAACATGCTGCCGGTCTTTTCCGAGGGTTCCGCCGGGCTTGAGAAGTACATGCAGCGCGCGCGGGAACTCGGCGTCGTCATGTCGTCGGACACGGCGAAGAAGGCCGGAGACCTCGCCCACCAGATTGAAGAGGTCTGGGCGGTGATGAAATCGGCGGGCAACGCCGTCGCCGGGGCGCTCGTGCCGACGCTGAAGGAACTCGGTGACACCATTTCCGAAAAGGCCCGGGCGTTTCGAGAGTGGGCGGCGGAGCATCAGGAGGCCATCCAGTGGGCCTTCAAGCTGGCACTGGCCGCGGTTGCCGTCGGCGCGGTGCTGATCCCGCTGGCCGTCGCCATCAAGACCGTGGCCGTGGTCCTGGGGGCGCTGCGGGCCGTCGTCATCGCCACGACCGTGGCCGTGCGGGGGCTTTCCGTCGCGATGGCCTTCGCGTCGGGGCACCCCATTGTTGCGGCGCTCACCGTCATTGCCGGCATCATCGCGGCCATCGCCACGAATTTCATCCTCGCGAAGAACGCCTCCAAGGACTTCGGCGATTCCGTTGGCAACATTGAGAACTACCTCGCCCCCGACGCCTATCTCGCCAAGGGCTACATGCAGCACCTCCAGTCCCTCTCCGGCAAGCAGTCGCTCAATGCGGAGGGCATCAAGGAGGCGAAGGACTGGATCGACTGGACGAAGCGGATGGGCTTCGACCTCGGGGTCACCGTCGACGAGGCGACCGGCGCCATCAACGGAATGTCCGAGGCATGGGAGAAGTTTGCGACGCTGGCGAAGGAGAAGACGCTCGAAGACCTCGACCGGCGGATCAGCGAGACCGACGCCGAGATGCAGCGGTTCATCCAGATGAACCACACCGGGAAAACCTCGAAGGAAATCTCAGCCGGATCGGCCGGGTGGGACCGTGAGGCGAAGCAACTCACCAAGCTCCGCGCCGCGAGGAAGGCCATCGAGGGGATGGACGCCGGGACGCTGGTAGGCAAGCCCCTGACGCTTGGCCCCGCGTTCGACAAGTCGGCGACGAGGGAGATCGAGAAGGAAATCGCCCGGGAGAAACTGCAGGCCATCAAGGATGGCGAGCAGCGGGAACTTGGACTCCTCGACCTCGAACACCAGGACCGCATCCAGAAGGCCAAGGAGACCGGCGCCGACCTCGCCAAGGTGGAGGAACTCTTTCAGGTCAAGCGCACGAACGTCGTCGCCAAGTACGCCGAGGAACGCCGCAAGCAGGAGCGCGAAGAGGCCCGGAAGCGGTTCGAGGAAGACGCGCAGTGGGCCGAGGAGCGCGACCGGCAGCAGCAGTCCGAGGAAGAGGCCCGGGCATCGTCCATCCTCGACCTAAAGAAGCTCTACATCGACGCCACGAAGGAAGGCAAGGACAAGGAACTGGCCCTGCTGGAAGTCGAGCGTGACGCGGCGCTCAAGCAGGCCTTCGAAGAGGGTGTCCCCAAGGAATACGTGGACGCCGCGTTCGAGATCCGCAAGGCGATGGTCGAGGCGTCGGCCGAGGCCGAAAAGCCGAAGATGGAGGCCGTGGGGATGTTCTCGCCGGCACGGCTCGAGGCGATGGGCGTCACGTCCATCCAGGAGCGAACGGCCAAGGCGACCGAGAAGATCAGCGACACCACGAAGAAGATGCTCGACGAGCTGATGCTCCAGCGGCAGTGGAACTGTTTCGAGTGAGGCGGGCATGCCCGAGGCGATTACCTGCACCATCCTGTTCCCGGCGGAGTTCCAGGGCGGCAAGAACCCCACCTGGACGCTGCGCTACGAGATTGCGGGAACCGGGACCGACGACGCCATAAAGGCCGCGCTCGCCGCGCAGGCGCCGACGACCTACGGCGGCCTCGTGCGCGACACCTACTCCGCTAAGGAGGAGGGGAACGGCCTGTGGATCGGCGAGGTCCGTTACGTCGGGGCCTCGATGCAGAAGCGGGAGCCGCAGCCCGTGGGAAGCGTGCGCGAGACGTTCAACACGGGCGGCGGCACCCAGCACATCACCCAGGCCCGCGAGACGAAGATGGTCTACTGCGCCGAGGATTTCCCCGTCTCCATGTCCGACACGAACGGTGCCATCGGCGTCACGCTCGAGGGCGAGGTCCAGGGGTGCGACGTCACGACCCCCGCCTACAATTTCACCCGACGGAAGGTGTTCGAACCGGGCGACGTCGACAACGACTACAAGGCTGTCATCTACTCGCTGACGGGCACGGTCAACGACGACGAGTTCGAGGGATTCGCCGCGGGCGAGGTCCTGTTCCTCGGAGCGGAAGGCAGTGACAGAGACGATGGACGTTACGAGATCAATTTCAATTTCTCCGCCAAGCCCAACCGGACGGACGTGAGCGTCGGCGACATCGAGGGGATCGGGTACAACGGCTGGGACTACGTCTGGATTCTGTATGCGCCGAAGGAGAACGACGACACGAAGCTCGTCATGAAGAAGCCGGTCGGGGTGTGGGTGGAGCGCGTCTACGACGACGGGGATTTCAGCGGCCTTGGCGACCTCTCCGTGACGGAGCCCTCATGAACCTGGGAAAGCCCGTGACCCCTGGGCAGAAACTCGCCATGCCGGCCGACCTGATGAATGTCCTTCGGCGGATGGCCCAGGACTACCTCGCTGGCGATGCGACAGGGGCGGGTGGGGGAGTGGCCGGTGGACATCCCGAACAGGCGCTCGTCCGAAACGACAGCGGCGACACGGTGCCGCGATTCGGCGTCCTCGGCCTGGACGACATTCTTTACGCCCCCGACGAGGACCCGACGAAATTCCAGGCGGGCTGGGCCTTCAAGGGCGTGACGCCGGTGGACCCGGATCACGTGGGGAAGTTCGCGATCATGCTCGACGCGGTCCCCGATGGCGTGATCGGCCGCGGGCTCCTCGTCGGGAATGTCGCCGTCCAGGTCAATATCAACGACGAAGACGACGAATGGGCGGACGTGCTCGATGGCGACGCGACGCAACTGGACAGTGGCAGCTCGGGGGCGGCGCACATCCTCTACAAGCAGTCCGGGACCGGCACGAAGTGGGCCGTGGTGAGGATCGGGTCGCCGGTCCCATCGGCGATGTTCCCGGTGACCGTCGAGAAAACCGGCGGCAGCGCGGGTGACGACAGCTCACAGTGCTCGTTCGTCTACACCGCTAAGGATCTGTCCGGAAACGAACTCGGCACCGGCCTCTCCCCTGCGAAGCCCCGCCCGGCGCTCGGCGCGATGGTCGCCCAGACCGGATCGTCCGGTTACGGCGAGGGGTTCCATGACGCCGATGGCGATTTCGTGCTTTGGGATGCGGGCGAGGCGCCGGACGTCACGAACTGCGAGTCCGAATGAGCGACGGCAAGACACGACTCTACGGCGGCAAGACGCTTCTCGGCCCGGACGGGAAGACGGCGATCCATGAGGATTGCTGCTGCGGGCCGAATCTCTGGTGCCCCTGCGCCAACGCCGGGCCGGGGCAGATGCACTGGACGTACTTCTGCCAGGGCATCGGCGGCTGCGGGTTTCCGAACGTGCCTCAGTTCAGCCGGGATTACTACATCCAGAACTACGCGCAGCACCCGATAGGCGGCATCCCGCCGACCCAGTGCCAGACTTGCGATGCGGCCCCGAACGGCTACCCGCTGTGGGATGGCGGGTTCCACGCCTACTGCAACGGCGGCGGTGACATGGCGTTCACCGTTCCGGAGTGTTCGTGGTTCGCGGCGTATTTCTTCGGCAGCCCCGACACGTTTATCAATATCAACGGGCGGAAGAGCGACGTCTTGCAGAACGCCTTCTGCTACATCGCGATGGGCTCCGGCACGCCGTTCTGGTGGATGGTGATCCAATGCTCCAACGCCGGCCTGAACGCGACGGACATGTGGACGGGGAAGAAGAAGGGCGGCACCGATCCGACCGGACAGTATCTCCGCGTGAGCGGCTGCGACACCGCTGCGGCGAGGACGATAATATGACCGACGAGGTTGCTGAGAGGCACGCGGCCCTGCTCGTGATGTTTGCCTCCGCCCGAAGTCGCGGCCTTCCGCCGATTCCATCGACGTTCGCGACCCCGGAAACGCCGCTGCCGCCCTGCGCCGACCGCAGACAGGTCATTCTCAAGCTCATCTGCGGGTGCGAGGTGGTAAAGCTGTTCTGCGAGCGCGCCGGAGACATCCCGGTCCAGCACGCAGCCTGCGTTCGGTGCCAGGAAGACCCGTCCTGGCTTCCGTCTCGACTCGCGAAGTCCGGCCTTGCGTAAGCCGTGCGGCATCAGCTGGCCCGGGCCGTTCTCCGACAACGCCACGAACCGGCTGCAGTTTCGGGTCATCAACGCGAACGGCGGCCCCTTCCGCGCGCCGGTCGGGAGCGAAACCGTCAACCGCTGGATGTCGGTCCATCCCACGACGGGCGTCGTCGCGATCTGCGCGATGGCTTACCCGTAGGCAGTCGACTCCATTCCTCCCCAGGCTCCCAAACAGAACAGCCTGAGTGCGATATCCCGTACCTGCTGTGCAACCTGCAGCATAGTTGCCACGCGGCTGCGGCATCCTTCAGAAGTAGGGCAGGGCATCTGGTGAAAAGGAGTCGGATTTTGTGCTTGACTTATTACGGGCATATGCTCATAATGATGCAGGAGCCCTTTGAGGAGAAACGGCGATGCCGAGGCCGAGACAGTGCCGGCGGGTCGGTTGCCTGCCGTCGGTGGCCTATTTCAAGCCGCGCGGCGTGCCCCTCTGCGACCTGGAGGAGGTGGCGATGGCCGTGGAGGAGTTCGAGGCGTTGCGCCTCGCCGACCTCGAAGGGCTCTACCAGGAGAACGCCGCGGAGAAAATGGCCGTCTCCCGGCAGACATTCGGTCGCGTGATCGAGTCCGCACGGCGGAAAGTCGCCGATGCCCTGGTGAACGGAAAGGCCCTGAGGATAGAAGGAGGCAGTTTCATGGTTGCGAACATGCGGACGTTCAAGTGCAGCGATTGTCAGCACACGTGGCAGGTGGCTCACGGGACGGCTCGTCCCGCCGAGTGCCCCTCTTGTCACAGCGCGAACCTTCACCGTGCCGCGGAAGAGCGTGGCCCGCAGGGGGCCGGCGGCCGCGGGTGCTGTCACGGGAGGCGTCACGGGCAGGCATAGTCCCGGCGCAAGAGGACAGGGAATCGCCTATCAAGGAGAAAGAGCCACATGAAGATCGCGATAGCGTCAACCGACGGCACCGCCGTCTCGCAGCACTTTGGCCGCAGCGCCTGCTTCATCGTGTTCGAGGCGAAGGACGGAAAAATCGTGGGCCGCGAAGTGCGGGGGAACAGTTTCACTCCCCACGCCATGGGCCAGTGCTCCGGAGGGCAGCATCACGGCGAGCACGCGCACAGCCACGCTGGAGTGATTGCCGGCCTAGAGGACTGTCAGGCCCTCATCTGCGGTGGCATGGGGAGGCGCGCGGCCGAGGATCTGAAGGCCAACGGCATTACGCCGGTTGTTGCACCGCCGGAGATGACCCCGGAGCAGGCGGCGCAGGAGTTCCTTGACGGGAGGCTCAAGGAGTCGGGCGGTTTCTGCCGGTGCCACGAGTGAGGCGTGGGGGCCGCCATGAATGTTGCGCGGCCCCTTGTCCTTTCCCAACCGAAAGATATAATAGTCCCGGTAGGGTGCATGGCCATCACCGGTCGAGAATCCTGCGGGTTGGGAGTCTCATGAGTCGGCTACAGCATGTTACAACGTGGATATTGCTCGGCTGCTTTACGCTGCTCACGGCAGGGGTGCCCGGCCTGCATACGTGCGGCGTGCGAGGCGGACACGAGTCGTGCATGTCGGCCTCTAAGGTCCTGCACCTCTCCGACCTGCACGCGCTGAGGAATCACCGTCCTCCAGTTTATGCCGGGCTGCACGTAGTGCTGGCCAGTGTTCGCCCGGCGACCGCCGAGTCGACCTGCGTTGCCTGCCAGTTTCTCCAAAACGCTCAATCCGACGGCACCCATGGGGCGGTCGCTTTCGCCGGCTTCTCGCCTGCGACATCCTCAGAGCAAATTCCTGATGCCCCGTTGACCCAGGATCAGTTTATCCAACTCTCCCCACGCGCTCCTCCGGTCTTGATCTCCCTCTGATGCCGACGTCCGACGTTTCGTGGACGCACCCGGGCCTTCGCAAAGAACGCCCGGAGGCGGCGCGTCTTATCCGGGAGAAAACCCGTGGTGATATCCATCCGCAACCTCACGGTGGAGTACCGAGCCGGGGCTGAGCCGTTCCTTGCGCTCGATGTTCCAAACTGGGAGGTGGGCGACGAAGAACAGGTCGCGATCTCCGGCCCTTCGGGCAGCGGCAAGTCGACGCTGCTCAACGTGGTCGCAGGACTCCTGGCACCGACGAGCGGCTCGGTGGTCGTGTGCGGAACGGAGCTTTCGGACCTTGGCGAGGCCGAGCGTGACCGCTTCCGGGCGGCGCACGTCTCCTACATTTTCCAGACGTTCAACCTGCTCCAGGGATACACGGCCATCGAGAACGTGCTCGTCGGTGCGGCGTTTTCGCACGGCGGAGTCAACCGGACGCAGGCGCGGGAACTTCTGGCGAAGGTGGGCCTCGCGCACCGGGAGCACTACTATCCCTCGAAGCTCTCCATCGGCGAGCAGCAGCGGGTCGCCATCGCCCGGGCCCTGGCGCGAAAACCGAAGCTCATCCTCGCCGACGAGCCCACCGGCTCCTTGGACCCGAAGCACGCCGCCGGGGTCGTCGAACTGCTCCGCGAGGCCTGCCGCGAGCACCGGTGCGCTCTCGTCGTCGTCAGCCACGAGATGAAGATCGCCGAGGCTTTTGACCGAAGGGTCGACTTCATGACGCTCAACCGTGCGCTCAACGGGAACGGGGGTGCGTCATGAAACTGCCAACCCTCGTCGTGAAAAGCCTCCGCCAGCACGCCCTTTCCTCGGCGCTCGCCGTCGTCAGTATTGCCCTTGGCGTGGCGCTCCTCGTCTCGGTCGCGTCGCTGCGAGAGCAGACCCACCGGAACTTCACGCAGGAGGGGCTGGGCGTGGATGCCATTCTTGGTCCCAAGGGCTCCCCGCTCCAGATCGTGTTGAACTCGCTCTACCACCTTGAGGAGATGCCGGGCAAGGTCAAGTGGACCTATTACAAGAAGGTGCTCGAAGCCCCGGTGGTGGAAAGCGGCATCCCGTTCATCACGGGACACTCCTACGCTGGATTCCGGGTCAACGCCATCGACCCGCGGTTCTTCACGGAGTTCGAATACCTGCCCGGGCAGCATTTCTCATTCAACCCGGGGCGCGGGGGACAGGGACGGATGTTCGCGGGGCTCGACGAGGCCGTCGCGGGCGCCGAGGCGGCCAGGGAGCTTCACCTCCAGTTGGGGCAAACATTCAACCCGACCTGCGGCGTCAACCCCGGCGACAAGGTCCATTACGAGAAGGACATCCGCTTCGTCGGAATCCTGGCGCCGACCGGAACGCCCCACGACCGCGCGATCTACATCCCGCTTCTCGCCTTCTACACGCTCGGGGGGCACGGCTCGGACGTCCAGGGGATGGCGATCAACGAGGACCAGCGCGAGATCAGCGGCGCGTTCCTGAAGATCCGGCCCGGCCGCGGCGGAGGGCAGAACCCTCTGGTCCAGGGGCTGGAGTACGACATCAACCAGTCCGCGCAGGCCCAGCTCATCCGTCCGAGCGAAGTGCTGCCCAAACTCTTCAGCATCATCGGGTGGGTGGACCGGGTCCTCGTCGGCATCGCGATTCTGGTGACCGCCCTGGCGCTCCTGTTCCTGTTCGTGGCGCTCGTGTCAGCGCTTCGCGAGCGGAGGCGCGACCTCGCGCTCATGCGGTGCCTCGGCGCCACGCGGCGGACCGTGTTCGGCCTCGTCATGGCCGAGTCGCTCATCATCTCCCTCGCCGGCGCTGTCCTCGGCCTCGCGTTCGGCCATGCCATCGTCGCGGTGGGGAGCGAGTTCATCCGCGTCGAGACGGGGCTGCGCTTCTCGGCGGGCTACGTTTCCGGGGCGGACCTTTTTGTCCTGCCCGCGGCGATGCTCCTCGGCCTCGTTGCCGGGCTGATGCCTTCGGTCCAAGCGTACCGTCTCGGCGTGCTTCAGAACCTGACGCCGGTTTCGTGAAAGGGATGCTCGATGCCAAAGACCATACTCCTCCTCGCGCCGTTGTGCCTTGTCATCTCGCTCGGCTGCGGCGGCACAAAACAGGAAGCTCCGAAGGAAAAGGGAGAGCACAAGGCTGCCCACGGCGGCGTGCTGAACGCCCTGACCACCTGCGAGAACGGCCACGCGGAGGTGAAAATCGACGGAGCGACAATGACCCTCTGGTTTGTGGGCGGCGGCAGCGACACGGACAAGGCGGTGCGCATCCTGGACAAGGAGGTGTCGCTCTCGGTGACGCTCGACGGCGCGAAGGAGCCCCGGACGCTTGTGCTTGCCGCGAAACCGAACGATCTTGCGGAGGAGAAGGTTGGCGACTGCTCCTGCTTCGAGGGAGCGGCCGACTGGCTCAAGGACGCGAAGAAGTTCGTCGCAATCGGGACCGTGACGTTCAAGGGGAAGCCGCAGCCGGTTCGCATCGAGTACCCGAACGGTTACGACCCGGACTAGGGAGTCTCGGATGAAACCCTGGCGAAAAAAACTCCTCTGGATTGGCCTGCCCGCGCTCGCCCTGTTCTTCGCGGCGAACCACGCGGAGCACTGGTATCGGACGAAACAGGCCCGCGAGCGGGAGGAGCTTCTCGGCTCGGTGTCCGTCCGTTCGGAGACAGGAACGGGCGCGCTCCAGCCCCATAATGTCATCGGCATCGACGAGAAGTCGACGCGGATGGATAGGCCGCTCTTCCTCACGTTCGCGACCCTCGGGCAATGGGAGTTCGACCCGAAGTCTCCCGCCCCATGTCCCGAACCGGTTCGCAAGCTGGCCGGACAGGCAGTCTCGTGCATCGGCTTCATGTATCCCCTTCAGGCCGGCGCGCGGACGAAGACGTTCTGCCTCCTGCGCACGACGCAGACCTGCTGCTACGGGCCGCGGCCGCAGTTCAGCCAGTACCTCTTCGTTGAGATGAAAGAACCGGTCACGTTCGAGCGCCTCACCCCCGTCATCGTGCGCGGGAAGTTCTTCCCCGACGCCCAGCCCGCCGAAGGGTTCATCTACCGGATGGAGGGAGAGTCGGTGATACCCATCACGGGGGACGAGCCGGAGGTCGACCCCGCCCGTGCCGCGAAGGACGCCGGATTGCCGCTCCTTGACTTTGCCGCGCTCGCCGCCGCGGATAACGCCGCCTCGCGCCTCCTGCCCCCGGCACTCCTCGCCCTCGACGGCCGCCGCGCCGTCGTCTCGGGGTTCCTCGTCCGGCGATTCTACTCAGTTCCACCGCGCATCCTCGTCGGCCGCGACTGGTGGGACGGGATTTCGCAGGGAACGCGCCCGACGTTCTACAACGCCGCGATGGTCTTCCCCGCGGACGCCTCCGAGCTTCCGCCGGTCTGGAAAGACCGTGGCGTATTCGAGGGCGTGCTGCACGTGGAAAGAGACCCCGACCAGTGGGCGAAGGTCGCCATCGTCAGCCTGCGCGATGCGAAGCGCTGCGGTGCGCACGCAAGCCGGTCCGGGCCGTTGGTTCCCATTGCCGTCGAAGGCGTGCTGCTCGTCGCGCTGCTCGCCATAGCACTCGTCGGGAACAAAAAGGAGACAACGTCGTGAAGAAAATCCTGCATTACGCCGCCATCCCACTCGTCATCGCTGCTCTCCTCCTCATCGGCGTGTTCACGACGCCGTCGAAGCGGCCTTCCTCCACCGTTGTGGACTGGTCGGCGGACGCCACCCCCGCCCCTGGAAAGCCGGCCAAGGACGACCCGGTCGCCGCCACGGTGAACGGCGAGGCGATCCGCGAGAGCGCCCTCGCCTGGAAGCCGTCGAAGGGGTCATTCGACTTTGACCCGACCGAGGTGCGCGAGACCCGCCTCGAGCGGATGATCGAAGCGCTGACGGTCCGCCAGTTCCTCAGGGAAGCCAAGGTGCAGGTGCCGGAGTCCGAGGTGGATAAGGAAATCGAGATGCTGCGGAAGTATCCCCCGGCGGCCGGGTGCGCCTGCTGCCGGTACGAAAGCCTCGATCAGTTCATGGACGCGAATTACCTCGACATGAAGGAGCTGCGAGGGCTGATCGCCAACGACCTGGGTGTCCAGAAGCACATCCTTGCGGAGTGGGACAAGGACAATCCTCCGGGACCGGCGCGCGAGGCGAAGGTCCGGGAGGAGCGCCCGCGCGTGGAGGAGGCGTACTCGAAACTGTCCCACGTCTTCTTCAAGACCTACCAGAACCCGAAGTTCGCAACGGGGCCGGAGGAGGTCCGCAAAACCGCGCTCGCGAAGGCCCAGGCCGCCTGGGAAGAGATCAACAAGGGCAAGAAGCTCGAGGACGAGGCGAAGGCGGTCTCGGAGGACGCGGTCAGTGCCCCGAAGGGCGGGCTGCTCGGATGCGTCAGCGCTATGGCGTTTGGCAGGGATTTCGCCCTCGCTGTTGCGAAGCTCAAGCCCGGCGAGATCTCCAAGCCGTTCGAGTCGCCTTGGGGCTACCACGTGGTCCGGCGCGACGCCATGACGGACGACGACATCGCGGAGATCCTTAAAAGCGAATACCAGGACGTGAAGCGCGCGGACGTCATGAATACCATCAAGGCAAACGCGAAGGTCCAGCGTTGATTGAGGCTGCCTCCCAGTCGACTGGTCTCACGTGCCCGGCCGCAAGCGCTGAGCGTGGACCGTTACGGTATCCAAACTCGGGAGAGTGATCATGGAATACCTCTGGCTGCCGTTGGTAGGAGGCGCGGCGGCGTTTCCGCACTGCCTTGGCATGTGCGGCGGGTTCGCGCTCTACCTGTCGTCCGGCGAGAGCAAGGCTGCCGTCCTCTTCCGACAGGCGTGCTGGCATGCCGGCAGGATCACGACCTACGCCTTCCTCGGGGCGTTGGCCGGGGCGCTCGGCGGCCTTGTGAGCCTGGCCAAGTGGCCCGCCGTCAAGGACGTCCCCGGGTACCTGGCCGGCGCGGTCATGGTCATCATGGGCCTGTTCGTTCTGGGCCTATTCCCCAGCCGTGGAAAGAGATCTGACAGCGCCGACGGTGACGGCTTGTTCACGTCCCTCCTTCGTCAGTTCTTCCAGAAGCCCTCGCCGCTGTCAGCCTTGTGTCTGGGACTGGCAACGGGGTTTCTCCCCTGCCCGATCACCGTGAGTTTTCTGGCCTTGTCCGCTGAGCGGGGAGGCCCACTCCTGGGAATTGGCATCATGGTCGCCATGGGGCTGGGGACGGTCTGGTCGCTGTTAGTCCTCGGAATGACGGGACACATGTTCAGGGCCAAGTGGAAGCAACGGGGGGCGGTCTTGGTCGGAATCATCCTGGTCCTGATGGGTACGTGGACGATCCTGCGAAAGGCGAAGGTGCTCCCGCCGCTCCCGGGCGTCCGCATGAAGGCTGAGCGGGCAAGCGACGCCTGCATAACGGAAGGAATCAAGAGGATCATCGATGTCTGAGGGGATCAGCATCACGGTTTTGTGCGACGACGTGGCTCAGGCCGGTCTGATGGCCGAGCATGGGCTTTCATTCTGGATCGAGACCCCGTCGGGCAACGTGCTCTTCGACACGGGGCAGGGCGTCGCCATGATGCAGAACGCGAATGCGCTGGGCGTGGGACTCGCCTGGGCCGATGCGGTGGTGCTCAGCCACGGGCACTATGACCATACCGGTGGGCTGAGCGCTGCCCTGAATGCAGCGAAGAACGCGACGATCTACCTTCACTCGGCCGCTCTGGAACCCAAGTACACCCGCGATGCCGGCGGGACCGTGCGTTCCATTGGGATGCCCGAGGCGTGCCGGGACTCGCTCTTGGCCCGATCCGAGACCCTTCGCAACTGTCTCTTGCCAACCGAGGTCTTGAAGGGCGTATTCGTGACGGGGCCGATTCCCCGCGTGACGGACTTCGAGGACACCGGCTGGCAATTCTTCCTCGATGGCGACTGCTCGCGACCTGACACGATGCTCGACGACCAGGCTTTATGGATAAAGACGCGAAGGGGCCTGATCGTGGTGCTCGGCTGCGCCCACGCGGGAGTCGTCAACACCCTGAAGTACATTTCAGACGTATCAGGAATGATTCCCATCTGTGCCATGCTTGGCGGAATGCACCTGCTGCAGGCAAGAGAGGAGAGGCTACAGAGAACGGCCGATGAATTGAGACACTGCCGGGTTGTGGTCCTTGCGCCGTGCCATTGCACGGGCGGTTCTGCGAGGGATTATCTCAAGGGCTGTTTCTCCGGCGAGTTCCTGACCCCATCTGCAGGTTTCAAATGGGACCTATGACAGGATTTGGGTAAGGCGTGTGGGAGAAATGGCGTCAGACCGTCCCCCCATGAAAGGAGAAATGCCGTGTATCTGCCGGATCGTCTTGAGCGAGTGCTGGCCTCCGCCGCGGAGGGCAAAGGGCCGAACCGGGAAGAGTGCGCCTACCTGCTGGGCCTGCCGCCCGATTCGTGGGAGGTGGGAATCATGGTGGGCATGGCGGATGCCCTGGCGCGGAAGAGATTCGGCCACAACGCCATACTGCTGGCGCAGATAGGAGTCGAAACCGCCCCATGTCCCGGCGACTGCAAGTTCTGCGCGTTTGGCGAAGGGCACACGGAATTCAAGAGGGCCCGGCTGCCACTTGACGAGATACTGCGACGCGCGACCTCCCTTTCGGAAAGCGGAGACCTCTATGCTTTGTTCCTGATGACGATGCATGAAACGGATATGGAGTTCCTGCTGAAAACCGTTGAGTCGGTGCGCCACGCTCTTCCTGCTCAGACCCAGATTGTTGTCAATATCGGGGACTTCGACCTGCACCAGGCGGCCGAGATCAGGTCTGCAGGTGTCAATGGAGCGTACCATGTATGCCGGCTGCGGGAGGGAGTTGACACGGGGCTGGATCCCGCGCGCCGTCGACAGACGATGTCGGTGGTCCGAGAAGCGGGACTTGACCTTTACTACTGCTGCGAACCCATTGGACCGGAGCATACGCCCGAGGAACTCGCCGAGCAATTGTTCCTGGGCATTGAGTGCGGCTGTTTTCAGCACGCCGCCATGCGGCGCGTCTTTGTGCCCGGCGCGCCCCTCGCCGCCCGAGGCCAGATCACTGAGCGGCGGCTTGCCCAAATTGTGGCTGTTGTTTCGCTGACGACGCTCTCCTGCCGGGAAACGCGCAGCATCGCCGTTCACGAGCCCAACCTCTTGGGATTGGCGGCGGGGGCCAATACCGTCTACGCCGAGAGCGGAGCCAACCCGCGCGATACAGAAGCCGACACCTCGGGGCATCGAGGCCTGGGCATGGGGGCATGCCGCAAGATGCTCTACGAGGCAGGTTTCCGCGAACTGCTTCGCGGAGACGGTACGGCTGTTCCCGTGAGCCTCGAATACGTTCTGAGGAGCGGAGCGCGATAGGTTTCCAGGATCTCAAGGTCGGAACCTGCCCTCGGTTGGGATCGTGTCTGGGCGGCAAGGCGGCGGGTTGCCCCCTGCTTCCGCTGGATACTGACCAAGGCCGATAAGGTAGCCGGTTCGTTGCGGCTGTTTGGCCGGGTGCGGTTTTTCGAAGCTGCGATTCAGCATTTCCCTCATTGCTCCCCTCCCACCAACCGGGCTAATCTTGCCGCTTATCCGTGCTGGATCGCTCGATGGCTAGGCTGGGCATGATCAGCATGGCGGCGTATCGTGAAGGAAGGTCGTAATGGCCGACAAGGAAACCGGCCGGGGGCGTGGGGCCAGCGAAAGCCGGCGTTCGGATGCCGCCTCGTCGCCGGCGGAGACACAGGAACCTCGGTATGCTGGTGTCTCTTGCGTGCCAACGCCCCCGGTCCCGGCCCTCGCCTTACCCCTTCACTACGGACGGGATCACCTCGCCGCCATCGTGCGCGACCCCAACTGCGTGTTCGTCTACTGGGAGCAGCAAGGCCCCCGAATGGAGGAGGTGCGACGCGAATACGGCAAGGACATCTTTGACGGCGCCTGCTGGATTCTCCGAATTCACTCCAATATATCCGACGAGCCGCAAGACGTCCCTGTCATTCCTGAGGGCTGCAACTGGTACCTGCATGTCCCCGAGAATGGAACCTACGTGGTGGAGATCGGCATCGTTTCACGTAAGGGGCAGTTCATCTCCATGTCGAAGTCAAACCCGGTCGCAACCCCTCGCAAGAGCCCGAGCGATGACGGGAACTGCGAGTGGATGCTGGTCGAGGGGGATTTCCAGCGCGTCGTCCGCCTCACGAACGGGAAGCCCCCGCTTCTCGTAGGAGAGTTCGCCTCCGCCACGGAGACTTTTCGCGCCCCAATAGGAAGCTCATTCGTGCCGGGCCGCTTTCACGGCTCCGGATCACGATAGACGGGAAGGCCCGCCTCAGGTCGGGGAGACCGTTCCGGTGGATCGCGATACTGACCGCGTCGTTCTTGGTGCGCGAACCGGCAACTCCGAGGCATTGGCCGCCCTCTTGAGGGCTTACTACCCGAGGGTTCTGACGCACATGCGCTACCGGACTGACGCGTGGTCGGCGGAGGATCTGACCGGCGAGGTGTTTCTTCGGGTGTTGACCCACATCGGTCAACAGAATGGTTCATTCGTGGCATGGGTCTATCGGATTGCCGCAAATGTAGTCGTCGACCACGTTCGGTCGAAGGCGGCGAGGAAGGAAGTCGCTTTGGACGAGGAGAGCACGGGTGACATTGCTTACGCCAGGGCCATGTCCCAGGCGCCCCGCACGCATATGGACCTGGAGTCCGCACTGGGTGCGCTCACCCATAAGCAACGAGAGTTGGTAACGCTCAAGTTCATTCAGGGCCTCTCGAACCCCGCGATCAGCGAGATTATGGGACTCAGTTCAGAGGCGATCCGTGCCCTGCAGTTTCGCGCGCTGAGTGCGTTGAGGGATATGGCGGCTCGACACATGGAGGCGGAAACGCCGCTGTTAGCGAGAGACAGGCCATGAAGCGCGACACCGATGCCCCCCATCTGGCGAGGAACAGTCGGAAGGGCACATCCCTTGGCCTGCGGTTGACGCTCGCAGTTGCGCTCATCGCGGCCGCAGGACTGACGGTCTCGGCCGTCGTGCATTACCTGCGCGAGCGGCAATCCCAGATCAGCATCCTGCTGAACCACCACGAGGAGCAAGTCCAGATGCTGATTTTGGCCCGGTCGGCGATCCCCGACAACCGGGCGTTCTCAACGTACGTCAACAGGGTCTGCGACAAGATGCACCAGGACTTCGCGCCCGGCTACCACGTGCTCGTGCTCAACCATGACAACACGGTCCTCGTCAACGCCGTGGAGCACAGCGGGCCGGAAGTCACAAAGGCCCTGATGGCCGCGAGGGATCGACGGGGCGTTGTGCCCATCGGCTCCCGGGAACTCTCCTACGTCATGGCGACGGACAAGAGCGGGACCCGCTACCTCATCGGCCAGTACTGCGATCCGATTCAGAAGGCCCTCGAAGCGGAAATCCTCAGGCGGGTGTTGATCGCCGTCCTCATCGAGGGAGCCCTGGTTGCCGTCATCCTCCTGGTCGTCAAGCGGTGGGTGTTGAGCCCGCTGGGGGAACTTTCCCGGGCGGAGAGCCAGTGGTCGCGGAGGGACTTCTCCGCGCGTGCGAGGGCAAGTGGTCCGAAGGAGTTCCGCGCCCTGGCGAATGACTTCAACTCTATGACTGCGGAGATTGAACACACCGAGCACCTGCGCCATGCCGAGCTCGAACGCGCCCAGCAAATCCAGAAGGATCTCTTGCCCGCTACGCTTCCTCCCATGCCCGGACTTGAGGTCACAGGGCTCTTCCGTCCCGTCGAATCGGTCGCGGGGGACCTGTACGATGTCTTTCCACTCGCCGACGGTTGCACGGGCATCTCGATCGTCGATGTCGCCGGGCACGGCATCAGCGCGGCGCTCCTGACCGGAGTCGTCAAGATGTCCATCCAGCACCGGGTTGCCGAGTGCCGTGACCTGAGCGAAGTCATCCGGTTGGTGAACCAGGACCTTATGAGATGCTCGGGACAGGGGGTGTTCGTCACCGCCTGCGTCGGCATCTGGAATCCGGCGGATCGGACCTGGACCTACGTGGCTGCGGGCCACCTCGCCGGCGTACTCATGTGTCGTGGGGATGCCGACACGCTCTTCTCGACCGGCGCCCTTCTCGGGGTGATGGCCGACGCCGAATGGGAAACGGAAGTCCTGGCTCTGCACGACGCCGACCGCGTGCTTCTTTTCACCGATGGCGTCAGCAGCGCGGGCGAACCCGTCGACCCGATGGGGCCGGAAGGGATCCTGAGGATTCTCCGGGAGGCTCCATCTGAACCGCTGGCACGTCAGATGACGCTGATTTTGGAGGACGCGTTGAGGCGTTCGTCGCTCTCGCCGGTTTCCCGTGACGACATCACGATGGTCGAGTTCGAAGTTTTGCCGGGAACTCAGCCCGGGCAGTTTCACGCTGTTTGACGTCCGACGCGAGGGACCCACATGATCGTCATTCGTGAACCCGAGAGCATCCATCACACCTCCGGGGCCATTCGCAACGGGACATTCAGTGGACGCTGGCATTTCTCTCTCGACGAGTACCTCGACCCGTCTTACATGCAGTTCGGGACGCTGCGCGTGTTCAACGATGTCACGCTTTCGCCCGGCGCCTCTTGGCCGCCGCATCCGCACAGCGAGGTGGTGATCGTCACCTATTGCGCCGAGGGGGAGTTCCGTCACCAGGACGACCGTGGCGGAGAGGGTGCGCTCCGCAAGGGCGGCGTGCAACGCATGACGATCGGTCGCGGGCTGCAATACTCCCAGGTCAACGGCCGCGCCGACGCGCCGATGCGCTACATCCAGATGTGGTTTCACCCGTCGGCATGTCACCTTGACCCGTTGGTGGAGCGGAAAGACGTGGACCGGTCCGAGCGGACGAACCGCTTCCTGGCGCTGGTCTCGCCAGCGGACCCGGCTGCGCTTCTTATCCACGCCGATGCCGAGATTTTCTCATGCTCCCTCGAGAAAGGCCGGGAGGTCGAGCGCGAGATTCTGGTCGGACGTGGGGCGTATCTCTATGTCCTGGAAGGCGGGCCTGTTGACGCGAACGGCCAACGGCTCCGGGCGATGGGCGCTGCGAAGCTTACCGATGAGGCACGTCTCTCCGTCCGCGCCGAAGACGACGCCGAACTGCTCCTTGCCGACGTTCGCCTGTAATCCCCTTTCGGGCAGACAACCGCTACCGACTTCAGCCAGGGCTGACATGGAGGCCTCCGGCGCTACGGCCCCGGGTAAGGCCCGTGGCGCAGGAACCTGAGAATGTCGGCCTGGGAGAGGAAGCCGACGACTTTCCCGTCATCGATCACGGGGAACTGGCTGACCTCCTCGGCGGTCATGCGGGTAAGCACGCTCCAGAGATCGTCGTCAGAGCGCGCGCTCATGACCTTCTCCATGGGGACCATGACGCGCCGGGCGTCCGCGGAGTTCCACTCGGCGCGGGGAAGATGGCGGAGCCCCTGGATATTGACGATCCCCTCCGTCCGCTCCCCGGAGGTCACGAGGAGGCATCGAAAAGGGTAGGGAAGAAAGTACTGCTCCACGAGGGTGTGGACGGGCATATCGGGGGCCACCGTCGGGCACTCGCGCGTCATGATCTCCTGCACGCGGTGCCCGGCCAGAAAATGCTTGACGAACACTTGCCGGTAGCTCGACAGGGCCGCGTTGTCGAGGAACCATCCGATGAAGGCGAGCCAGAGTCCCCCGACGAAGTTGCCCCGGAAGGCCTGGTAGATCCCGACGAAGATAAACAGGTAGGCGATCACCTGCCCGAAGCGAGCCGCCCAGCGCGTCGCGCGGTCCGGATCTCCCCCGACCTTCCAGAGGATCGAGCGCAGCACCCGGCCGCCGTCCAGCGGGAAGCCCGGGATCAGGTTGAACACGCCCAGGAAGACGTTGACAAGGCCAAGGTACAGTCCTATGGCCGACAGCGGCGGGGAGACGGGAGCAAGAGCGTATCCTGCGAGCGCGAAGATTCCACCGACCGCTATGCTGAGCCCGGGTCCCACCACCGCAATCCAGAACTCCGCGCCGGGCGTTTTGGACTCGTCGGGGATCTCCGACACCCCGCCGAAGATGAAGAGCACGATATCCCGGACCTTCAGCCCACGGTGCCGCGCCAGCACCGAGTGGGCCAGTTCATGGGCCAGCACCGAGGCGAAAAAGAGGATGGATGTGGCGACGGCCACTTCCCAGTAAAGCCCTGTCGACCAGTCCTTGTAGTGAGACGGAAACCACATCTCCGCCAGACTCCATGTCAGCAGGACAAAGACGATGAGCCAGCTGATGTGGATGCGGACAGGGATGCCGAAGAACCGGCCGACGTAGAACGTGTTCCGGAACATATTCCCCCCATGGCTGTCACTGGCGCTGATCCTCCGAAGGCCTACTTCACAAGGACCAGCCTTTCGTTGCCTCCTGACTTGACCGTCAGCAGCACGCCCTTTTCGACGCTCATGCCTTTGCGCGCGTCGCGGTATTCGGCGGTGTCCGCGACGGGTTTGTTGGCGACCTGCGTGATGAGATCCCGGATCTTGATCCCCGCCTTGTCGGCCAAGCCTCCACCGTCGAGGCCCATCACCACAACGCCCTTCTCACCCTTCGCCAGTCCCAGCGCGCCCGCCAAGTCTGCCGTCAGGGTCTGGACGGTGATTCCGAGTTCCTTGTCCGTGAAGGCTCCTTCGGCCACAGTGGGCGCTTCCGAGGGCTGCTCCTCGATTGTGACATCGACCGTCTCCGGCTTGCCGCCGCGGATGATGTCGAGTTTCACCTTCTGCCCGGGGGCCGTCTCGGCGATGGTCTCTCGCAGCGGCTCGACCCGCTCCGACGGCTTGCCGTTGATGGCGACGATGACATCCTTTTCCTTAAGTCCCGCCTTTGAGGCGGGCGTATCGTCGTAGACCTTGTTGATGTAGATGCCCTCGCGTTTCGGAAGCTTGAGGGTCTTGACGTCGTCCTCTGTGACCCGGCGTATCTCCACGCCGAGGTAGCCGCGGACGACCTTGCCCTTGGAGATAAGCTGCTGCATGACGCTCTTTGCCATGTTGGACGGTATAGCGAAGCCGACGCCGGCGTACTCCCCGGTCTCCGTGGCAATGGCCGCGTTGATCCCGACGACGTTGGCATGGTAATCCACAAGCGGCCCGCCGGAGTTGCCGTGGTTGATCGCCGCGTCGGTCTGGATAAAGTCCTCGTACCGGTACTCGTTCGGGATGACCCCGACGCCGTTGCGGCCCTTGGCGGAGATGATGCCGGCGGAGACGCTCTGCGTCAGGCCGAACGGCGCCCCGACCGCCAGCACCCACTGGCCCACCTGGGCCTTGTCGCTGTCGGCGAACATCGCCGGGACGAGCCGGTCGGCCGGGCAGTCCTTCATCTTGATGACCGCGATGTCGCTCTTCGGGTCGGTGCCGACGAGCGTGGCCTTGTACTTGCTCTCATCGGGGAAAACCACGGTAATGTCCTGGGCGCCATCGATGACGTGGTTGTTGGTGAGGACGCGGCCCTCCTTGTCCACCACGACCCCGGAGCCCAAGGCAACCACCTTCTCCTGCTGCGGCTGGTTCTTGAACCGCTTCTGGAAATCCTTGAAGGGGTTGGGCATGTCAAACGGCCACTCGTCGCCGAAACTGTCCGGCATCTGCTGCATTTGCACATTGGGCGTGCGCTTCGTGATGACGCTGACCACGGACGGGCGGATGACCTTCGAGATCAGGATGAACGCCTGCGGCTCGGGCATCTTGTTCAGGTCGGCCCGCGCCTCGTCGACCTCCTTTGCCGTCAGCAGGACGGTCTTGTCTTCCGCCCGCGCGCAGCCGATGAAGGCCATCCACGACCAGAGCACGCCCAGCCCCACGACAGCCAGAACCACCGCCGCCATCCATCCCTTTCGAGGCGTCATGACCGTTCCTCCCCTGCAATGTAATCCAGAACTCCGTTTTTCCATGGGCACATCGTGCCCTTTCCCTTTGTCTGACACCGGGGCGTTGCGCCGTGTGCTTGTTGAATGTCAAGTCGCGTGCGGGCCGGGACCCGACGCACGCGCCCCGATGCCTACTGTTCCTTCACCCAACGGCGCGCCTCACCCTCCTGCGCGCGTTCGAAGTAGCGGATCGTCGCCGTCGTGAACGGCTTGCAGAACGTGCTCATGCCCTTCTCCCACGTCTTCTCGCCAACCATCGCGAGACGCTCGATGTCCTTGAAGTGCTTCAGGTCGAACTTGATGTCAGCCCACAGGGCCCCGGCGCTCCATCCGTGGAAGTCGTGCATGTCGAACAGCACCCGGATCTTCCCGTGCTGCCCGATCATTCGCTCCACCTCGGGCAGGAAACGCCCGTAGTCCTCCTTCGTCAGCTTCCCGCTCACGCGGACCTCCAGCACGTTTCCGCCGTCCGCCTCTTTGACGTCCAAAGACATGAGCTTGCCTCCTTTTCCTAGTCCGGGGATTGGGGCGACATGCAGTCCTCCAGCCAGCAGCAGGCCCTCTCGGCGCACTGCGTTCGGCCGGTCCGGAAACACTGCGGGTTCTTCTCCGCCGCCTGAATGGCGCGGATCAACTCCACCTTGTCCCCGCCCTTGAACGGCACGTCCAGAAGACGGGCGCGCCTGCGGATTTCCTGGATTGTCACAACGCCCCCCTTACGATAGCTCGCGCCCATTTGCCCACACCTGCGAGAGATGCCCTGCAGTCCTGCTCCGGCTGCATTGTTGAACCCATGGGCTCTACAGCTTTCCGCCGAGTCTAAGGTAGGACTTGCGAGGCCGTCGCGAAATAGGGAATGCTCTTAACCTTGACTGGGAAAAACCCGACTTCATCTCCAACCGCGAAAGCCGGGAAGACGCGCTGTAAATGCGGCGGGCGAGGTCAAGCCCAGTGGGCAGCCGACGCGGCAGGAGAAGCCCTGATTTGTGTCTGCGGAGGCTCCCCGGCCGGCCCGATAATGGAGAAATCCAACCGTGCGCTTTGGAGGCATCTGTATTTTCGTGCTGCCAAGGACGGTGTAGGGGAAGCACCTAGGCGGGTGGACAAGTGTACCGGCCGGGGTAGAATTATGTTGTGGGAGTGGCTTGTCGGGGGCGAAAGGCAGCAGGTATCCATGCGGACGTCCCTCAGCATTGTCAGTGTCTTGGCGCTTGTTATCGGGGTATCTCCGACCCTGTACGCCGTGAAGACCCCCGAGGAGATCCGAGCGGCCATCGAGGCCGGTGTCGGGCACCTGATCGACCTGCAGCAGGAAGACGGCTCGTGGAAGGAGCCGGACGTCACCCATGGCGGCACGGGATATGACGTGGGTCGCACGGCCCTGGCGACGCTGGCGCTCCTCAACGCCCGGCCGTACGTCTCCACCGACCGGATCGAGCCGGCGATCCACAAGGGGCTGACGTTCATCGTGCAGCAGTGGCCGGAGGCCAAGACCTACACGGACGGGCTCGTGGAGCAGGCCCTCGTCCAGGCCGACCCCACGCGATACCGCAAGATGATCTTCGGCTACGCCTGGATGCTCGCGATGTCCCAGGCGGCCACCGGGCCGCAGGTCGGCGCCTTCAGCTACGGACTGGTGCCGTTCCCCAAGGACTTCGGCGTCAACCAGAACTATGACCGCCTGCGCGGCTCCGTGTCCGGACGGGCCGACAATTCCAACACACAGTTCGGCGTCCTCGGCATGCTCTATGCCGCCAAGGCGGGCGTCCAGATCCCGAAGGTCTGCTGGCTCCGTCTCCTCAAGTACTATGAGGACGCCCAACACCAGGACGGCGGGTGGGACTACCAGTCGGACCGGTACCGCCAGAGCATCGGGCAGGCCGCCGGCGCCAGGCTGACCAGCCCCTCGACGTTCAACATGACCCTCGCCGGCACCGTCAGCACCTATATCGCCAACGAGATGCTCTACGCCGAGAGCCACGACCAGTGCAGGCCCCAGCGCGACACGGAGCCGGTCGACCGAGGGCTCGACTGGATCGCGAAGCACTGGAACACGGGGCTTCAGCCCTACGGCTGGTACGCATGCGAGCGGCTCGGGATGCTCACGGGCTACAGCGAGTTCGGCGGCAACGACTGGTACGAGGCCGGCGCCGAGAAGCTCTGCGGGCCCGTCGCCAGCGGCACCATCGACGGTTTCGGCGGTAACATGCCGAGCCTGTGTTTCGGCATCCTCTTCCTTTCGCGCGGCATGTCGCCCGTCATCATCAACAAGCTCAGGCGCCAGGGCGACTGGGACCTGCACCTGCACGACATCGCCCACGTCACCGACTACATCTCCGACAAGTTCCAGTATGCCAAGCAGTGGCGCATCGTCACGCTCAATGCCTCGACCGACTACCTGCTCCGGGTCCCCATCCTGTGGATCAGCGGGCACGAGAAGCTCCAGTTCACGGATGAGGACAAGAAGAAGCTGAAGGAATACGTCGAGCGCGGCGGCACGATCCTCGCGGAGGCCTGTTGCTCGAAGCACGCCTTCGACCAGTCCTTCCGGTCGCTGATGGCCGAACTCTGGCCGGATGCGGCCCTTCAGCCGCTGCCCTCGACGCACCAGATCTACGACATGCCGCGACCGCTGAAGGAACTGCGGCCGGAGATCCTCGGCCTCGCCATCAAGGCCAACCAGGGGCGCCTCGGCGTCATCTACCTGCCACATGGCATCTCGTGCCAGTGGGAGCGCGGCGGGTCGGAGGCGGTTCCGGCGCTCGACGTCGCGGCGAACATCTACTTCTACGTGGAGAAGTATGCCAACCGAGGCAAGACCCCCGCGGAGCTCGAACGCGAGCGCATTGCCTCGCACGACGGTTCGGAGGCATCTCCCGTCCCAAAGTACGATGGGGCTGATGTCCCCCATGTTGATCCTCAAGTTCAGGCTCCACGCCCGTAGGGAAGCCCGTTCATTCCTCGAGTGATCGTGGGTCGGGGTTTTCCCTATTGCAGCATACTCCGGGCTCTGATAATAATAGCCACTACCCACAACACGGAATGCGCAGCGTGAGACTTGGCACGACGGGAAGGAGGGTCCCGATGCGGCGTCTGTCGGTTTGCCTTGTGCTCTCCGCCGTTCTCGTGGTGTTTGCGCAAGACCTCCCGGGTCAGGTTGCCATGGGGACCTCCCCTGCCCTCAGGCTGACCTTCCTGCAGATGAACGACAGCCACGCCTACTTCGACCTCCATGAGGAATGGTTCCCCGGCCCGGCGGGGCCCGTCTACCACAAGGCCGGCGGCTACGCCCGCGTCGCGGCCATCGCGAAGCAGATCCGCAAGGAGACTGGCGGAAGGATGATGTTCTGCGATTGCGGCGACACGTTCTACGGGACCTACCCCGCGCAGAAGAGCCGCGGGCAGGCGATGGTGGGCGTGCTCAACGCCCTCGGCCTCGAGGCCATGACGCTTCACTGGGAGTTCGCGTTCGGCCCGAAGCGCGTTCGCGAACTGGCCTCGGAACTGAACTTCCTCGTGCTCGCGATGAACATCTACGAGAAGGACACGGGCAAACTCGTCTTCAAGCCGTACGTCGTGAAGGAGTGTGCCGGCCTGAAGATCGGGCTCATCGGCGCCGCGTCGAACATCGTGGACAAGACCATGCCGCCGGCCTTCAGCGAGGGGTTGCGCTTCACGCTCGGGCGTGAGGAGCTTCCGGGGATCGTGAAGGACCTCCGCGAGAAAGAGAAGGTGGACCTCGTCGTCCTCATCTCGCACCTCGGCTTCCCACAGGACATGAAAATGCTCTCGGAAGTGCCGGGCGTCGACGTGTGTCTCAGCGGCCACACCCACAACCGCCTCTACGGGCCCGTGATGGCGGGCAAGACCATCGTGATCCAGTCGGGCTGCCACGGCTCGTTCCTCGGCCGGCTCGACGTCGAGGTGAAGGACCGAAGGGTCGTCGGCTTCACGCACAAGCTCATCGAGGTGGCGGCGGGCGTTGCGCCCGACCTGGAGATGGACGCCGTCGTCAAGGCCGCCGTGGCGCCTTACGAGAAGGAGATGTCCGAGGTCGTGGGCGAGACGGCCACCGCGCTCAACCGCAACACCTGCCTCGAGGCGACGATGGACAACCTGCTCCTTGACGCGCTGAGGGAGGCGACGGGCGCCGAGATCGCCTTCGGCAACGGCTGGCGCTACGGCGCCCCGGTCCTTCCCGGCAAGATCACCTTCAACGACCTGAACAACATGGTGCCCATCGACCCGGCCGTCTCGACGTGCCGGCTGACGGGGAAGGAGATCGTTGCCATGCTCGAAGAAAACCTCGAACACACCTTCGCAGGCGACGCCTACGACCAGATGGGAGGATACGTGAAGCGCTGCGGCGGCATGACGGTGCACGTGAAAGTGGAAAACCCCGCGGGCACGCGCGTTCAGAAGATATTCATCGGCGGCTCCGAGCTTCAGCCGGAGCGTGTCTACTTCGCCGCGTTCATCACCGAGCAGGGCGTTCCCGCCAAGTACGGCCGCGAGCGGAAACACCTCGATGTGCGCGCCGTCGACGCCCTCAAGGCCTACCTCGCGAAGCACCGCCCGGCCAAGGCCGAGCTCGTGGGGAGCGTCGTCGTTGAGTGATGGAGCTCAAGCGGGATGCGGTGGAAAACCTGGACCGCGCCTGCAAAACAATTGGAGGAGGGTGGTGATGAGATACGTGATGGGGTCCAGTCTGGCCGTGATGCTGCTTCTCGGGCTGTTGGTTCCGACCCATGGCGAGGCGCCGAAGATCAAGGATGCAGAATCCGCCTCTCACGCCGAGGCCAGCGCAACGCACGAGATCGTGGACACCTACAAGTTCGCCGGCTTCGAGGTGGTCCAGATCAACCTGGCCGTGCTGTCTCACTACTCGTACCTCGTAGTGAGCGGCAAGGACGCTCTCGTCGTTGACCCGGATCGCGACATCCGCTTCTACCTCGACCATGCGGGGAGGAACGGCCTGGCGATCAAGGGCGTCTACCTGACGCACTCCCACGCAGACTTCGTTGCCGGTCACCTTGAGCTGGTCAAGGCGACAAGCTGCCCAATCTACCAGAGCGCCGACAGCGGGGCCGGGTACAAGATCGAGGGGGTCCGGGACGGCTCGACATTCCGCATCGGCTCAGCGGTCCTCAGGATTCTGGATACGCCGGGGCATACCCCCGACGGGACGTGCGCGGTAATCCACGCCGGCGAAGATGACAAGACGGGCAAGGTGGTCCTGACCGGCGACACGCTCTTCATCGGCAGCGTGGGCCGCCCCGACCTGCTCGAGGGGAAGATGACCGCCGCGACCCTCGCCTCGAAGGGGTTTGACTCCTGGACCGATAAGCTGTCGAAACTCGACGACTCACTCCTGGTCCTTCCCGCGCATGGAGCCGGCAGCCTCTGCGGGGCAAACCTCAGCGACAGCCCGAAGTCGACAATCGGCGCAGAGCGGGCCTCAAACCCGTACCTGAAGTACCATAACCGCTACGACTTCATCATGGCTGTCCTGCGGGATCTTCCCGAAACGCCTCAATACTTCGGCCACAACGCCGCGATGAACCGCCTGGGGCCGCCGCTGGTCGATTGGCTGGCCCCCATGCCGGCGGAGATGAAGGCGGATGAGGTCCTGACCGACCCGTCGAAGACCTACCTGGCGGACATCCGCACGGCGCCGGCCTACGCGGCGGAGCACATCCCCAACTCGGTCAACATCGGCCTGAGGGGAAGGCTGGAGACCTGGGCAGGCATCATGGTTCCCTGGAACATGCAGGCCGGCGACAAGCTGGTGCTGGTCGGCAGCAAGGAGGAGTTAAAGGAAGCCCTCGCCCGCCTCCACCGGATCGGCTACACGGCGGGCATCATCACGCTGGAGTCGTGGAAAGCGGCGCACCTGCCCACCCGAAAGATCGAGCTGATCAAGCCCGTCGACCTCTACGCCCGGATGAAGGCCGGGACAGACCCGATGATCGTGGACGTGCGCTTGCCCAGCGAGTGGATGGGCCTCCGCATCGGCGACGTCGTCAACCTGCCGCTCAACCGCCTGGCCGAGTTGTCCTCGAAGCTCGACCCGGCGCAACCGGTCATCACCGTCTGCAACTCGGCCTATCGCTCCAGCATGGCGATCGGCGTGCTCGAGGGAAA